>JACRFA010000297.1 GCA_016218065.1 Ignavibacteriota bacterium | reverse complement strand
TCCCAAATCCCAAATCCCAAATCCCAAATCCCAGTCTTCATCAAGTCATAAATCCTCCTTAACACTGACTTAACACGCGTTCCCTACCTTAACGTTTGTGCATACCAAAAATTCAGTCAGTCCAAAAAATAGACTTGTTTGTTCCACAGGGTCAGGAGTGTCAATCATGAAACTTTTGTACGTCGTGGTGGTCGCGATGCTGTTTGTCGGAGGAGTGCTCAACGCGCAGACAGGCTCGCTCACCGGCTCAGTGCATGATGAACAAACAGGCGAAGAGATCATCGGCGCGAACATTGTGCTGACGGGAACGAAGTTCGGGGCAACGACCGACATCGACGGCCGCTATCTTGTCAAGAATATTCCGGAAGGCACGTACGCCATTCGCATATCGTTCGTTGGCTACACCGGCAAGACGATCACGGATGTGAACGTGAAGCCCGGCGAAACATTGAAGCTCGATGCGAACATCGCGTCGGCAACGGTGGAAACGGAGGAAGTGACGATCACGGCGCAGCGGTTGCTCTCGACGGAAAGCGCGCTCCTCTCGCAGCGCAAGAAAGCGGCTGCAATCGGCGACGGCATAAGCGCGGAACAGATTAAGCGGACGCCGGATGCAACATCGGGGGAGGCGTTGAAGCGAGTCACCGGACTTTCGATTATTGATAATAAATTCGTATTTGTTCGCGGCATCACCGATCGATACAACGGCACAACGCTCGACGGCGCCTCGGTCACGAGTACGGAAGTGGGGAAGAAGGGATTCTCATTCGATCTGATTCCCTCCAATCTCATCGAGAATACGACGGTTGTGAAAAGCGCAACGCCCGATCTGCCCGGCGATTTCACCGGCGGACTCGTGCAACTCAACACGCTCGACATTCCTTCGCGGCGTCTCATCAAAGCGAGCGTCTCGACATCGTACAACAGTCTGACGACATCGAAGGATTTGCTGATGTCGCAAGGAGGCGGACGCGATTGGCTTGGCTTCGACGACGGCAGCAGAGTTTTGCCCGAACAGAAGGGAACGCTCACGGATCTGGGCAAATCGCTTCCGAACAACTGGGCGCCCACGGCGAAGCGAGCGCCGTACAACGGTTCATTCTCCCTCGCGTATGGCGATCAGTTTCCGATTGGCGATGATGAGAGCGACGCGCAGATTGGCCTCATCACTTCGTTATCGTACAACAACAGCTTCCAGCGAACCGAGATCGGCATCAATGAGCTGACGAGCGGCGGATTTCTGTTGCGTCGATACAGCGGCGCGAAGGACAGATACGCTGCGTTGTGGGGAGCGATCGCCAACGTGACCTACAAGATTTCTCATCTCCACAAAATCAGTTTCAAGAACAGCTACAACAACAGTGCAGATGACGATGTGAGTTATCTGCAAGGAGAAGACGGCAACACAGGAAACGAGGAACGCAGAACTTCAGTCCGATGGACGCAACGCTCGGCGTACACCGGTCAGGTGATGGGCGAACACAGTTTTCCGGAATTCGGCGAGCTTGAGTTGCAGTGGCGCGGAACGCTTTCCTCTTCGCTGCGCGAAGATCCTGATCGTAAACTCGTTCCGTACGTCCGGCAAATCGGGTCGGCGCCGGAAGATCCATTCTACGTCACCACAAGCGACAGAAGTTGGGAGAAGGCCAACGATCGCAGTAAAGGCGCGGGACTGGATCTCTCGTTGCCTGCAGCAGGAATGAAGACGAAGGCGGGATTCTCGTATGAGCATCGCACATCGGATTACAAGATTCGGGCGTACAGAATTCTTGGCGTCGCCAGCACGCGATTCGAACTGTACTCGTTGCCGATTGACAAAGTATTCAGTCCCGAGAATCTGGGGACAGGCGGATTCAGTTTCACCGAGAATCCCGGCAACGCAGCAAGCTTCTACGACGCAGAGCAGAAACTGCTCACTGCGTACGGAATGATCGATGCTCCGTTTGCCATTGCCGGGCAGAATTTCCGATTTGTGGGTGGTGCAAGAGTGGAGAATTCTCTTCAGACGCTTCACAGCATTCTCTCGATTTCAGATCCTTCGCCTGCAACGACGGAGTTCAAGAAGGTCGATGTTCTTCCGTCGATGAACCTGGCGTATCTCATCACGGCGGACATGAACATTCGGCTCGCCTACAGCCAGACTTTGAACCGGCCTGAGTTTCGTGAGCTTGCGCCGATTCCGTTCTATGACTACGATCGTCTCGAGACAGTCTATGGCAATGCGAATCTGCAGCGAGCGTTGGTGCGGAATTATGATGTTCGCTTTGAATTCTTCCCCGGCGCGGGCGAAGTGCTTGCCGCGAGTTACTTCCACAAAGATCTCTCGCATCCGATTGAGGAAGTCTTCTTCACCACGCCGTCGGCGACGAGATCGTACATGAATTCAGACAACGCAGTCAACAGAGGGATCGAACTGGAGTTTCGGAAAAGCCTGAACTTCCTCGGCGACTACTTTGCCAACTTTTTGATCACGGGCAACTACACACGGATTCAATCGGAAGTAAAGTTTCTGGAAGCCGATCCGCTGGTGCCCGGATTGCTGCATGAACGGACGCGACCGTTGCAGGGACAATCGCCGTACATGATGAATCTTGGCGTGCTCTTCACCGAGCCGACCACACGAACCTCCATCAGCATCTTCTACAACAAGTACGGACAACGCATTGATGCCGTCGGCGCCGGTGTGAGCGAGCCTGATATTTACGAAGAGCCACGCGACCTCGTTGACATCACGGTATCGCAGCCGTTGTTCAATTTGTTCGAAGCAAAGTTCTCGATCAAGAATCTCAACGGCAAACCCGAAGTGCTGACGAAGCGCGGGCAGTTCTATCGCAGCAACGCAACGGGCACGTCGTATGGCTTGTCGCTCTCGGCAACGCTGTAATTCGAACTACACAGGGTCAGGACCAAATTCTCTCAATCCAACAATACACAAACAATCGGAGGTAGCAGCATGGTAAGGAAGTTGTTTACTGCATGGGTCCTTGTACTCTGTCTTGGTTCGTTGGCGCAAGCGCAACGACCGCAAGTTGTGATCGGCGCGGGATTGGGTGCGGCGTTCAAGGCGCCGTATTTTCAAACAGCCGGAACAGTGCGCACTCTCTCTGCCGACACGGCGTACGTGCTCACGGGAATATATTACGTCGATTCAACGGCGGCGCTGAACATTCAACCGGGAACGGTCGTTCTTGGCGACAGCGCAACGGGCGCCACACTGTGCATCAAGCGCGGTGGGAAGATTTATGCAAATGGCACTGCACAGCGCCCGATCGTATTTACGACGCGTAACGCACCCGGCAACCGACGCGTCGCGCAATGGGGCGGCATCATCCTGCTCGGTGCAGCGCGCAACAACCAGAGTCTGAATCAAACGATTGAAGGTGGACTCCACGCGTCGGGTGTGTATGGCGGAACGAACGACGACGATTCGAGCGGCGTGTTGCGCTACGTGCGCGTCGAGTACGGCGGGACTCCGTTTCTCGTCGATAACGAAATCAACGGCCTGACACTGGGAAGCGTTGGTCGCAGAACGGTGATTGAGTATGTGCAGGTGAGTTTCGGGAACGATGATGCGTTTGAGTGGTTCGGGGGAACCGTTAACGCGAAGTATCTCGTCTCGTGGCGCAATCTCGATGACGACTTCGACACGGATTTCGGTTGGAGCGGACGCGTGCAGTTTGGATATGCAAAGCGCGATCCGAACATCTTCGATGCAAGCGCGAGCAGCAACTCCAACGGTTTCGAGTCGGACAATCAGGGAGGCAGCTCAGGTCCGTGGCCTGCGCGTCCAACGACGTCGGGTCTCTTCTCGAACATGACGATGATCGGCCCGCTGTCGGATACAAGTCAGTATAGTTCTGTGTCGGGCAAGCATGACTACGCGACATTCATCAGACGACGATCGTCGATCAGCATTTACAATTCACTTCTCGCCGGATTCCGTCATGGCGTCGTGCTGCGCGACGACAGTACGCATTGGAATGCATCGGTTGACAGCTTGCAGATTCGGAACACGAGTGTTCAGGCGGGAAGGCGACTGATTGGCGTCGATACGCCTCCGACTTCGTTCGCAACCGGAGGTGGGTTCAACGGCTTTGATGGAACAACATGGCTCCAGACGGCATCGTTCACCAACAACGGGGCAACGCCGCGTCAACCTTCGGCGGTGGGATTATCTGCTGCAGCATTCACACTCGGCACGGCCAACGATCCTCGCCCGGCGCTCGGCTCTGAACCTGCGATTGCCGGCACGAACTTCTCGAATCCACGTCTCTCGGGATTGACCGCCACAACCTATCGCGGAGCGTTCGATCCTTCGCTGCCGATGAGTTCGCAATGGACTGCAGGCTGGACGAACTTCGATCCACAAAACACAAATTACTTGACAGGCGTGAATCCGACGAATGACGGAAGCCCGAGTACATTCTCACTCGAACAGAATTATCCGAATCCATTCAATCCTGTGACGACGATTCGATTCACAATTCCTGCGGGGACAGGGCATGCTCCGTCCGTACTGAAAGTGTACGATCTGCTTGGCAGAGAAGTCGCAACACTCGTCAACGAACAACTCGCAGCAGGAACGTTTACAGCGGAGTTCGATGCGTCGAGACTCGCGAGCGGCACGTACGTGTACCAGTTGAATGCGAACGGCTTCGTTCAGGCGCGCAAGATGGTCGTGATGAAGTGACGGCAGGCGAAGTGTTGTCCACAAAGTTCTCAACGTGTGTGGACAAAGCGCAAAAGAATTATCGTCCAAATGAAAAAGAAAAAATTCCATCCAACTCTTTCGGTGATGGGATGGAAGAGAGGCTTCACCAACGACCTGACCCCGTTGTGTGAAGCCTCGCCATTATTACACACGGTTGAGCGAGAAGGCTTCTCGCTCTACATGCTTGTGAAGCGAGGAAGGCTTCTCGATCAACATGCTCGTGAAGCGAGAAGGCTTCTCGCTCTACATGCTTGTGAAGCGAGGAAGGCGTCTCGATCAACATGCTCTGAAGCGAGAAAGGCTTCTCGCTCTACTGCTCGTGAGGCGAGAAGGCTTCTCGCTCTACATGCTCTTCAGAATCTCTTTACAGTTTCTTAACATTGGCTTTACATGCAGTTCACGCGCGATACCGATATTGTGACCGCTGAAGTCTCAACATATCATAAAGGGTCAGAATGTGCGCGCCAGTGCAATGATGCTTGTGCTCTGCTGCGCTATGAATCTTAGAACGTTCAGCCAGGAAATTGCAGAAGACACGACAACGGTCGGCATCCGTGAGCACGTGGAGGAGGTCAGAGGTGTTGTGGAAGGTTTACAGGAGTCATCGACAGAAGTCAGAAATGTTTTAGACGTCCTTCGCAAGATCAAGGTCTCGGGCTATATTCAGGCGCAATATCGTCTCACCGACATTTTCAATCAGCCGCAGTCCATCGGACAATTTTCGGGCGGCGCGTTTCCCGCGAATGTCAAACATCAATTTCAACTCCGCCGCGGTCGACTCAAAGTCAACTACGACAACGATCTTACACAAGCCGTCTTTGAAATCGATATCGTGCCCTCAGGCGTTACGGTGCGCGATGTGTACCTCTCGATCACGGAACCGTGGAAGAGAACTTTCGGTTTGCAGGCGGGAGTGTTCTACCGGCCGTTTGGGTACGAGACTTCTTTTTCGTCGGGCAGCCGCGAAAGTCCTGAGCAATCGCGAGTCGTGCAAACGCTGCTGCCCGGCGAGCGCGATCTCGGCGCGAAACTGTTCTACGCGCCGCAAGACGGGCCGCTGAGCTTTCTGCGCGCAGACGTCGGGGTGTTCAACGGCACAGGCCCGAACGCGAATGAGTTCGACAACTTCAAAGACATCATCGCACAGGTGACGATGCAGTTTCCATTTGATGATTTCGAAATCGATCTCGGCGTGTCAGGGTACTTCGGCAAAGTGCGGAACAATACGAGCGACATCTTTGTGCGTGGAGGAAACGGGTTCGTTCGCTCACTAGATACGAACAACGCTGGCAGCGGTGTGACGCGCCAATATCTCGGCGGTGATGTGCAATTCTACTATGACGTTCCCTCGGTCGGCGGCTTGATTGTTCGCGCCGAGTACATCGCAGGCGTTCAACCCGGCACGTCTGCAACCACCGTCAGTCCTTCGGCGCAGCCGACAACAGCGCTCTACAAGCGCGACTTTGCCGGTTG
>JACRFA010000296.1 GCA_016218065.1 Ignavibacteriota bacterium | reverse complement strand
GAGATGTTGATTGCATACTGTCCCGTTCGGATCCAGCGGCTGTAGTCGTGAATATTATTGTTCGTCGCGAAGTTCTTGCCCGCCATGAGCGTCTGCCTGTCCCCGCCGCCCAGCATCACGCCGGCAACTGCAACGTCGAAAATATCGCAACCGGTTATTCCGTTCTCGCTTCCGTTGTTGAGCACCACCGCATCACCGCCGAGAAAGGAGAACGAACAACCGCCGATCACGCAGTGGTCACCACCGGACACAATGATGCCGCTATTTCGGGAGTATCCGAAATTCAGATCGCGTATCGTCAGGTATGAAGCGCTATCGAGAGAAATGAGCGGCGCATCGAGCATTGAGACAGTCACGCTCCCGTTGCGCATCGGTCCCGGAGGCCAGAAGTACAGCACGCCATTCGTTCTATCCAGATACCATTCGCCCGGCGTATCGAGTTCTTCAAGGATGTTCAGAAAATAGAATCGTTGATTGGTCGTGTATCCGTAGTGATGATGAGGCGGAGCGATGGTGATTGTTTTTGATTCTGCGTCAATCGATTGTACTTTCTGATACGAATCGCTCCAATCCCATGTCCAGTAGCCGTGCACAGAGATCTCGTTCTCGCTCGACCAAAGATCTGGCCGATTACCGGAATACTGGAATTTTCCGTAATGTCTGCCAACGGGACCATCCTTGAATCTCTTCTCCCGATCGAGACCCCGGTTGTAGAGAGTGTCGCCAGACTGTGGCACGTCTTCAATATTCAGCCAGCCAGAGTTGGGGTAACGAGCAATTGGCATTCGCTTTCCGTCGAAGAACAACTCCATGCCGGGCCCGCCGCGGCCCATTATCTTGCCATAATCTGTGATGCCGATTGTGCTAAGTTCGATTTGCAGAATTCTGTCGCGGAATCGCTGTTGAATTCGCTGCAGAGCAGACCTGTCACTCACTTTCGTAAAGCCTTCGATTGTTCTACTCCCGGTGAGGAAAACCTTTTCACCCGGATAGGATCGCCAGACGACGGGTTTGCCGCTTGAGCCGCCGTCCTGCATGTTCAAGTGCAAGCTCTTCTGCAAAGAGTAATTCCCCTTGCGAAGATAGACCACAACAGTGTCGCCTGACGGTCCCCGGGTTGCTTTCCATGCACGCACCGCATCGCGCGCTCTTTCAAGTGTAGCAAAGGGGCCGTCGGTTTTCTCTTTGTTGGAGGAAGGAAGTTGTCCTGACCAGCTATCGCTTCCGGAAGGTGAAACGTAGAACGACGATCCTTCAGCGTGCGTGTAAGCAATCGCAAAGAGAAGAAGTCCTATGATTTCGGCAAGGCGTAGATGCGAGTTCATGAACGAGTAGGTTGTGGAAGTGGAGGGGACCGTGAACGCTGCAATATATGGCATTGGAAAGCTCAAGTGCAAGCGTGTTTCATGTAGAGATTCTCCATTGGAAATCGCCCTACCATTGTCATTCTGAGCCTTGCTTCCCAAAGGCGAAGAATCCAGTAACCTGTTCTGGATTCTTCACTCCGTCCCAACATGGAAAGAAGTTGGGACTCCGTTCAGAATGACAATCAAAAAACGTCGCGATGGTTTATTGGCGTTTTTCGGGAATCTCCAATGTTCCATATATGAAATGCTGTTCCTTTACTTGTTTACAAAATTCGCGTATCTTCATTCAGCACTTATGAGAACGCGATTCACTCGCAACCGGGAGTCTTCCCGACAAAGTTTGCTACTCGTTTGGCTCTCTCACCGCTATTTCTTATTCGATGTAGGAGGTATTTGCATGTCACTTCTTCGTCCACTCATTCCGCTGGTACTTATTGCCGTCCTGTTTGCTCGGGCGTTTGGCGGCGATCAGGAATTCAATGGCAAATGGACTTTGCTTCCGCTCAAAAGTCCCGACATAGATCTCTTCAAGACATCCTCTGTTGACATCTCTCAAAATGGTTTGACCGTCACCATCATTCACACTTGGGGCAGCGGACGGACGTTCACCGACAAACTTGTGCTGAAAACAGGCGATACGATCAATCGCATTCCGGTGGAGAACCGTGTGTGGCCGTCCAATGTGTTCATGGGTATTTCGATGGACACGAGTGCGCGGCAGGAAGTGACTGCCCTGTGGGAAATCAACGGAACCCGACTCAAGGTGGAACGCCGGTACACCGTTCTTGCCTCACAAGGAAAGGAACAGATCACGAGCACCGACACGTATGAACTGACCGATGAGAAACAAACATTGACGGTGATTCTTGATCGCCCGACGAGGAAATCGGGCGCGCCGCTGAAGTATGTGTTCAAGCGCGCGGGAACAAAGGAAGCGTATGTCATGTCGCTTGCCGATACGTGGGATGTTGACGGCAAGTTGTCCGAGAACGTTCTCCTCCTGAGCGTGCAAGGCCTTGCTAACACCGATGCGCCGCGACTGTACTTTCTTTACCCCGACACGTGGGATTTCCGGTTCACGCCAGCAATGCTCGATTTCTACAAGACGAAACTCAACTATACGTTTACCGAGTTGAAGTCTTCTGAGCAGGCGCTCACGACATTCAAGCAATACGCGAAAGGTTATGTCGTGTGGGATAGGAATGTCCGAACGTCGCTGGATGTGGCGTTCACCATTGCGGGTCTTGAGCGGGGAGTTGTGGTAAGCGAAGATTTGATTCCGATGGTAGAGAAAGCCGGATTGAAACAACTCGAGGATTTGCGCGGCAAGTTTACGGGTCAGACAGACGCACAGATCTTCCGGTGGGCATACGATACCTACGGGTCGAAGTGCAACAACGAGTACATCGTCTGGTTGGGAGGCGAGTCGGGAAAGGTGATGAAGCCGGGCATCGCCGATTTTGCAATTGCCAAACACACGTTCGTCACGGATCTTTCCACACTTCCTACAGACACAATCGAATACAAACTTGCCGACGAAATTCTCAGCAAGCAGAAATCGTTCTCCATGGTTATGGGGTGGCATTCCTACGCGAAGGATAAAGAACGGGACTACGTGCGCCTGACTTCGCACTATGCGTTGCGCGTCGAAGGTCTTCACACAATGCCGAATCTGAGTTTCACCAGCATGACTCCTCCGTCGCCGGGATTCAAGTTCAAGAATAACCACAATGTCGTTCCCGGAAAAGAGTACAAGCCGGAAAAGAAAGTGTACGTGACGTGCATCCAAAGCGACGGACTGGGCTTGGGTGCATGGACGAAACCCGGTCGCGGCACGATGCCGTATGCGTGGGAGGTCACTATCAACTGGCTATGGATGGCGCCGGCGATGCTGGAATACTACTATAGTGCCGCATCACCAAACGATTTCTTTATCGGCGCTCTCTCCGGTCCCGGCTACATGTATCCGAAAGCGATCCCGCGCAAACTCCTGCCCGGCGTCATTGCAAAGGCGGACGAGCTGATGAAGAAGCTCGACATCAATGTGTTTGAGACGATGGATTATTCGGAAGGGGCAACGCTCGAAGGAAACACCGAACTGCCGAAGTATGTTGTCGATGCATATTATGACGGGATGCCGGATGCCATCGGTTTCGTCAACGGTTATGTTCCGGCGTACACATTTACGTCGCGCAATGGCAGGCCGTTTATTTCGTACGATTATTATCTTTCCGAAACACGACCCGAAGCGGACGCTGTGATTGACCTGCAGGAGTTGGCTTCCATCAACAAAGACCGTCCATATTTTTTGCTCGTCCATGTTCGGGAGTGGAGTGATATTGTAAGAGTGAAAGGTATCATGGATAAGCTGGGAGCCGGGTTTGAAGTCGTGCCGCTGGATGTGTTTCTGAAGATGGCGGGAGAGAGTCCTACGTTTAAAGAGCGATATCTTTACAAGTAATCGGACGTCGTTTGTATCCTTCTCAACCATTCTGAAAAAGGAAGGGTTATGGAAACGATCTATCTTGTCACCAGCGGAGACTTGCGACTTTCGGCAAACCAGAATTGCGAAGCCGCACAGGTGGAGATGGAGCGCGGTCTCGTTGCGGCCGTTGAAACACTAGGTGGTCGCGTGCAGCGCGCCCATCCGTATGATGAGACAAAGAAACACGGCTTCATCGACAGCCAGAAGTACGGGATAGAAATATTTCGCACCATTCCGAAAAAGGCTCCGGTGATTGTGGCTGAAGCAGTGTGGCAATACAGTCACCATGTGCTCGCAGGTTTGATGGCGCACAAGGGACCGATTCTGACAGTCGCAAACTGGAGCGGCACGTGGCCCGGACTTGTGGGAATGTTGAACCTGAACGCCTCGCTCACCAAAGCCGGTGTCAGGTACAGTACGCTGTGGAGCGAAAACTTTACGGATGCGTTTTTCATGGCCGGACTGAAACGATGGATGAAGAAAGGTTCGGTCAAGCATGACCTCTCGCATGTTACACCGTACAAGAAAGCGCGCGTCCCGCATAGAGCTGAAGGAGAAGGACGGAGGTTTGCAAAAGGCTTCCGGAAGAGCCAGCCCATCATGGGTGTCTTTGACGAGGGCTGCATGGGTATGTACAATGCAATCATTCCGGATGAACTGCTGCATGAAGCCGGCGTTTTCAAAGAACGGTTGAGTCAATCCACCCTGTATGCAAAAATGCTGACTGTTCGTGACGACGAAGCTCGCGCTGTGTATTCCTGGCTTGTTGAGAAAGGGATGAAGTTCCATCTTGGAAGTGACGACAGCACTGAACTCACGGAAGCACAGGTGTTGCAGCAATGCAAGATGTATATTGCCGCGATGCGTCTGGCGAACGAGTTCGGATGCGCCGCCATTGGCATTCAGTACCAACAAGGTCTCAAAGATCTCACGGCAGCATCGGATCTTGCCGAAGGGTTGCTCAACAATGTCGAGCGGCCTCCGGTCTATCATGAAAAAACCGGAGAAGAACTATTTGCAGGCGAAGCTCTGCCACACTTCAATGAAGTCGATGAATGCGCCGGATTGGACGCGTTGGTTACGTACAGGCTCTGGCCGAAACTCGGATTTGCTCCGGAGACGACTCTGCACGATCTTCGTTGGGGAAGACAGTACAAAGGCAACGGCATCGATGATTTCGTATGGGTATTTGAAATCTCTGGCGCTGTTCCTCCCGCACACTTTGTTGATGGATACCGCAGTGCGATGAGCGAGCGACAGCCGCCGATGTACTTTCCGAGTGGGGGAGGCTCAATCAAAGGTGTCAGCCGTGCGGGACATGTCGTGTGGAGCCGCGTGTACGTGGAGGATGGAAGATTGAACTACGACACCGGACTCGCCGAATCTGTTGCGCTTCCTGATGAAGAAACGAATGAACGCTGGCGACTGACGACACCGCAATGGCCGATCATGCACGCGGTGCTGAAAGGAATCACGCGTGATCAGATGATGGCGAAACACAAGTCCAACCACATCCAGGTTGTGTATGCACCCAGCCGTGCCGACGCGCGACGTGCACTGTACGTAAAGGCCGCTGCGATGCGCGAGCTTGGTCTCGATGTGTACTTCTGCGGGAAGATATAGCATGCACCTCTGTAGCGGTTTTTTTCCTCCTTTCAGATTCGACCGGGGCATGGCGGCGCGCTCCTGCTATTTGCTATGCCTCTCTTCTTGGTTTTCTCGTGTTCGTCGACTCAACATTCTGCAAACATGATCACTGACCCGCCCGGTTCGCAACTGGTGAAGTGTGGCGTTGTGCTTCCCGTGGGTTTGTACGGGGAGTGGGATTCCGGAATGGTGGAGTCGCCGGCAATTTGGTACGACACAAATCGCAACCGATACGGAATGGTCTACACCGGTTACGGCAGCACTGATTCAACACGACGCGGATACAGGTACGTCACGCAGCCGCGGATTGGTCTTGCCTGGAGTGACGACCTCCTGCATTGGGAGAAAGATTCTCACAGTCCACTCTTCTCAGGAAGCGGGATCTCCGGCATGTCCGACGCGCAAGGTGCGACCGGGCCGTTTATCTGGTTTGAGCACGGCACATATTATCTCTTCTATTTCGGCGTGACTGAAAGAGGATATGAGAAGGGCATGAAGACAATGAATCTTGCCACGTCCGCCGATCTCACGCAATGGAAACGGTATGAAGGGAATCCCAGTATTGTTCCCGCTGGAAACGGCTGGCGGCGCGACGCGATCTGGCATCCGAATGTTGTGAAGGACGGAGCGACGTATTATCTCTTCTTCAATGCATCCGGCATTGTGAACGGATTGGAAGAAGAGTGTATCGGGTACGCAACATCGAAGGATCTATTGCATTGGGAGGTGGATGACGTGAACTCGCCGTTGGTTGTCGGCAGCGGCAGACCAGGAACGTGGGACGCATCCGGTCGAGCCGGCGATCCATGCGTGTACAAAGTGGAAAGCATCTGGTACATGGCGTGGTACAGTTGGGATAAGAAGAATTCTGCCGACGGGCTTGCGTGGACCACCGAAGAAGAGTTTCCACTTGGCTGGCGCATCTACGGACGGAATCCCATCCTCAAAATTGGGGAGCCAAATTCTTATGATGCGCTTCATGCAGGGAAGCCATTCATTTTTAGAACTGACGAGCGACACTATCATTTCTATACTGCAGTAGCGCTCGATCAAACGCGCCAGATTGCCGTTGCCGTGTCGCCGGGACCATGCATGTCTTCCGCATTGAAGGAAACGCAATGAGGCTTGTTGCCCCGACAGCGTTCAAAGGTACAATGTCGCCGTTAGAAGCAGCCCGACATCTCGCATTGCCGGGCGACCGACTCTTGCCTCTGTCCGATGGAGGCGATGGATTCCTTGAGTGTTTGCGCTACGCACTCGGAGGTCAGTTCCAGGAATGCATTGCATCAGATCCTTTCGGGCGCATGCGTACTGTTCAGATTCTTGAGTTGCCGGATGGAACAGTCGCTGTCGAAAGCGCAAAGGTAATTGGCCTGGCCGGTCTTGATCATCTGGATCCGTTTCGTGCCAGCAGTCGGGGACTTGGCGAGTTGCTTGCCACTCTTCAATCTTCTCGTCGTCTCTGGATAGGTCTGGGTGGCACTGCCACGATGGATGGTGGGAAGGACTGGCCCACGATAAAACTTTCCCAGGCAATTGTCTTTTGTGATGTGAGGACAGATCTGGATAAGGCAGCCGAGATGTTTGGCCCGCAGAAAGGAGCGAAGCCCGATGAGATCCCGGTTCTGCGCGACCGACTCATGGCTGTGGGACTTCCGACTGGTCCGTTTACCGGTGCAGCCGGAGGCTTGGGGGCCAAGCTGCTTGCTCTGGGTGCAAAGCTGGTGGCAGGCGCTGATGAGTTTTTGGAGGTAGTTGGTTTTGATGATCATTGCCGGGATTGTGACGCCGTTGTTACGGGGGAAGGATGCCTCGACAAGAGTACGTTGGAGGGGAAACTTCCTTCAGTCGTTTCGCGACGAGCGCGTCAACTTGGTCTCAAGGTGATCGGGCGGTTTGGCAGCAAAGGGGAAGGATGGGAAACCGCTGCACAAAGTTTTGACGGAGTAGTTTTCGGTGTAGAACCAAAAGTTCGAGTTCAATATTAGACATCAACCGCGATGAAGAGCGCTTCCGTTGTTCCGAGTTTGCACATGTTCCTGCGGTTGATTACCATTTCTATCAAAGCAACGCTCTTTTCGAGAATCAAATCATCTCCCACAGAAAAATGACTCCTCGCGAACGATGGCTCGCGCTATTTGCCGGTGAGCGACCCGATCGTATTCCAACAGATTATTGGGCGACGGACGAAGTAACGGCACGCCTGTTGAAGGATCTCCATTGCAACGATGTGGAAGAGCTTTACTGCAAGCTTCACATCGACGGGCTTATCATCATTAACGCCCCGAGGATCCGTGATCATCATCCGGATGACCCTGACGCCGACATTTGGGGGATTCGGAAAAAAGTGATGGAGTATGGCTCGGGATCGTACAACGAGTTCGGCAATCATCCGCTCGAGAGTGCGCAGACCGTGGACGACATCGATGCGTTTGCCTGGCCAACTGCAGAGAACCACGACTTCGAAGCGTATCGTACATTGATTCAAAACGCACCGCGCCACCGCATCATCCGGTCAGGTGAGTTTGAACCATTTCTGATCTACTGTGCGATGCGAGGGATGGAACAGGCGATGATGGATCTTCTCGTCGAACCCGACATTGCCATGGCCGCCCTCAACCACATTTTCGACTATTACTATGAACTGAACCAGCGTACCTACGAAATCGGAAAAGGCCTGATCGACGTTACGTACGTCGCTGAGGATCTTGGGAGCCAGACACAGTTGTTACTCAGCGTTCCATTGATTCGAAAATTCATTCTTCCCAATCAGAAGCGGATGGCGGACCTTGCGCGCAGCTACGGCATTCACATCTTCTACCATACTGATGGATCTGCACGAGATATTCTCCCGGATCTGATCAATGTTACCGGCATCGAGCTGCTCAACCCGATTCAGTGGCGGTGTCCCGGTATGGAGCGTGAGGCGCTCGTCCGCGATTTCGGCGACAAGATAATTTTTCATGGTGCGATGGACAATCAGCAGACACTCCCGTTCGGAACCACCGATGATGTTCGCGCCGAAGTGTTGGATAACATCGCCGTTTTCTCGGGCGCCCGATGGATCTGCGCACCGTGTCACAATATCCAACCTGTCACACCGACCGCCAACATTGTAACAATGTATGAGACAATTCACCAGCACGGCACATTATCATGATGTGCGGGCAATCTTAAGCAAAGGGCCCGACCTATGGATGACTACAAGCAGTTGTACGAAGCGATCCTGAACGGTAATTTCAAGATCGCAAAAGAAGTGACACAGCAAGCGCTCGACAAGAACGCCGATCCACAAATGCTGGTTCAGGAATACATGATCCCGGCGATGAATGAGGTGGGCCGACGGTATGAGGCCAATGAATATTTTGTTCCCGAGCTGCTCATCGCTGCACGGGCAATGAAAGCCTCTCTGGAACTCATCCGGCCTCTGCTGGTGCAGCAAGGCGCTCAGCCTGCCGGCCGTGTCGTGATCGGAACTGTGAAGGGGGACTTGCACGACATCGGCAAGAACCTGGTTGCTGCAATGCTCGAAGGATCCGGATTCGAAGTAATCGATCTGGGTGTGGACGTTTCTCCCGAAAAATTTACCACGGCCGCCCGAGACAATAATGCATCGCTTGTCGCGATGTCGGCACTGCTGACGACAACGATGGGATCGATGAAATCGACAATCGAGGCGTTGAAGTCTGGCGGCGTGCGCGACAAAGTGAAGATCATGATTGGCGGCGCACCTATCACCCAGAGATATGCCGATGAGATCGGAGCAGATGGATACAGCAGCAACGCGAATGGTGCAGTGGCGCTCGCCAGGAAATTCGTCGGCATTCAATAACCGGCGAGACGTCGCCATGCACGAAGAGTTGAATCGCATCCCTCCTGAATGGATATTCACTCGTTACGACGACGGGATCATCGCGGCAGAACCGGTCAAGGAGTGAGTTCCGCCATCCATATCAAACTCGTCCCGCTCGGTGTCGATCTTCACGTCAACGTTCACACTCCCCTTCACGATATTCTCTTCCAACATGGCGTTGAGTTTCCGTGTGGCGGAAAAGGTCAATGCAAAGGATGCCGCGTTCGGGTGATGGAAGGAACTCTGCCGATGAGCGACGAAGAACGTCGTCTGCTTACTGATGAAGAACGGCGAGCGGGGTGGAGGCTTTCGTGTCGCCATACTGCGCAAACAGACCTCACGCTCCACGTTGCTCAGTGGGAGTCCGCCATTCTCGCCGACGATTCTCACTTCACATTTGTCCCGCGTGACGGAATTGGAATTGCCGTTGATATCGGTTCGACTACGTTGGTTGCGCAAATGATTGAACTCCGCACGGGGACTGTTCGGGCGGTCAACACGGCGCTCAACCATCAGGCGCGACATGGCGCAGATGTCATGAGCAGGGTTGGGTTCGGCGTCAATCATGCCGGGCGGAGAATATTGGTGGACATGATTCGCCGGCAAATCCTGACCATGATCGAAAAATTCCTTGAGACTTCTCCCGCGGCGCGGGACGAACTCACCGACATCGTCCTCGTCGGAAACACCGTCATGCATCATCTGTTTTGTGATTTCGATCTCGAGCCTCTCTCGCGATATCCTTTTTCTTCTCCGCATCTCGACAGTTGGGAAGGGACTCCGGCGGAACTCGGCTGGCGGATAGCGCCGCACGCGCGGGTCCGCGTACTTCCATGCTTCGGTGGTTTCGTTGGCAGTGATATTCTCGCGGGTGTTCTGGCGACGAGGATTCATCAGAGCGAGAAACTGATCTGCCTGATCGACCTCGGGACCAACGGAGAGATTGTCATTGGAAACCAGGAGAGAATGCGTTGTTGTTCAACTGCTGCCGGTCCTGCATTTGAAGGTGCACGCATTAAGATGGGCATGAGGGCTGCAACCGGCGCCATCTCTCGCGTACGCATACAGGATGGACAACTGCAGGCACACATTGTCGGAGAAGGAAGCGCCCCGCGCGGGATCTGCGGGAGTGGACTCGTTGATGCAGTTGCGTGCGCACTGGATCTCGGACTTGTGCATTCAAGCGGCAGGATCCCGCAACCTCCACACAAATTGCCTCTCATTGATCCGGTTCATCTTACGCAGACGGACATCAGGGAACTCCAGCTGGCAAAGGGAGCGATCGCTGCTGGTGTTCGTATACTTCTACATGAGCTTGGGGCGTCAGTTGATGATGTTGAACGCGTGCACCTCGCAGGCGCGTTCGGCAACTACATCTCCGTCGCCAGTGCGCGCCGGATTGGACTTCTGAATATTCCGGCCGATCGTATCCACCCGGCGGGAAATACCGCGCTCCTCGGTGCAAAGGTCGCCCTCTTTACCGACAAGGAATCTATCGATGACCTTGCCCGCCGAATCTCTCACGTGGGTCTGAGTTCTCATCCGCAGTTTCAGGATATCTACGTGGAGGAGATGACGTTTCCTACTTCCGCGGTGTATCAACAATCATGACGTGATGCAATGGGTAAACTCACTCAGGAAATACTTCACTCACAACGTCGGATACCGATGCCGCTGGTGTCTCTGCCAGGCGCAAAGTTGATTCACTGCGCGGCCTGTGATCTCTTCCAAGACGCAGAACACCAGTCTCAGGCGCAACTGGCTGTCAGAGACGCGTTGAACACTACCGTCCTGATGACCGCGATGGATCTGAGTGTTGAGGCGGAAGCTTTCGGCGCGTGCGTACGGAGAGAAGGGGACGAAGTCCCTACCATTACCGGTCGCCTTGTAAGCTCGCTGGATGAGATCTGCAATCTCCGCGTTCCAGCAATCGGGAGCGGCCGTACAGGTATCTATTTGGAAGCTGCGCGAAAACTCTCAGCCGCGGCGGGTTCCAACATTGTGCTTGGCTGCATGATAGGTCCATTCTCACTTGCAGGACGACTTTTCGGTGTCAGCGAGACACTGGAAACAACTGCATTGGAGCCGGAGTGGATTTCCGTTTTGCTTGAGAAGACGACGTCGTTCCTCACCGACTACGCACGGGCATTCAAAGAAGCGGGCGCAAACGGCATCATCATCGCGGAGCCTACGGCCGGACTTCTCTCTCCACGATCGCTTGAGACATTCTCTTCAGATTTTGTAAGACGGATTATCGATGCAGTTCAGGACGAGGGGTTCGATGTAATTCTCCATAACTGTGCGGCGACACTTCCACATCTTGCGGGCATCTTGAAAGCGGGAGCGGCGATGTATCATTTCGGAAAGCCGATGGATATCGTGGAGGCTCTTGCGCGTGTGCTGGATCGCGACATCATTCTTGCAGGCAACCTCGATCCGTCTGGCATCTTCCGTAGCGGAACGCCGGCGGAGGTTCGGGATGCAACAAGGGAACTGATGCAACGGACGAGCACGCTGAAGAATTTCGTTCCCTCGTCTGGGTGCGATCTTCCTGCAGATGTTCCGCTCGAAAACATCCGTGCGTTCATGGACGCCGTTGAGGAACGTACTGCGTGAGACTCTTTCTTCAGTATACACCGAACGTCCTGGCAGTCTCATAGAGCGCAACCACATTTTCTGTTGGCGAATTGTCCTGCAGATCGTGTGTGGGCGCGACGCAGTAGCCACCTCCCGGCATCATGATCTCCAGCGTCTTCTTTACGTACGCGACGGTCTCTGCGACTGTACCATAGGCAACAGGACCGGCGGTGCTGATGCAACCATGAAAGGCAAGCCGACCGCCAAAGCGTTTCTTCAGGAAATCCGGTGCCATGTCTTTTGCTTCGGGTTGAAGTGTATCCACCGCGTCGATTCCCATCTCAATAAAATCCTCGAACGCCCAGCTACTCGACCCGCATGAGTGGATGATCACGGGAAGGCCGAAGCTCTTTGCAACATCGACAAACCGTTGATGCCTTGGACGAATGTGCTTCCGGTAGAGGTCCAGTCCGATGGTCGGTCCGCGTTGTGTTCCGAGATCTTCTCCGAGCCACACGAAATCGATTAGCCCTTTTGCCTTTTCGAGGGAACGGCTCATCACCTCAAGCTGGACGCCAAGCCTACTGTCGATCAATCGGAGTCCGGCCGGATCATCTGTGACCAGATCAACCAACACCTGCTCCATCGTTCTGATCATGCCTGCACTGTTGATGATGTCGGCGAGACCCGGATTCCCGTAGAAGACTCCGTACTCCTGGAATCTGCTGCACGATCTGAGTAAGAGATCGTAATCGAAATCGTCAGGAGAAGGCATCGGCCATCGGTCGACGGTCTCCTCGTCGGCATCACGCAGCGGAAAATCACAGTAGTCCCAGTAGCCGCCCGATTCATGCTCAACCCATCGCGTGCGAATGCCGAACATATCAATTCGCCGACCGCCGATTGTTGCATGAAGTGGAGGTCCGACATACGGCGCTTCTACTTCGCGGAAATCCACGCCGAGAATCTTCCGTAATCCCTCCGTATCATCAGAGGCCAGACCGTAATGATCCTTCAACCGACGATCGATGCCCGGATTTGCAAGGTAATTCACAGGCACTCTATCGGGTTGTTGACGTGCCAGCGCTGTGAGGACTCGTTCTTTTGATTTCATTTGCGTATGTGTTCTCTCCGGTATCTACGAATTGTTCAAGGCAGTCTACCGCGTATCGCAAGAGCACTGTCAAAGATCTCCTCTTTGCTCACTCCTGCTTCCGCAAACAGAGCAAAGATGTTCTCGTCCGGAGTTTCCGGAGGAATGGTGTGGGATGCGGCGAGGATATATCCGCCTCCATCAGTTGTCATACCATCAAGCAGGCGTGCGGTTGATCTGCGAACTTCACCGACAGTCCCGTGCGGCAGAAGATCGACAGTATCGACTCCGCCCATGAATGCAAGGTCGTGTCCAAATTCTTTTTTGAGTTCGAGCGGATCCATACCCGGACAATTGCACTGAATGGGGTTGAGAACATTCAGCCCCATCTCAATCAGATCGGGAATGATCGGCCTCAACGATCCGCAGCAATGGTGCGCAAGCCAGAGACCGGCGGCGCTGCCAACCTGCCTGCCGGTCAGGCAGGCATCGAAGACACGCTGCAGTTCAGGCTTAATTTGCTCGCGCCACATCGAAGGTCTCATCATCAACGCATCCTGACCCGCAACGTCGTCACCTGTCCAGAGCCAATCCAATGGGAACCGCTTGCACGCCTGCTCAGCCAAAGCGATCGAAAAATCTGCGGAACGTTTGAACATTTCACGCGCAAGTTCTTCGTCGAGAGCCATGTCAGTCAGGGCGTTCGTTATTCCCCGGAGCCGGAAGTACATTTCGAACACGCAGGGAGAAACATCGCATCCGATGAACCAATTCGCAGTGTCGTTCAGGACGGGTGTCATCTGCTGCAAAAGTTCTTCCAAGTGGTCATATGGGAATTGATATGCGAGGATCTGATCGCGCCCGGCGTTACCGAGAGGAGATTCTGTGATTTGGTTGAAGTGACCGACCTTCTTCCAGTGGATCCCCCAAAAATCCGTATGTCCATCTCTCTCGTGCTCATGCACAATTCCTTCCATCGCATAATTGTTGTTCACCCAGGTCTGCCGGATGTCGTTGCCCATTGCCTCTCCGACATAGGCCGGTGGGATTTCGAGAAGCGATGCAAGACGACGCGTCGTGTCCGGATGGAACCACATGAATATAGGAACACGATCAACAGGTTTGCGACTCAGGGCGGCGTGGACGCGTTCTTTGGAGGTCATAGAGGATTGGCGTGGATGAAATAAGCTTCTACTCCATTATTGGGACTGGAACTCCGAAGCTGTTGAGGATAGCGGTTAGCAGAAGATACGGAATTCTGCTAACCGAGCCAAGCGTCTCAATGTTTGGTAGTGTTATAGTTTGAAAAACTGAATCGGATTTTTTTTGTGCGAGGAGGGTTTTGTAGGCAATTAATCTAACTCAAGAGGTCGGGCAGTATATCTTCAATCATGAAGTGACTCCAACAAGCTTTGCGTACTGCAAACGACTGATCTCTCCAGCCGGCATGAATTATATATTTACCACGTTTTTGAATGTACTCAATTGCAGGGACGAAGTCCGCGTCGCCCGATACCAATATTGCTCGATCATAAACATCATCAAGGGCAAGCTCAAATAACTCGATTGCAATAGTAGTATCCACTCCTTTTTCTGCTGTACGGACAAGCGGTTTGTTACAGTGTGGGCAGTTGCTTATCTCTTGTCTGCAACCTTCGTTATTGCACCTAACCGGCTTTGCTGGTTTTCTCTTCTTAACGTTGACTTTGTAGCCTTGGAAGGTGTCCATCGTTTCAAGAAACGCGCTGAGTCTTCTATCGGACTGACTCTTAGGATTGATAGAAGCATAGACGTGAGTACCCATGTAAACTGCATCTGCGCCAGCCTTTGCAGTTAACACAGCGGGGAGCTTCTTTTCCCACGGAATCTTGACTGGCGCAGTGGCACCAAGTGCCTTGTGGTATTCATTCCACGATATTTGGAGATTCCAAAAGTCAATGAATATTTTGAGTCTCATGCTTCTTCCCCTTGAGGAATGCGAGCTATCAGAAAATGTAAACGGGGCAAGCCACCTTTCGGTGGTGCCCCGGGGCTCTAAGACTCGACCACGAAAGGGATCGAGGGAATGTAAGTCTCGGAGGCTTTCACTCCGAGGGTGTTTTCAGTAAGAAACTACAAAATATTGTCCTGTATTTCCATACCAATTTCCCTGCATCTGACAGAGCGAAAACGGTTGCAACCTGTTTGGTTATAACCGTTTACGGCAAAACACGCACCATTGAATGAGGACTAAAACATGGTATTCAATTGCGTAATTTCTGTCAATGACAACTATTCTATAGATTGTGTATCAAACGATACAAGTAGTAAATAATATACAGATTTTGTATCTATCGCTTGACTTCTTGGGTTGGTTGTACTATATTTGTATCACAAACACGTACTAACATTGAGGAGGAAACATGCCAACGAAATACCCGCCCGCATGGTCGCTTAACCAGTGCATTAAGGCCGCCAAGGCGGTACATGAGGTTCACGCACAAGAACGGTTCAATGCAGAGCTTCTTTCTGAATTTTTGGAAACCACGAAGACAAGTAGCAACTTCAATCGCCGCACGTCTGCTCTGCAAGGATTTGGATTACTTACAAAGTCCGAGGAAACAGTCCAACTTACTGACATTGCGGTCCAGATTGTCAATCCAGTTGCGGGCGAAGACAAAGATGCCCGCCTTACTGCATTTAAGAAGGTTGATGTACTCGCTGATTTACTCCCTCGATATCCGAACGGGAAATTGCCGTCTGATTCGGAAACTCTCAAGGCCGTTCTGCTCAAATCAATTGGCGTCCAACGAGATACAATCTCCGAATGGTATGATTTCGTTGTAGATTCGTTCAAAGCCATTTCGGGCCTTAGCGAATGGGTCACGAGCGAACCAATGCAAGAAAAACAAACGAAGGCGCAAACAGATACTACGCCATCTGACCCAGAGATGAGAACATCAACTGTTTTTCTGCCAAGCGGGAGAAAGTTCTCTTTTAGTGTTGAAACCGGATATACTCCAGAAGATATGGCTTTCGTACAGAATCTACTTAACCTGTTCCTACAGGCAACACCAAGGGAACCAAAACAAAAATGAGCAATCAGTCCAGCCAAAGACCAAGATTGCTCATTTCAATTCACTATCAGAAAGGAACAGGTGTATGAGTAACGTGCTTAGAATAATATAGCAACACCCGCCTTCCAAGCGGGAATGAGGGTGCTGGTAACACTCCCATTCCCTTAACAATCACAACTCGGCAGAGCCGTGAAAGCCTGACTCAATATACACTCTGAGTAGCCTAAGATCAATAGGTAAAGGATCCTTTATCGGAGACTGCCATGCGCCATCGCCTGCTCATAAGCATGCTTGCGGTTCTGTTTATCTGGGCTTCAGAATTCACGGAATGCCAGGTACGACGAACCCTCCTTGTCCGTATCGACCGCGTCAATCGGGAGGAATTACTGAGAACGGGGATAGTCACATCTGATGAAAACAATCCACAAAGTCTCGTCACTCTGGTGCGCGATACGGCGCTGGTGCTGCTTACAAAAACGGAAGCCGATCTTCTGCGTGAGCGCGGGTTCCGCACCTCCGTGATCATGGAAGACACGAGCGAACTGCAACTCATGCGGAGAGCATGCTACGGGCCGACGATGCGTCTGGAGCAACCCTATCACACGTATGATGTGATTGTTCGCGAGATCGAGGCACTTGCGAAACTCCATCCCTCGCTTATTCAAGTCTCTCCAATTGGAGCTACGATCAGAAATCGCAAGATCTTTGCAGTGAAGATCACTAAAGATGTAGCAGAGGAATCGGATCGCCCTGCGATTCTTTTTGATGGCTGCCATCATAGTGATGAAGTGCTGGGCGCCGAGATCTGTCTTGAGATCGTTCGTGAACTTGTCGGGAAGTACGGGATAGATCCGGAGGTCACGGGTTGGGTCGACCGATATCAAATCTACGTTGTCCCTGTTATAAACGTTGACGGACATGACATTGTCACGTCGGGTCAGGATCCCCGCTGGGAAAAGAATGCACGTGACACGGACGGCGATGGAAAGGTGTTGTTTCCCGATGGCGTGAATCTTAACCGCACCTACGATTTCAATTGGGCTCACGGTGGCTCGGGAGAACGGACAAACATGCGGTACCGTGGACCATTCCCTTTCTCTGAACCGGAAACACGCGCGCTTGCCGCGCTGGCCCGACAAAAAAGGTTTCTTCTCTCTCTGACGTATCATAGTCAGGGGGAAGTAATCTACTACCCATGGATTTGGAATGGGCACAAGGCTCCGGATGACCGCTTGCTGACTTCCATTGCCCGGGGATTAGCCGGCAGCATCAAGACCATGCAGGGGGACTCATCCTACAAAGCCGAATACGGCGCTGGGCTTGTCGGTCAGTCGTACCCCTGGCTCTATGGCGTGCTTGGGACGTTTGATTTCGTTGTGGAAACGGGTCGCGGCGCGCATATCTTTCCGCCTCATGAGGTCGCTGGTATCGTGCGCGAAAATATGAATGGTGTCCGGTTTATGCTGCGGCGAGCAGAAGGGCCAGGTATGCAGATTCGCGTCAAAGACGGGTCAACGGGCGCGCCCCTTGAAGCTCAGGTGTGGTTCCCCTCGATCGAGACGGAGGAAGTTCAACGACGTTCGACCCACCCGCAGTTTGGATCGTTGCGACGATTACTTCTTCCCGGTCAGTACAGCTGCATCATCTCTAAAGCCGGATATCAAACTGTTGTGCTGAATGACGTCACGGTTGGTGAGACAGGGTGGACCGCCCGGCAAGTGGTACTCACGAAAGGCGCCCCTTAGTATGCAACTGACCGCAACAATCGGATCGCGTGGGAAGAAGACTAATACTTGGTTTCCAGATATCGTTCCTTGAACGTTGGCTTCTCTCCGGCAAGTTTCAGAAAAATGTCCAGGGGAACCACTTCGAATGCAGTTCCCAGCCTGTCGCAGATCGATTTTACTCTCGCGACGTCGCTGTATTCACGCACATGGACAAGCAGAAAATAGGGCCGTTCGTTATTCAGCGAGGCAAGCTCCTCAAGATCGGCGGCGGCTTCTGCTTCCGGTTTTTCGGCAGAGAGATAATAATCGTATGAAATGAACGGACGTTTGTCTTTCACAGCAAATGTATGCGAGGCAAAATATCCATTCAGAAATCCGATAGCGTCCGGCATTCCTGCGTAGTAGGCATCGACAATCTCTTTTGTCAGTTCGTTGTTCCCCGCTTCGGTTTTGTCGGCGGAATAATCCATAATCTCAAACACGTTGAGGTCGAGTGAATCCATGAGTCTCTTTGCGTTCTCAATTTCTTTCGGAAGCCATTTTTTCGGAAACGCTTTTGGATACATATAGGACGAACCTGAAAGACATCCAATGAAAAAATCGTTCGGCGTGGACTGCGAGTAGAAATACTCCATCATCGCCGGCGACATGTACTGAAATTTCATCGACACTTCCCACGCATACGGAATAGAACCTCTCCCCGGTTTCACCCATGCTCCAAGGCCAAGTCCATCAGTCTGCACCAATGCAACATAGACTTTGCTCTCGGGGCTATACTTCTTTCCCGGCTGGATATTGTGGTTGTTCTTGAACTTGAAGCCGGGAGTAGGCGGAACGCGATACAGAAAACTTGTATTCGGCAGGTTATGAAGTCCGTCAACGGTCAGCGCGTAGGATGAGGTCAGGGTGACCCATTCTTCTTCG
>JACRFA010000295.1 GCA_016218065.1 Ignavibacteriota bacterium | reverse complement strand
TAACCGGGAATGACGTTGCCGCAGAGAGCGAGCCGAGCGAAACGTAGTGCGAGATCAGAAATACAATCAGGAACACGCCGAGCGAGACGCCAACTTCGATTGGCGCGATGCCGATGAGCATGCCTCCGGCGGTGGCAATTCCCTTGCCGCCCTTGAATCCGGCAAACAACGTCCAGATATGGCCGAGCATTGCGACGCAGCCGGCGAGTATCTGCACAACCGCAAGCTCGTCGAATGGAGGAAGGCTCTCGATGGGAAGCACAAACATCAGCCGTGCAACAATCATCGTGGCGAACAAACCTTTCGCCATGTCGCACACGATGACAAACACGCCCGCTTTCCATCCCAACACACGAATAACATTCGTCCCGCCGGCGTTGCCGCTGCCGTGCTGACGAATGTCAATACCCTTGACTGCTCGTGCAACAATAATCGCCGTTGGTATCGAACCAACCAAATAGCTTAGAATAGCGATTATGGTAACTGGTATCATGGGGATACTTTCGGATGTGAAAAAAGCTTGACCAATATAGAGAAATGGTTTGCGACATGCAAACTCTGGGTAAACGGCGAATCCCTACGATTTGAGGAGCATTTCGGCCAGTCTCAAGTCCGCTTTCGTCGTAATCTTCAGATTTCGATCGTCACCCTCAACGACGCGAACCGGGATTCGCAGCCGCTCGACCAACGACGCTTCGTCGGTGCCGATGAAAGAAGTTCGTTGCGAGGCGAGATGTGCCTTCATCAACACATCATACCGGAACCCTTGCGGAGTCTGCACCGCCCACAACTTGGAACGATCGAGCGTTTTGCGATAGAATCCGCGTTCTTCAACTTTGATCGTGTCTTTCACGCGCACGCCAACAACTGCGGCGCCATGCTTCCGGCTTTCATCGATCACCTTCACGATGATTTTTTTTGAGACAAGCGGACGAACAGCGTCGTGCACGAGAACAATCTCAGGCTCCTCGTCGAACGACAAGAGTCCGTTGCGTACCGAATGCTGTCGCTCACTGCCTCCGACGACAACATGAGAGACTTTCCGCGGACGCCATCGGCGCAGCATCTCGTCAGTCCGACGAACCTGGTCAGCAGGAACGACGATAACAATCTCACGCACCGAAGATATTTCTTCGAATGTTCGAAGTGAGTGCAGAAGTATCGGCATGCGATGAAGCAAGAGAAACTGCTTTGGCACATCGCCCGGCAATCGTGCGCCCCGGCCTCCGGCAGCGACAACCACACCAACATGGCGTCCTCTGATCTCCGGCTTCCGACTTCTGCTCTTAAGCGCTCTTCTTGCCAAAGTAGTCGATCATGAAATTGAACTCCGGGAATTGTTTCGGCAGTTTCATAATGCTGTACACCATCACGCCCGTGGAGAATCGGTCGATCCACGATGACAACGGCCAGCCAAAGTGGAACGTGATTTCTTTGTGCGACAACTCGTACTTGAACACGTTCAGCAGCTCGACGATGCTATCGTACAATGTTTCGCCTCCCATCTGAAACCGGAAGTGGTTCGCAGAGACACGCGGCGGAATTCCTGCCCGCGGCGAGTAGAAGCTGATATACGCAACAGATGGATCGACGGCGCCACCCTCTTCGTTGGGGCGCTTGAAGTACACATTGATCTTGTCGCCCGATGCTTCAGCAAGGGCGAGAATCATTTCCATCGGCGTGTCTGTTTGTTCGATGTCGAGACGTTCGGGCGAACGTTTTCGCGCAACAAGGAATCCCAGCGACAAGAAGAACACAGTAACGACAAGCCAGAGGGTCACGCCGTAGGGCTTTGTCATCGCGAGGTACACAAAACATCCCGCCAGGATCATGAAAATGATTAGCGTGCCGGTTCGCGACGTGTTGTATGCGCGAACCTCGTTCGTCCCCTTGAAGTACCTGTAGAACAGCAGACTTCCCATGTTGATCGTAAAGCTGGCGACAAGACCGAGCGCATACATTTCGGCAAGAATCTTTTGACTGCCGGAGGTGATGATAATAATCAGCGTGAAGAAGATTGCGCTTGCAAGATGGATGCGGTAGAGAGACTGGCGTTTGTTGGTTTTGATGATCCAATGAAAGCTATACCGATGAGCAACGCGTTCCATCAACTCACTCGATGCGACGTATGCAGTATTCACCGCCATGACCAATGCAACGCTCGCGATAACACCAACCAGCAGTCCGAACGGTACGCCGTTCAGCATCGCCGCATACTGCGTGATGAGATCCGTTTCGTGCTCCGCCGGATCGAGACCCGAACTGAGAACAAGCGATGAAAGCAACGGCGTAAAAAGTCCGGTTGTGAGCGCGAGAAAAATGTACGCCTTCCCGATGTCGCGCCAGCTCTTGACGAGGCCAGCAGTCTGCACAACAGACTCGATGCCGGAGTACGCGAGAATACATCCCGAGGTCAGCACTACGATGAACGCAAAACCGCCGAACACCCCTTCGTCGAAGATTCGTTGAGAGGAGTATGAATAGCTTCGCCCGATATCGCGCCAGGATTCTGGCGAGGCATCGTACAAGCCGGAGGCGAGCAGCGATAGCATTACCAACGCGACAACGAAAAAGATGCCGAACGTAAATCTCGCGTTCTCCCTGACGCCAAGGATGTTCAGCCCGGCAATCCCCCACACGATAGCGAATTGGAAAATGTACTTCTGAGATTGCGTGAGCGTGATGAATGTGAGTCCATTCTCCACGGCGCTGACCGTAGAAATACACGCAGTCAGGATGTAGTCGACAAGGATGGACGCAACCGCGATGAACGAGAGCGTCGGGCCGAGGACGAGATATGAGAACGAATACACGCCGCCGCCGCGGATGTGGTGGTGTTCGAGTATCTCGGCAATCTCCACCATGCGCGACGACAGGAAGCGCATCAGAAGCGACGTGATGGCGATGAACGCAATCGCATGCGACCCGATGAATCGATGCGCTTCGGCAGGCGCGTAGAAGATCGACGTCAACTCGTCCATCAGCGTAATGACGGCGATGGAGAGCCATGTCAACCACCAGCGGCCTCCGCTGAAGTACGAGAGGAGGTTCTTCTTACGAAACAGATAAATGAAGAGAGCTACGACTCCAACGTTCAGGAGAACAAGCAGCAGGAGTTTCATTCAAAGCATTGCAATGTGAAACATCAGAGGATTAGCATGGCATCGCCATAGCTGTAGAAGCGCATTCCCTCCTTAATCGCCCGCTTGTACGCCTTGATAACAAAGTCGCGTCCGGCAAACGCCGAGACCAGCATGAGCAGCGTCGATTCCGGCATGTGAAAATTCGTGACCAGCCTGTCGGTAATCTTCAGTTCATAGGGCGGAAAGATGAACTTGTCGGTCCATCCCCGATTATTTTTCAGATGTCCGTCCGTCGTGACGCTCGACTCCAGCGCTCGACATGTGCTGGTACCGACCACGAACACGTTGCCCTTGCTGTCGATGCACTTGTTGACGGCAATCGCCGTCTCCTCCGCAATCTCGTAGTACTCCGAATCCATTTTGTGCTTCGTCAGATCTTCCACCTCGACCGGCCTGAACGATCCAAGCCCGACGTGCAGCACGACAGGAACGATGTTGACGCCTTTCTTTTTCAGCGAGGCCAACACACGCTTCGAGAAGTGAAGTCCCGCAGTCGGGGCGGCAACAGCTCCCGTCACGCGTGCGAAGATCGTCTGGTAGCTCTCTTTGTCCTTCTCGGTCGGGTCGCGCTTGATGTAGTATGGCAGCGGCATCCGCCCGATCCGTTCGATGATCTTGAAGAGATCGCCCTCGACATTGAACCGCACGGTGCGGCCGCGAGAAGTGGTGTTGTCGATGACTTCACACCAGAGATTGCCGTCATCGAAAAAGATCTTGTTGCCGATACGAACCTTGCGCGCGGGATCGACAATCACGTCCCAGATGTTCTCGTCTTTGTTCAACTCACGCAGGAGAAAGACTTCAATCTTCGCGTTGGTCTTTTCTTTGCGGCCAAACAAGCGAGCCGGGAACACCTTCGTCTCGTTGATGACGAGGCAATCCCCTTTCTTGAAGTACTGCGTGATATCGTGGAACTCATCGTGAATCTTAATCGACTCATCGGCGCGGTTCAACACCATCAGGCGCGAGGCGTCGCGCGGATTTGCCGGATACTTGGCAATTAGGTTTCTGGGAAGCGGATAGCGAAAATCAGAAAGCTTCATTGTGTGTTCTTACCTCCAGTGTGAATGCAAAACCGCGTAGAGACGCAGCCAGAGCCGCGTCTCTACCGGATTCAATCGTGCGTCCTGATTACTTCTTTCTTTTTCGTTTCGCCGACTTTCCACCGACGAAGGTCATCTTCACTACCCGAACTGTGAGGACCGGGTGTTTCAGCGCAGCGCGTGCCGCAGCAAGTCGGGCAATCGGCACGCGGAACGGCGAACAACTCACGTAGTTCAGTCCGATCATATGGCAGAACTCCACGCTCGACGGCTCGCCGCCGTGCTCGCCGCAGATGCCGACCTTTAGCTTCTCGTTCACGCCGCGGCCTTTTTCGACAGCGATCTTCATCAGCGAACCGACGCCAGTCCGATCGAGAACTTCGAACGGATCCTTGTCGAAAATCTCGCGTTCTACATAGGGAACAATAAACCGACCCGCATCGTCGCGGCTGATGCCGAGCGTAGTTTGCGTGAGATCGTTTGTCCCAAAGCTGAAGAATTCAGCCACGTGTGCAA
Source organism: Ignavibacteriota bacterium (assembly GCA_016218065.1). Classification (GTDB taxonomy): domain Bacteria; phylum Bacteroidota; class Ignavibacteria; order UBA10030; family UBA6906; genus CAADGV01. Next base: position 7,902 of record JACRFA010000295.1, on the reverse strand, counting down.
TCTCGTCGGCAGTCAATGCGCCGCGCGGAACCTCAATCATCGTCCCGACGAGATAGGGGAACTTTACGTTCTTTTCCTTCATCACCTCTTCGGCAGCCTTGCGAACAATCTTCTCCTGATTTGCCAGCTCCTTCACATTGCCGACGAGCGGAATCATGACCTCAGGCTCGACCTTGATGCCTCGCGCCTGCACATTCGCTGCGGCTTCAAAGATGGCGCGTGATTGCATTTCGGTGATCTCGGGGAAGATGATTCCCAAACGGCAACCGCGGAATCCCAGCATCGGGTTGAACTCATGCAGACTCTCGACACGCTGATGCACTTTCTCGTAGCTGATGCCCATTTGTTCGGCGAGTGCACGCTGCTGCGCCTCTTCGTGAGGAACGAACTCATGCAGCGGCGGATCGATCGTGCGGATCGTGACCGGTCGGCCGTTCATTGCCTCGAAGATTCCTTCGAAGTCTTCGCGCTGCAGCGGAAGCAGTCTTGCCAACGCTGCTTTCCGCTCGTCGACGGTGTCGGCGAGAATCATCTCGCGCATCGGACCGATTTTGCCTTCGCCAAAGAACATGTGTTCGGTGCGGCAGAGACCAATACCCTCGGCCCCAAACGCGACCGCGTTCGCCGACTGATCGGGCTGGTCCGCATTCGTGCGCACTTTCAGTTTGCGATACTTGTCCGCCCACGCCATGATCTTCGCGTACTCTTGATAGATGGGCGCATTCGCCGGCTCAAGCGTCTTGTCGACCAACACTTGAAGAACTTCCGACGGCTTCGTGGCAACCTTTCCTTCAATCACTTCGCCCGTTGTTCCGTCGAGCGAAATCCAGTCGCCTTCCTTGACCGCCTTCCCGTTCACCTGCATCGTGTGCGTCGAATAGTCGATGTTCAGCGCAGAGCATCCGGCCACGCAGACTTTGCCCATCTGGCGCGCAACAAGCGCTGCGTGCGATGTCATGCCGCCGCGTGCCGTGAGAATTCCTTCCGATGCGTCCATGCCCTTGATGTCTTCGGGGGATGTTTCGATTCGGGTAAGGATGACAGCCTCGCCGCGCTTCTTCCATTCCTCGGCGTCGGGCGCATTAAACACAACTCGTCCTGTTGCTGCGCCGGGTCCGGCGTTCAAACCTTTGGTCAGCAAGCGACCGTCCTTCACCGCAGCAGATTTCTCGTTCATATCAAACACCGGACGGAGAAGCTGATTCAGCTGATCAGGCTCGATGCGCGTCAGCGCTTCTTTATCCGAGATGAGTTTTTCGCCGACCATGTCAACCGCGATCTTGATCGCGGAGAACGCAGTGCGCTTGCCAACGCGGCACTGCAACATGTAGAGCTTGTTCTGCTGAATGGTGAACTCAACATCCATCATGTCGCGGTAATGCTTCTCCAGCTTTTTGCGGATGCCGTCAAGCTGTTTGTAGATTTTCGGATTCGCTTCGGCGAGCTGCGAAATCGGAAGCGGCGTGCGCGTGCCCGCGACGACATCTTCGCCTTGCGCATTCATCAGGTATTCGCCATAGAACACGTTCTCGCCGGTCGCCGCGTCGCGCGTGAAGGCAACACCTGTTCCCGAATCTTCGCCCATGTTGCCAAACACCATCGACTGGATGTTGACCGCCGTGCCCCACGATTCCGGAATGTCGTACATCTTGCGGTACGCAATTGCGCGATCGTTATTCCACGAACCAAACACTGCGCCGATTGCGCCCCACAACTGCTTCATCGGGTCCTGCGGAAAATCATGTCCGGTCTTTTCTTTGATCGCCGCCTTGAACAATCCGACAAGCTCTTTCATGTCGTTGGCATCGAGATCGGTGTCGAGGTGAACGCCCTTCGACTCTTTTTTCTTTTCGATGATGACTTCGAATGGATCGATCTCATCCTTGTGCTGCGGCTTCAATCCCAACACGACGTCGCCGTACATTTGCACGAAGCGCCGGTACGAGTCGTACACGAAGCGGGGATTGTTCGTCTTCTTCACCAAGCCATCGGCAACCGCGTCGTTCAAGCCAAGATTCAGAATCGTGTCCATCATGCCGGGCATCGATGCGCGGGCGCCCGAACGCACGGAGACGAGCAGCGGATTCTTCACATCGCCGAACTTCATCCCCATCGACTTCTCAACCTTCTTCAACGCCTTCACGACCTCAGCCTTCAGCGACGACGGATACGATCTCTTATTCGCGTAGTAGTGGGTGCAGACCTCTGTCGAGATGGTAAACCCTGCCGGAACCGGCAATCCGATATTCGTCATCTCGGCAAGGTTCGCTCCTTTGCCTCCGAGAAGCCCTTTCATTTCCGCAGTTCCTTCGGCTTTACCTCCGCCGAAGACATACACATATTTCTTCATGTCATGTTTCCTTTGTGGTGATTTATTGTACTTGCTCATGGATCATTATGAGTGTTCGCTGCCTGCAACAACAGACAGCATAAAGTGCTCGAGCAAATTTTTCGAGCACGGGTTGCTAAAATCTTCCATCCGCTCGGGATGCCATTGCACGAGTTGTAAGAAGGGCCGCGCTTCGGCATGCTGCCATTCCAGCCCCTCGACAATTCCATCGCGCGATTTCGCAGTCACCCGCAGCCCCTCGGCGATGCGATCGACCGCCTGATGATGCGCGCTATTCGTCTCTGCCTTGCTCGTCTCGACAATCCAGTGAAGGTTCGTCCCCTTCTCCACTTCGACAACGTGGCGTCGATCTTTCCCTTCTTTTGTCTTCGCATGTCCCTTGTGCCCTTCCGTTGCCAGATCGGGAATCATCGACCCGCCGAGAGCGACATTGAACACTTGCATGCCTCTGCAAATTCCGAGTATCGGCATTCCCGACTTCAGCGCCGAACGCACAAGCTTCATTTCAAATTCGTCCCGCGTCTCTTTGACCCCCTTCACGAACTTCAGACAATCTTCGCGACCGTAAAATCGTGGGTGAATATCGCCGCCGCCTGTGAGAATCAGTCCGTCGCAGTTCTTCAACTCCTTGGCGTTCTTCGCTTCATGCGAGAGCAACGTCACGTCAGCGTTTCTGGCAACCTTCCGAATCCAGCCGATATAGTTGTCAATCTTTTTGTTTCGAGTGTCCGTGATTCCAATGTTCATTGAGAAATCCCCCAAGGCATTGATCTATGAGTGAGTGCAACTGGTCTTTCCCCTCCAGCACTTCAACCTCAATAGTGAGATAGAAAACAGGAATCTCATCTACTAAACTCTGAAGAAGCTCTCTATGCGCCCGCAGACGAACAGCATCTTTTTCCGTCGTGATGCAGGCATCGGCCTCCATCGCTTTGGCGAACGACGCTAATGTCGCGACGTCTCCTTCCGAAAACGGATGATGATCCGAAAACCGCATGTCGCTTAGCGGAGCGAAGCCATGTTTCCGCAAGTCGTGCAAGAACGCGCCATGCGTCCCGATGCCGCTGAACGCCATCAGACGCATGCGCCGGACAACATCGACCGACGCAAGACCATCGTCGTGAACACGCCGCACTTCCTTGATGCGATAACGATATCGTATTGTCGGTCCGGAAAAGCGTCGCTCAAGTTTCCGGTCCATGTCGAACTGCCCGACCACCGTCTCATCGAATTTCGAGAAAGCAATCAGACTCGCTCGCTGCAAACCGGCAACCGGCTCGCGCAATCTTCCCGCCGGCAGAACGTAATCTTGCGTAATATCCTTCGTCGCATCGATGACGACGATATCCAAATCTCTTTTCAAGTAACGATGCTGAAAGCCATCATCCATCAACACAACGTTCGCTCCGAACTCTTTCACGGCCAATCGTGCCGCATCAACTCTCTTCTCTCCAACCACCACAATTGCTTCCCTCAACTTCTCCGCCATCTGATACGGCTCGTCGCCACTTTGCTCTGCTGAGACCAACAGGGACTTTCCATCGGAGACAGCAACTGTTCCCTTCGACTTCCTCTTGTACCCGCGACTAACGACTGCAACGCGTATTCGCTTTTGCAGAAGATACGCTGCGATGTACTCGACAAGCGGAGTCTTTCCCGTTCCTCCCACCGTCAGATTGCCGACCGAAATCACCGGCACGCCTACGCCCTCCTGTCTCAGCACTCCCCCGTCGAACAACTTGTTGCGCAAGCCGACTATCGCGGCGTACAACCAGGAAAATGGGAGCAACAGTTTCATACGACTCAGTGAGCGTTATCTTCCCAATTCCTTCAGCTTCTTCTCCACATCGGCAAGCTTGTCCATTGCCTGATATGTAGTGTGAAGATTCTTGAGCGAGGCTAACATGCCGATCTTGTCATCCTTTAGTCGCGCATAGTCGGGCGACGACTTGTAATCGCCACCGCGTTTCTTCAAGTCGGCGATCATGCGATCGGCCGCCGCGAGTCCGGTGTAGAACGTTTTCTCTGCTGTTTGATCACGATCCACTTTCGTGTAAGCGCGGCCAAGCTGTCGGTAGAACGAACCGATGTATGACGAGTTCCTAAACTTTTCCACGGCTTCCTTCATCGCCTTGATCGCCCCCTGATAATCGTTCGCCTCGAAACAGGCGACGCTCAGGTTGTAGTACTGGCGATCAAACGGATAGTGGTCGACATTCTTCTTCGCGTAGCGCAAGAACGTCTTGCTGTCGCTCAGCGCGTTGGCAATTTCACACAAGCGTTCGTACGTGTCCGAATCGGTGGAGCCGAGCGATTCGAGCTTCACGTAATACTCCCGCGACTCCTTGAGCTGTTCGGCTTTCGGTTTGCCTGCTTCGCTCCGCATCGCAAGATCGTAATGCAGGGCGGCGAGATCCGCAATTGCCTCGCGGTAGTTTGCATCCATCGTCAGCACGCTCTTGAGCACCGACTGGGCGCTGTCGTGTTGCTGCTGAAGGTAGAACTGATGTCCGCGTCGGAACAATGCTTCCTTCGTCAGCGGCGTAGCGTCGGTCTTCGTCGTTTCAGTCGCAGTTCCGCCGCAGCCTGCCGCGAAAATCAGCAACGACGTCAGCAGTCCGCTGCCAGCCAATGTTCTTGCCACATTCATGCCGCTTCTCCAAGCTCAAGAATTTCTGACGCCACTTTCCGCGATGCGCCCGGCCCGCCAAGCTTTATCTTGATTGCGCCGAGTCGCTGTCGCATCTGCGCGGCGTACGAGTTGTCAGTCAATTGTCTCGTCACTTCACGAACAAGATTTTCCGCCGTGAGATGATGTTGGACGAATTCGGGAACAACTTTTTCTCCGGCAACGATGTTCACCAACCCGATGTACGGAACGCCTACAAGCGCACGTCCGATAACGTATGTGATGGGCGACGTTTTGTACACGACCGACATCGGCGTGCCGAACCAGCCGGTTTCCAATGTCGCCGTTCCCGACGTGACAATCGCCGCGTCCGCATGAGCCATGAGATCGTACGTGCCATGCTCGATGAATGTCATCTCATCGCCGGCTGCGAACGCTTTCACCATCGAAGCCCCGAGATTGGGCGCCACGCCAACAGCCACCTGCGTGTTCAACTCCCGCCGAAGTCTCCTCGCCGCCGCGACCATCGTTGGAAAAATGTTCTCGATTTCCTGACGGCGACTTCCGGGAAGCAAAGCCAACAGCTTTCTGTCGGGCGTCAATCCAAATCTACGGAAGAATTCTTCCCGCGAAAGCTGCGTGCCGATCTTCTCTGCGAGCGGGTGTCCGACGAACTCAACGTTGATGTTTTCCTTTTTGTAGATCTCCACTTCGAACGGAAACACAACTTTCATCCGATCGACAAGCGAACGCATGCTCTTCACGCGACTCTTGTGCCAGGCCCACACTTGCGGACTGATGTAGTAAAGAACTCTAATGCCATGTTGCTTGACCTTTTTCGCGAACCGCAGATTGAATCCCGGATAGTCAATCAACACCACAACATCAGGTCGCCGCTTCGTCAACAAGTCTTCCAACTTGCGTGAGACGTCGCGCACGGTCGGAAGATTCTTGACGACTTCGACAAACCCCATGAACGACAGTTTGGAGATATGATAGATGATCTCCATCCCTTCGCTCTTCATCTTGTCGCCGCCTACTCCAAACACCTCCAGATCCGGCGAGAGTTTTTTCAGTTCCCTGACAACGCCTGAGCCGTGCAAATCTCCGGACGGCTCGCCTGCAATCAACAGAACGCGTCTAGTCATTATCTAGAGTGCATAGACAAGAACCACCATGAACGTCACAATGCCGATCGCCTGAAGAGTTCGTCGCTCCGAACCGATGCCGTTACGTTTCTTTCGTTCGCTGATGTTGCTGCCGGGAACGAAAGCTGTCAACCGCGGGATGAACCGATGAACGTTTGTACAGTATTCTTCATACTGATTGCCGAATCGTCTGCGGAGAAATTTCTCCTCATTCACAATGATGATCGTGTACTGAACGCAAAACCAGATCACCGCGACGACCATCAGCCACGGATGCAGCGCGAGCGACATGATTCCGAATCCCATGTAGATCATGATGTTGCCGATGTACAATGGATTACGAACGAATGCGAATGGTCCGTGTGTCACGAGCGATCTGCATATAAACTCTCCTGTCGTCCGCGTCTCGCCGCCGGCGGCCAGAACTCCCCACATGCGCAAGCCTTCGCCGCATAACACGACGAGAGAACCCAGCAGCAAACTCGTCAATGTCGGTTGCGCGAACGCGATCATCACCGCGAGAAACGGCAGCGGCGTGAGGCCGCGATACCTGAACATCAGCATCGCCGGGTTCACATCAGTGACGCTCCGCGTCCTTTCGATTTCAATACTCTGCGACAAAGGCTTCACGTCGTTTCATCTCCGCTTCTCTGCGCGGCTTGATCCGTTTCTTTGATAAGATTTCCTCCAGCCGGCTGATGACATCATCGAATGTTGTGTAGAGATGATATGAGATGTTCATCGCCTGGCAGTATGTTTGCAACTCGTCCTTCGCAAAAACAATGTCGGCGTACTGCGCGGGACACCGATCGGAGTACCCTTCACCGACATACACGAGAATGTCATCTTCGCCCCACCGCGCCAGCATGATGTTGCGCTTGCAGCACGCGCAGCGTGAGCATTCGGCATCGTCATGCGGAAAAGTGATCGAGAGCTTCGAAGAACCGTTACTGGTCGGCGTGCGTTCGAGCTTGTTGGCGAAGAACGAAACATCGCCGCATCCGTTGTTCGACAGAATCTCGCGGATGTAGTAGTCGAGACCGTCGCTCACAACATGAAATTCAATTCCGCGCTTCCTGCAGAACTCGACGAAGCGCATGAAGCCGTCATCGATCTTCTGTCCGCGCAGAAATTCTCCTGCGGCAACCTCATCCAACTCGCCGATCGCATCCGTCTCCCGGCGAAAGAGTTCCTTTGCCGAAATCTTCTCCGCACGATACGCACCAACCGCTTCGTCACAACTCGCGCCGCCGAACGTTCGAAAGAACAGGTTGCCGACATCCTGCTGCGTTATCGTTCCATCAAAATCGACAAAAATCTTCAGCGCCATCCGCTATCCCGAAATCACTGCCGCCGATTGTACCTGCGCGCCCTGGTTGAAGCGAACGGTCACGAGTTTCGATACGCCTTCTTCCTCCATCGTCACGCCGTAGAGCGCATTCGCCGCCTCCATCGTCCGCTTGTTGTGCGTGACGACGATGAACTGCGTGTTGTCGGCAAACTTCCGGAGGATGCGCGTGAAGCGATCGACGTTCGCATCATCGAGCGGTGCATCGACTTCATCGAGAATGCAGAACGGACTCGGCTTCACAAGATAGATGGCGAACAGCAGCGCGGTCGCCGTCAGCGTCTTCTCTCCGCCCGAGAGGAGGTGAATCGACGTCGGGCGTTTGCCGCGCGGCTTTGCGATGATGTCGATTGCGGCTTCGAGCGGATCGACGCCTTCTTCGAGTTTCAGATCGCATTCATCGCCCGGATCGAACAAGCTCTTGAAC
>JACRFA010000034.1 GCA_016218065.1 Ignavibacteriota bacterium | reverse complement strand
TATCAAGAACGAGTGTGGCAGTCTGTTCCGGCCCGCCGTTGGGAGCCGGTAGCCCTCCGGTTTTGCTGGAGAGTTGAGTCCACGCGATCGATTGTGCCAGGGTGTCCAAGGAAGAGAAAAAGAAGAAAACGGCGAGACTGAAAGTGAGAAACGGATAACTCATGATTCGAAGCTGCATTGCTGCATCCCCCTTTCTGTGCTAAAGTGAGACAAATTTATGAGGAGCCCCCGGGGCTCATGGAACTTGTGTCGCTTTGTTCAGATTTCCAAACAACACATTCACGTCGGCAGCGGTGACAATGCCGCTCAGATTGATGTCGTTGTTGCTGTAGCCGGCCTGATTCAATGCTCCAAACACATTGTTCGCATCTGACGAACTTACGATCGCAGAACTGTTTGCATCTCCCGCCGTCAGACCGAATACTCCGCTCTTCAACTGCGAAAGTGCTGATGATCCGAATGACGCCGACGAATTTGTGCTGAAGTCATACAACTCTCCACTCTGGCCAAGACTCACCGCGTTCGCACTCATCACGGCCAGGTGATTCCGATGTCGGACAACAATATAGTAATTTCCGCTCCCGATTCCTTGGAATTGAAGTGGACTGTAGCCGTCGGTGTCGACAACGACACCGCTTGACAGGAGAAGTCCCGCCCGAACAGCGATTCTTGTGTTTGCAGACGTCCCCGTCCTCAATTCAACAAGCAACCAGTCGACGACTCGGGGCGGCATAGATGCAACGCTTTCAGTGCCCGAATAACTCCAGGGAGATGACGTGTACGGCTGCGAAGACGGCAGCAGAGATCGAATGGACGTGAGCATGCTGTCAGCGGGTGTGCTGTACGGTCCTTGCAGAAAGGCCTTAACATTTGCGTAAACAAACTGTGATGTGTTCGCCCCAGAAGAGTAGTTCTGGGAGACTTCCGCGGCGGAGAGCGCCCTGCTATAGACCGCAACGAGATGGAATTGTCCCAGCCAGGGACGATCGTTGGTGAGCTCGTTGGCTAGGGCAAACTTGTAGTTTGCCCAGGTGGAAAAGGTGCCTCCCGTGTTCTCACTTGATATCTCGGTCCCGTTGAGATACACTTTGGTTGTTCCTGCATTGCTTCGTGTTACAACAACGTGAGTGAGTTGCGTGGTGAATGTTCCGGGAGGTGTTGTGAGGGAGGGCGTTCCGTTGCTTGTGGTCGTGGAGGTCCGGCGTCTTACTTCAAGGGCGTCGGACGAGCCACCTGAGATTCCTTGTGCGAGGGTGAAATCGCGATTCGTCGCATCGGCGGATATGGTCACGATCCTGGCCGGACCATTTTGTGATGCGCTCGCCGGCTTCACCCAGGCTTCAACAGAAATCTCATTGCTTTGCTTGCACGCGTCTATCACCTTCAACGCGACCGCAGCCGACGAGACAATGGTACTGGAGTTCACCGAAAGGTAACCCTGACCCCATGAGGTATTTGCAGGATCGGCGATTGTCAGATTAAGGGGAGAACCGACGCCAGAAACATCGTTGACCGTATTGCCGCTTCCTTCTTCAAACGTATACAACACTTGAAGACTGTTGGAGACACGTTGCGTCTGTAGCGGCACGACAGTCAGCGTTGCAATGTTGCTTGTTGCGGATCCGGAGCTATTGGAAACGATGCACCGGAACGCGGCTCCGTTGTCCTGAGCAGTCGTTACCGGAGTTGTGTACGCGGAAAGTGTTGCACCGGGAATGACGCTGCCGTTCCTCGTCCATTGATACGACATTGCCGTGTTGCTGCTGGCAGTGACACTGAATGTTGCCGTTTGCCCCGCGGTGATAGTCCGGTTTGTCGGTTGAACCGTGACGACAGGAAGACCTGCGTTGCTAACGGTAAGGAGTGCCGAGTTGCTCGTCACAGTTCCATAAGGGTTCGAGACAATACACTTGAAGGAACTACCGTTATCGGCGGCAACCGTTGCCGGAATAACGAACGACTGTGTAGTTGCTCCAGAGATATTGACGGCGTTCCGTTGCCATTGATAGGAGAGAGGGGCACTTCCGGAGGCGACAATCATGAACGTTGCCGGCTGGCCGGCCGTCACCACCTGATTCGACGGATGGACACCGATTGTCGGAGCGGTTGTGCCGCCACCAATCGTGTTCGATTTGTTTTCGTAGAGAATGGTTTTATAATTCTCCCAACCGATGGAGACAATATCCAGATCTCCATCATTGTCGATGTCAACGACGTGTGCCCCGTCGTGATGCTCGTCTCCGGTAAAGACAATATGTTTTGTCCAGGAAGTGCCGATCCCATTTGTATTTTCGAAGACAAGGAGTCTGGCTGATTGGGGTGTTGCATAGTTATGTTCACCGACGACAACATCGAGGTCACCGTCATGATCCATGTCGGCGAGATCAAGGCTCATCGGCCCGACGACGGAGTCGGAGATGACATGCTGGGTCCACAATGAAGTTGCGCTACCCGGCTGCTCGTACCATGCAAGTCGTCCCAGAACATTGATTGCTTCATAGCCAACCACAACGTCGAGCTTGCCGTCGTTGTTGATGTCGCCGACGCGGTTGCGGTCGGGAGTGCCGGCGGGATTGTGGACCGAATAGGCAGCCCATGAGCCGCCATTATTTTTCTGCCATTTCGTTCCCATCATCAAATCAATCAAACCGTCACGATCGAGATCGGCGGCGCTAAGCTGTTCATCCTGCGAAGTCGTTGAGATGCGCGACCAACTCCATGTTCCGTCCGATGGGTCCTCCGGGACGCTCAACATTTGAATACCTTTTCCGGCGATATGCCAGGAGAGTGCAACCTTCACAGGCTCGCTTGCTTGATTGATGAAGCGAGCTGCTTCAACTCCTTGCAGAAAATCTCCATCGCCAGCAGCTATGTTGCTCAGAATCGTGAACTGTCCCAAACTATCGTTACGTGCCCACACAAATTGCGCGCTTGCATTTGATCCCACGCCTTGTGTACCAAGAATATCCAGCGTGCCGTTGTTGTCGAAGTCGAACACCGTTGCCATGTTGTTGAGCGGCGGGCCAATAGTGCTGCGAATCCAGTTGCCGCCTGCCGCGCCAGGGTTCTTGTACCACCAGCCGCCGCTTACAATGTCTTTCCTTCCATCGCGATCGAGGTCTGCAGAAGTAACAAATATGCTTTGCCACGGTCTCGCTGCATCTACCACGTGGCGTTGCCATGAGTCGAGAGTTCGTAACGAATTGAGCGTAAGATTCTCCCACATCTGAATCGTGGCCCCGGTCGGACTTGTGTTGTCCCAGTTCGCACCGACGATATCAATGTCGCCATCGGCATCAACATCGCCAAGGCGTGCGTTATGCGAGCCGAGTGTACTTATGATTTGCTGATTCCACGAAACCGCTCCACCGAGATTCGCGTAGATGCTCACTTGTCTGTTGTCGGATTGGTGCATCTCGGCAGTGACGATGTCGAGCGCGCCGTCGTTGTTCATGTCGCCGGTGAGGAGCGTGTGCACGTATGAGACCGCCGCGTCGATGACGTGCTCAGTCCAGGGATCGGTGCGCGGATTTGGGGACTCGAACCAGGAGAGCCTACCATTTGCCGTTTCGGATGGTGCAAGAAGAATATCCAGCTTTCCATCGGCATTGACATCGGCGAGATGCGCTGACGACTTTTCCGGCCATGAGGCGACGACAGGTCGCTCAACCCACGTTGCACTTGTCGGCGAGCCGGACGGCAAGGGATTCTCAAGCCAGTAGCCGTTGATAGCGATATCGAGATCGCCATCGCCATCAATGTCGCCAAGTGCTGTTCCTTCAAACGGTCGATTGCTAATGATCTTCTTTGTCCAGGTCGAACCCGTCCCTTGGGCAAACAATGTTGTTGTAACACTCGCCCTCACGATGATATCGAGCTTGCCATCCTTCGTAATGTCGCCGACAATAACATCGTGCAGCATTGCATCTCCGATATAGTGCTCTGTCCAGGCAGAAGTCGATGGATTTCCTGAGGGACGGGGATTTTCATACCACCAGATTGTGTAACCATAGTAGTCCCCCTTGCCCATGATGGCATCGAGGTCGCCATCGCCATCCACGTCTCCCACTGCCATACTTGTCGAGAATGATCCGGTCGTGATTCTGGTCTTTGTCCAGCTTGGATACTGATACCAGAAGAGCCCCTCTGTGTAGTTGGTCGAGCTGGCAGCGAGCACATCCAGAAAACCATCGCCATCAATATCTCCGATGGCCTTGCAATGTGGATTGCGTGGGTTGAAACGATCAATCGTGATGAGAGAAAACGGAATGAGTGTATTTGTTTCTTCTTCAATAGCACGAGGCTGATGAGTTTGATAGCGCACTTGTGAAGAGGCACTATCTTGAGAAAGCGTGAGCGAGAGGAAGAGGAGCGGGAGGAAGAGGATTGTGAGGTGCAGTTGCCGCGATGTGAATCGAGGCGAACGGTCGTTGATAGCGCGTCTCATGCAGTTAGATTTGTTATGTATGTAAAGAATAGTTGTACGGCGTCTCAGAGCAACAGAACGTGATAACGTTCAATACAAAAAAAGATCGAAACAGTGGGCGTGCTTGAATCAAGAACGGCAGAAGAAGTCTGAAAGCGTTTCTCGCCGCGCGCGTCCCTATGGTACCTGCGAGCTTCTATTCAAGTTGCTGAAAATGGCGTTGGCATCCGTTGCGGTCGTGATGCCGGAAAGATTGGCATCCTCCAAGAGATACCCCGACTGGTTGAAAATGCTGAACACAGCGTTCGCATCTGATGAGCTGACGATTGCCGAAAGATTCACATCGCCTGCAACCAGTCCAAATACACCGTTCTCTAATTGCGAAAGCGCCGATGATCCAAATGCCATGGTCTGACTCGAACTGAAATCATAGAGATTGCCTGCCTGACTCAAACTGACAGCGGTGGCGCTCATGACTGGCAAGTGGTTACGATGCCGGACGACAAGATAATAATTCCCGCTTGCGACCCCATCGAAGCTGAGCGAACTGCTTCCATCAATGTCGACAACCGTGCCATTGGATTTGACAAAGCCGGCCCGCGCTGCAACTTTCGTGTTTGAGGCTGTCCCGGTTCGCAACTCAATCAGAACCCAATCGACCACATCGTCGGGAATCGACGGGACACTTTCCGTACCTGCATAATTCCAGGGTGCTCCAGTGTACGGTTGAGACAGCGGCAGGAGAGTCCGAATGGACGTCCGCATGCTATCGCCGTTCGCGTCATACGCTCCTTGCAGCATCAACCTCAAAGGAACATACACCGACTGAACCGAAATGCCGCTTGATCCCGCGTTGTAGTTCTGCACGACTTCGGTTTGCGACAAGCCGCGATTGTAGATAGCCGCCAAGTGCAGTTCGCCGAGCCAGGGCCGATCAACAGTCAGTTCATTGGCAAGCGCAAGTTTATAGTCTGTCCACGTGGAAAAATCGCCGGCAACGGTCTCGCTGGATAGTTCAATGCCGTCAACATAAATCTTGGTGGCTCCGGCATTGTTTCGCGTAACGACCACGTGGTGGAGATCTGTCGTAAGTGTTCCGGATGCGGTGATAAGGGCGGGTGTTCCGTTTGCGTTTGTGGCGGAAGTTCGTCGTCGCAATTCGAACGCGTCCGTTGCTCCGCCGGTGGCTCCCTGACCGAGTGTAAAATTCCGGTTGTTCAGATCAACCGACATTGTCATGATGCGAGCCGGACCGGATTGAGCCAGACTCGCCGACCGAATCCAGGCTTCCGCAGTTATCTCGTCGGTCGCGGTACATGCGTTGAAAACTTTTGTCGCGTTCGTCGTTGAGGAGATGATCGTGCCGGCGTTGACAGAAACGAAACCGTCCAGCCACGTGACATTGGCCGGATTGGCTATTGTGAGATTCAGCGGCGCACCAACTCCGGAGACATCATTGACTGTCGTTCCGCCGCCTTCCTCAAATGTGTAGAGGGCTTGAATGCCATCACTCACTCGCGTTGGCTGTGGGACAACGGTAAGAATCGCGATGTTGCTCAAGGTTGTTCCGAACGAATTCGTTGCGATGCAACGAAAGGCTGTACCATTTTCATTGGCGGTCGCCGCTGGCGTTACATAGGAGGAACCACTCGCGCCCGGTATGTTGGCGCCATTCATCTGCCACAGGTATTGAATAGGGCCGGGGCCTGCGGCGACAACCGTAAACGTTGCCGTCTGTCCAACAATGCGCGTCGCATGAGCGGGCTGCGTGGTGAACACCGGCGGACCGCTCAGAACTGTGAGTGTTGCCGAATTGCTCGTCGCGGTGCCAAGTGCATTCGAAACAACACATCGAAACGCAGCTCCGTTGTCGCCCTGTACCGCCGCAGGAGTTGTGTATGACGTTGAGGCAGCATCGGGGATGTTGACGCTATTCTTCTGCCACTGATACGAAAGCGTCGATCCGGTTGCAGAGACCGAGAATGTTGCAGTCTCGCCAAGCGCGACCGATTGGTTGGCAGGATGCGTAACGATTGAAGGCGGCGCCACGCCGTCAATCGTCAGGTTCTCCCACATCTCCAACGGTGAGCCGTGCGAATTGACAACGTCATGAGCGTTTGATCCGACAATATCTATGTCTCCGTCAGAACCCATGTCAGCGATTCGGAGATTGTGAATGCCTGATGTAGCAACGATTTGTTCAACCCACGACAGCCCTGTCCCGTTGTTCAGATACACGCTGATATTATCCGGGTCGTTGCAGTAGTGCCCTTCACCGGCGACGACATCGATGTCTCCGTCGAGATCGATATCTCCAGTCTTGAATGTGTGAACGCATTCGATTGATGCATCAATACTATGTTCAACCCATGGCCCCGTTAGCGGATTCGAAGTCTCATACCACGAAAGTCTTCCGGCGAACCCGGCCGATGGCGCGAAGAGAACGTCATTCCGTCCGTCAGCATTGATGTCGCGGATGTGAACGCCCACCGACACTGGCCAGTTGGTATTGATCACGCGTTCAGTCCAAACGTCGAAACGCGGATCGCCCGCCGGCCGTGGGTTCTGATACCAGTAACTGTTGATGGCAATGTCGAGGTCGCCGTCGTGATCGATATCGCCGAGTGCAGTTCCTTCCCAGGGTCTCTGACTGATAATCACGCTGCGCCATGTCAGGCCGGGTTCCTGAAAGAAGATCGTGAGTGTGTTGTTCCGTACGACGATATCAAGTTTTCCATCCTGATTGATATCGCCCAACTCGATGTCGTGAGTCGTGGCGTTGGCTACAAAGTGGCGGGTCCACGTGTTGGTCGATGGATCTCCAGCAGGACGCGGATTTTCATACCACCAAACTGAAATACCATAGTCGATGCCACGCGTAATGACGATGTCCTGATCGCCGTCGCCGTCGACATCGCCAAGCTGCTGGTCGGTGCTGAATGATCCTGTGTCGACGACGGTCTTAGTCCACGCCGGATATTTGTACCAGTATATTCCATCCCTGTATCCATCGCCGCTTGCGTTCACAACATCCGGAAGTCCATCACCACTGATGTCCCCGACTGACGTCGTGTGAGGATGCCGCGGATTTTGCGCGTCAATGAGGACGTAGCGGAACGGAACCGCCGAATCGGGACCACCTGAGAAAGTTTCGTTCGCAGATTGACTGTGCTGCAGGCCAGATACTATCAAAAGCAACACTATCGTTGCGACATGAAGGAACCGGTTAGAATTTTTTATGCGCATTACTCCCCACAGGGGCTTTTAAGTTGGACATCGGTTCATTGGTACTACAGGATACAACCAAAAACAGCGGGAGGCACTTCAGCAGGTGTAGCTCATCAACTCGTACGCAATATAGCGTACCGGGACTGATGAAGCAAGATATTTTTTTGTGCGGGCTAAGGGACCTGACTTGATCTGTTCACGTTCGAGAAGATCACGTTCGCGTCGGATGCGGTGACAATGCCTGAGAGATTTGCATCACCCATTTCGTATCCGGTTCGATTGAGCGCGTTGAACACCGAGTTTGCATCGGATGCCGAGATAACACCAGACGCATTCACATCGCCAGCGCATAGAGCGAAACGATCTACGCCGACCTGGATCATCGGAGATGTGCCGTAGGCTTGAGAATTTGCCAACGAGAAATCGAACAGCGAGCTTGCGTGATTCAACGCGATGGGGGCGGCGCTCATGATATCGAGATGGTTCCGATGACGCAGGACGATATGATAACTGCCGGGCTGAACACCGAAGAACGATACCGGGCTGATTCCATCCAAGTCGACGATGTGGCCATCCGTTATGAGTAGTGCAGCGCGCGAGCCGGCGTATGATGCTGGATCAGTCGATGTGCGCAATTCAAGCAACACCCAATCAACCACGCCAACGGGAACGCTTGCAACACTATCGCTTCCCGCATAATTCCATGGAGCCTCACCAAAGGGGTGAAGCCTTGGGAGAAACCCATGTACGTCGGTTCTCATACTGTCACCGTCATCGGCATAAGGGCCTTGCAGCAACGCCGTGGAATTCACGGTAACGACGCCGGTATTTCTGAAATAGTCAATCAAACAGGAAAACGCAGGATTGCCTCCAGCGTTTCCGGCGAAGGGTCCGACCGAATGGACTGCGAGCGAATGCGTGAACCCGCCGGCAGTTGTCCATGATGAACCGTTGGTAGAATACGACAGACTCCATGTGTCGTCCGTTCGAACAACGCGCATGTGGAGAGGTGCAATCCCGTTTGCGCCGAGCGAGTACTGGAAGCGGATTGTCGGATTTCCGCTGACAAAACTCACTGCCAGCGCCCGGATCGTCGTACCATCGGATTGGAGGTTGAACCGAAGAAAGTTCGCCGCATCCTGTTGTACGATTATTCCTTCGAGTTGGTATTGCGAACTCATCGGGGAAGAGAATTTTATCTCGACCTCGAAGTCAGCGTCATTGCAATCCTGCATGATGCGCGGAGCCTTGTTTCCTTCCGTCCACACATCGTGCGATGTCCCACCAGGAACGCCAATCAAAAGCTGTGTTCCGTTCACGCTTACGACTGCGTCGCTCTTCGGGTTGATGAACGTCCAGAGCGTTGTATTAAGGTGAGTGGTGTTGAATTCGTCTGACACGATATTTGATGGGGGAGGGCCGCTGGTCACGGTCAACGTTGCCTGCTGTGTGGTATCCGTACCAAAGCTGTTCGAAATAATGCATCGGTACTGGGCGCCATTATCAGAAAGAAGAAGCGCAGGTGTTGTATAGCTTGCACTGGTACCGCCCCCAATGTCGATATTGTTCTTCTGCCAACGGTACACGAGTGAACTACCCGCGGCTGCAACAGAAAAGGTAGCAGTCTGTCCAACGACTGCGGACTGGTTTGTTGGTTCGGTGACGATGATGGGAGGTCCGACGCCATCGATGAGTGTATTCTCCCACATCTCAAGCGGCGATCCGTAAGGGTTGACCACGTTCGTCGCATTACACCCGACAAGATCCATATCGCCGTCATTTCCAATGTCTGCAATACGGAGGTTGTGGATGCCGGTTGTCGCGATCGTCTGTTGGTACCATGACAGGCCGCCACCAAGATTTATCCAGAGGATAATATCGTCCGGATCGTTGCCCCAGTGCCCTTCTCCCGTGATGATGTCGAGGTCGCCGTCGAGATCAAAGTCTGCGGCCTTGAATGTGTGAACGGGATCAGTTGCCGAGCGGATGATGTGTTCAGTCCACGGTCCGGTGAGAGGATTTGTAGTCTCGTACCAGGAAATCCTTCCCCCGAAGGATCCGCCAGAAGGTGCTAGTATGATGTCTTTGCGTCCATCACTATTAACATCTTCAACGCGGACGGCAACTTGGTTCGACCATCCGGCGACGACGAAATGTTCAGCCCAGGTGGTTGTCGCGGGATTTCCCAACGGCAACGGATTCTCATACCAGTATCCATTGATCGCAATATCGAGATCGCCATCGCTATCGATATCGCCTATCCCTGTCCCGTCTTTGGGCCGGCCGCTGATAGCGACCTTCTGCCACGTCACTCCGGTATCCTGGAAAAACACGACAAGTGTGTCCCGTCGAATAACAATATCGAGTCTTCCGTCCTGGTTGATGTCGGCCAATTCCACATCGTGCGACGGAACGTTGTCAATGAAGTGCCGTGTCCACGTTGCCGTCGCCGGATTACCAAGAGGCCTTGGGTTTTCGTACCACCAAAGCGATATCCCTGAGTCAAACCCTCGGAGCGCGACGAGATCGATATCGCCGTCGCCATCAATATCTCCGTTCTGCCTGTCACCGGGGAAGGACCCGGTGTCAACCAAGGCCTTGGTCCATGCTGGATAGCGATACCACCACAAGCCATCGGTGTACCCGTCGGCGCTCGCGTTCGAGACATCAACAAAGCCGTCTCCGTCGATGTCGCCAACCGTTGTCGTATGCGGATGACGCGGATTTTGTGAGTCGATCAGCCTGTAGTTGAACGGCACAACAGTCTGCGCTCCCGATACAACGTGCAAGAGTAAAATCGAAGCGAATGCGATCAGAATATTTTTCATGAAGTTTCCCTGTGACGAGGCGGATTGCTGATGGATAGGGGGGAGACAAACTGAATTGATAATAATGAATCAGATGGAGAAAAGCTATACTTCTTTACGGAACATGAGTTGAAGTATTGAGGTTCGCGAATAGAGTATTTGCATCGGCAGCAGTGACGACGCCGGAGAGATTCACATCGCCCGCCAAGTAACCTATCTGGTTCAATGATCCGAACAGAATGTTCGCATCAGCAGCTGTTACGATGCGGGAAGTGTTCGCGTCGCCGGCACAGAGTGCAAACCGTCCGGTCGCAACTTGAACCATGGATGAGGCGCCGTATGCCTTAGCGTTGGATGAAGAGAAATCGAAGAGTGAGCTTGTCTCGCTCAGTGTCACTGGCGTCGCACTCATGATGTCGATGTGATTGCGATGCAGAAGGCGAATGTAGTAGTCGCCCGCGGGTACACCCTCGAAGACAACCGAGCTGCTTCCATCGAGATCGACGACGCTTCCGTTGTTCTTGATGAACGCCGCGCGGCGGCTGACACTGCTTGCTGAATCGATGGCGAACCGAAGTTCAATCAACACCCAATCGACAACATCAGCGGGAATTGCACCGATGGACTCGGCGCCGGTGTAATTGAACGGCGCAACGTTGTACGGTTGCGAGAGCGGCAGATACGGGAGAATATCCGTACGCATGCTGTCTCCTGCGGCTGAGTATGGACCTTGCAGCAGCGCGGTCGCGTTCAGCGAGACAGTTGCTCGATTCTTGAAATAATCGACGAGGCACGTTAGCGCCGGGTTGCCTCCGGCATTTCCCGCAAACACTCCGATGGACGAAACAGTCACCGTGTGCGAGAAGCTGCCCGCAGTCGTCCAGGTGGATCCGTTCATGGAGTGGAGAAGTGACCACGTGTTGCCGACCCGCGTGACACGCAAATACAATGGCGCGATGTTGTTTACGCCGAGCGATGTTTCGAATCTCATCGTTGCTACTCCGCCTACAAACGAGACAGCCAGTGCTTTGATCGCCGAGCCGTCGGATTGCAGATTGAAGCGCAAGAAATTTGCAGTGTCCTGCTGGACGAGCATGCCTTCGAGTTGGTATTGTGAATTCAGCGGCGTATCGAATTTCGTCTCGACATCGAAATCAACATTGTTGCAAGTCTGCATGATGCGCGGCGCAAGATTGTTGTTAGTCCACACGTCATGCGAGGTTCCGCCCGGAACCGCAATGGAGAGCTGTGTTCCGTTCACGCTCAGCGTCGCGTCGCCGAGCGGGTTGATTGGCGTCCACAAAGTTGAATCGAACGGCGTCGTATTGAAGTGATCGGTGTGAATAGACGCGACGATGAACGCTCCGCTTGTTGTGAATGTTTGGTCGGATGTGCTGTCCGGATTTCCTCCAGTATCCACACTGGCAATCTGGTAGTGATAGAGTGCTGAGGCCATCAGTCCTGTGAGTGTAACGCCGTGCATCGTGACCTTGTTCGTGTCGGTGATGGTGGCGCCATACGACGTCGTTGTGCCGTACGAGAGGCTTGTCGTTCCGGGTCTGCTCGTCGTCCACGTAATGATGGCAGATGTTACGCCGGGCGTGACGTGAATATTGCCGACCGAAAATGTTGTTGACTCGACGCCGCCTGTCGAAACGCTCAGGTCGCGAAACGCATTATCCATGATTGTCGCCGACTGCGATTCGTTCTCACCGAAGCCGAATGTCAGGTGTTGAGGAACTCCGCTCATGTACCGGGTGACGCTTCCGCCGTCGCGTCCAAACGCGCCGATGGTCATGGCGCCAACATCAACGAATTGCCGATAGTGATCGATCTGCGAGTCGCCTTCGTGATGCGCCAAATACATGAATCTGTTCAAGCCCGTCTCGCCGAAGTACATCCATTCAGGATCGGGCAGGTCGTACGCGAAGTTCGATCCAAGCGAGATCGTCGCGCCGGCAGAAGTCTTGACGAAGCCCGTGCTCGTGTTGACCGTGCCGTTCGGAATCCCCTCATACAGAATCCAATAGTTGGTTCCGGTAGATGTTAATGTCATCGTTTGGTACGTCGGGTAGAATGCCCAATACCACGTGAAGTTGCTGCCGTCCGTTGTTTGTGTTTTGATCGTGACTTTGATTGGTCCCTGATTGATGATGGAACTTGATCCGTTGGAGTAGCCGGGATGAGCGCAAACTCCCATGTTCGGAATACCGCGGTACTCGCCCGCGCCGTGACTGCCCGGTGTCGGGTTAAAGCCGATCCACTCCACGTTGTTCAGATCGCGCATGCCCGCAAATCCGCCTCCGATTTTGTGGTACCAAAGCGTGCCGAGCTGGTTCGCGATCTGATAGCTGAACTGTCCCTGAAAGAACACGTTGTCTGTCAGTGTCAGCTGGTTGGAGAAGAAGGGAAGCGCGAATCCCAATCCTTCATCAAAATAGATATGAAAGTATCTTGTCGCGCTTGACGCTGTTGTTCCGCCGAGCATGAAGACAACTGCGCCGACCGCGTTCGTCGAGGCGTTGTATGCGGGATCCTTGTCGAACTGAAACACGACGCTTGTGTCGATCACAGTGCCAACGTTGTTGACTTCGATGACTCGAATTGAGTTGTCGTTCAGTGTTCCGCCGCCAAGCAGCGCGGTGAAGTTGAGCGTCACTTCCGCCGGCTTATCCGTACGCGCGTAGCCGTTCGCATTCACTGTCACAGGCACTCGATAATGCCATGCGCTGTTCCACCACTGAGCAATTGCTGAGGTTGAAGAAAAGGAAAGTGTAGCAAGAAGTGCGGCGAAAGTAAAAGCGACGTTTCGTCGCATAGAAATCCCCCAAAACTGTTATTCGACTACTAAGGAACCTGACTTGACTTGTCCAGATTACTGAAGATCGTGTTGGCGTCTGCACTCGTGACAACGCCGCTCAGGTTCACATCGTTGGAATTATACGTCGTCGCATTGAGTGCACCAAAGACGTTGTTTGCATCGGCGGAGGTGATGATCAGGGAGCTATTCACGTCGCCCGCCGGAAGGCCGAACACTCCAGTGGCGAGTTGAACCATTGGCGAGCTGCCGTACGCTTGTGTCTGCGCCGTTGTGAATGAGTAGAGGGTTGAAGAAGTGCCAAGCGCGATGGCAGAAGCAGTCATGATGGGCAGATGATTTCTATGTTTCAGCACGAGGTAGTAGCTTCCGGTTTTCACTCCCGGGAATGTCACGTCGCTGATACCATTCGTGTCAACAACGCGTCCGCTTCGTTTGATGAATGCAGCGCGGGTTCCGACCTTCGTCGTCGATGCCGTACTTGAGCGAAGTTCGATCAACACCCAATCAACGACACTATCGGGCAATGTGCCGACAGATTCAGTGCCCGCATAATTCCAGGGTGAACTGGTGTACGGCTGGCTGAGCGGCACAACACTTCTGAGATTGGTGCGCATGCTGTCGCCCGGGGTCGCGAATGGTCCTTGGAGAAACGCTTTCAGATTCGGGCGGACAACCTCGCCGAGATTCACAAAGTAGTCGATGAGTCCGGTGAACGCCGGTGTGCTGGCTCCACCTGCGTTGCCGATGAACGGACCGACTGCTGTTACAGTGAGTGCGTGCGTGTATGGCGAGTTCGGAGCAACAGTCCAGTTTGCTCCATCAAACGAATACGACTGCGTCCACTGGTTTCCTTGTCGTGCTACTTTCAGGTAGAGCGGACTGAGCGTTGAACCGCCGATGTTGGAGTTTGTTCGTTCAGTGACAACGCCGTTCGTGAACGTCGCCGAAAAGATGCGCGTGATTCCGGAGGCGGAGACGAAATCAAAACGCATGAAGTTGTTCGCGTCCTGCTCAACGATGATGCCTTCGAGTTGATAGACTTGATTTACCGGCGTGTCAAATTTCACCTGGACTTCGAAATCAGAATTCGTCACACTCTGCACGATGCGCGGAGCGAAGTTGCCGCCCGTCCAAACGTCGTGCGAGGCTCCGCCGGGGACTGCAATCGAAACTTGCGATCCGGTCATCGTCAAAGTTGCGTCGGCGAGTGGATTGATGTATGTCCACAACCCCGTGTTGAGCGATCCTTGATTCAGATGATCGGATGTAACATTCGAGACTGTTGTGGTAGTGAATGTCTGATCTCCTGAAGTGCCCGTGTTACCGGCGGCATCTGCCGAACGAACGCGATAGTGATATGTTGTCGATCCCGAGAGACTTGAAACCTGAATGGAGTGAGAACTGACCAAAGTCGAATTGGAGACCGATCCAAGTTCGTATGACGCTGTGAGGCCGTACTCCACAACGCTTGTTGATGGAATATCGGTATCCCATGTAATTGTCGCCGATGTTCCTCCCGGGGCAGATTGGATGTTGCTAATACCGGGCGCTGGCACAGGAGTGACGGTGACATTTCCAAAATTTGCGTCCACATGATGCGCTACGAGCAACGCCGATCCGAGTTGCGGATCCGACAGAGCCTGAGTCCCTGCAAGTTTCCATGTTTTTGGCTCTGTCTGTCCTTGTTGCCATACGCGCAGACGATACTCGCCGCCGACACCAGGAATTGTGGTGACGCGCATCTTGAACACATACGTTACGCCAAATGTCATCAGGAAACCGGATCCATCTTCCTGCATTGTCGCAAGTCCATTGCCCAGCATTCGAAGTTTGGGCGGGTTCAAGGCGTTCATGTCCCAACCGTACCACCCGAGAGCGCCCAGAGGCAAGTAGCCTGATTTCGGCTGCCAACCAGAAATGGGAGTGTCCGTGTGGCCCGTCCATCGAAACAACAACCCCACGGCGGGACCATTGCTTGGCTCGCCGAATCCGCCGGAGTCGATGCTGTTGATCGTGATAGGCACAGTCAACTCGTAGTCGGCCCAGGTCTTGTCCCCAATAGCGATCAACCTGTCGTAACCAATCTGTGTAGAAGTCGGCTTGACGGTCCCTCCAAACAGTGTCCAATGTCCATCGACAACTTGCGCGACGCTTTGTACCGTTCCTGCCATTCCCCAGTTGATGGAATACGTTGTTGGCCAGGTTTGGCCGGCAGTGTAGTTCACTGTTACTGTTGCGGTCGAGACCTGACTGCTGTTGTTCGTCGCAGTAATGAGAACGGAGTTGCTGCCGATGTTGAGTGAGGATGTGTTGATGTCGATGTTGAAGTCGCCCGCCTTGAGGAGGCGGCGTGTGTCGGGTCCGATACTGAGCGAAATCTGCGAGCCGCCATTGAGTCTGTAATTCAGGCTCTGCATTCCGCCCGGATCGCTGACGTTGCCGAGAATGTTGATGGCTGTTTGTGGATTTCCTCTCTGCCCGAATGACTGACTCAATCCATGCCATACGCTGATTGTTGGCGCCGCCCAGGCATGCGCTGTCAGCAGTTGAAGTAGCGCAATCGCGGTAACAACCATTGTCTTACGCACGATCTTCCCCCTCCGATAGTTGTCGAACACACCAGTTGTTTCAAGGTACTCGTGAAGATTTATTGAGATTCTCGAAAATCGTATTCGCATCGGATGCAGTGACTATTCCACTGAGGTTGATATCGTTCGCATTATAGCCGGTCACGTTCAACGCGCCGAACACATCGTTCGCATCAGAAGCGGTGACAATCGCCGATCGATTCCCGTCTCCTGCGTAGAGACCCCACACACCGGCCTCGAGTTGTTTGATTCCTGAGCCGTATGCCTGTGTTGCGGCTGATGTAAAGTTGTAGAGTGCGCTTGACGGTGAGAGTGCGAGAAGCGATGCACTCATGACCGATAAATGGTTTCTGTGATGGACAACTACGTAATAATTCCCGGTGTTTACGTTGACGAAAGTCACCGCGCCAGTTCCCGATGTATCGACAATGGTACCATCCTTCTTGATGAAGCCCGCCCGCGTTGCCAACTTCGAGCTTGCGAGAGTATCCGTTCGAAGTTCAATCAAAACCCAATCGACTACATCTTGCGGAATCGTACCCACTTGTTCCGACCCCGCGTAGTTCCACGGCGCGACATTGTATGGATGCGACAGCGGCATCGACGAGCGAATGTCCATCCGCATGGTATCGCCTGCTGCGCTGTAAGGTCCTTCCAGAAACGCTTGGAGGTTGGCAGTGACTCCCGTTGGTCCGCCGGACAATCGGAAGTAATCGATGGCAGTGCCGAAGGCCGGGTTCCCGCCGGCGTTACCGGCAAAGAGCGCAATCGAACTGACGGTCAGTTGATGGGTGAAGGTAACACCGGTCGTCCACGTTGTTCCGTTCAGAGAGTGTTCATGTTTCCATGATGCACCGTTCCGCGTGATTCTCATGTAGAGTGGCGCAGTGTTGTTTGTGTCGAGCGCTGCTTGATTAAGTCGGATCGTGGCCGAGTTGTTGGTGAATGTCGCGACGAACATCAGTGTTGCGGTCCCGTCACTGTTGAAATCGAACCGGATGAAGTTTGCGCTATCCTGCTGTACAATAAGTCCCTGGATCTGCGAGCCTTGATTCATTCCGCTGTCATACTTCACCGTGATTTGAAAATCCGCGTTGTTGCAGTTTTGCTTGATGCGAAGGGCATTCTTGTCGTCTTCCCACATATCGTGACGGACGCCCGAGGGCACGGCAAAATGTACTTGTGTTCCCGTCATACTCTGTGAGCCGTCACCAAGCGGGTTCACTACCTGCCAGGCCGCGTTCAACGTCCCGGAATTGAATTCATCGGCAACGAGATTCGATGGCGAGAGCGTGGTTAATGTGGAGTCAGTCGTGCTGAGG
>JACRFA010000293.1 GCA_016218065.1 Ignavibacteriota bacterium | reverse complement strand
CTCATTCACCAACGTTGCCACTTCCTTTCCCAACACATCGTACACCTTCAACGTCACCTTCTGCTCCGAAAGGAGTCCTTCGGACGATTCTCCTTCTCCCCCATTCCTCGACGCAACCGAGAACCGAATGCGCGTGCTCGGATTAAACGGGTTCGGATAGTTCTGCGACAATGAGAATTGCGCGGGCACTTCATTGGATGTAAGTGTAACCGACATCTCCGACAATGAACGCTTCCAGACGCCGCTGCCCACGGTGCCGGCAAAAAGATTCGTCCCGATTACAGCGAAAGCGTGGACATGCGTGTTGGTCAGGCCAGTGTTCACCGTAACCCAGTTTGCCATGTTGTTGGCAAGGGAATAAACACCGCCGCCATTCGTTCCGGCTACGAGACCTGCACCATTCGTGGCAAGGCATTGGATGTAACTGTTATATGTGCCAACGCCTGCATTGCTCCATGTTGTGCCATTGTTGGTTGAAAGATAAACGCCATAGCCATCTGTTCCGGCATAGAGAGTCGTACCGATTACGGCAAGCGCACGAACAGAATACAATCCTGAGTTGAGCTGTGTCCAACTCACGCCGTTGTTGGTGGACATATAAGTGCCGTTGCTGCCAGATTTCCCCGCGAAGACATTTGTCCCCAGCCCGACAAAATCATACTCAATGCCCGACATGCCGGTGCCCAGGGTCCAACTCGCACCGTTGTTCGTCGAAACGAAAGTGCCCACAGTGGACCCGGCGTAGATATTTGTCCCGACCGTGGCAAGAGAATATATGTTATTGTTCGTCACGCCGTTGTTGGCGGTGTTCCAACTTATCCCGTTGTTTGTTGAATGATATATGCCGGCACCATAAGTCCCGGCAAAGAGATTTGCGCCGTTTGTGGTGAGAGATGTAACAGATTGGGACGGCAATCCGGAGCTAACGCTCGTCCATGTCGTTCCATTGTTGGTGGAGAGAAGGACGCCCATGCCATCAATCCCAGCGAAAAGATTCGAACCGTTAGCAGAAAGAGCCGTGGCATTCGTGTTCAGCAACCCGGCATGGGCAGTAGTCCAACTTGTGCCATTGTTCGATGAAAGGAAAATCCCACCGCCGACAGTTCCAGAGTAGATGCTCGTACCAATCGTGGCAAACGCCCGGATAGACTGATTCGTCAAACCCGAATTTGCGACAGACCAGTTCGCGCCGTTGTTGGTGGAGACATACACTCCCGCGCCATCGGTCCCTGCGAAGAGAGTTGTGCCGATCTGAGCTAGAGCGTAGACATACGCGCTTGCCAAGCCGGTGTTGATGGCAGTCCATGATGTTCCGCTGTTCGTTGAGACCCAAATGCCGTTAGATGCTCCACCATAGATCGTCGCGCCGTTGGTCAGAAAAGAAATCGCATACGTGCTCGGGAACGTCGTTCGAGTCCAGCTTGTGCCGTTGTTCGTCGAGAGCCATACGCCGCTGCCGTAAGTTGCGGCAAAAAGATTCGTGCCGCTCGATGCGAGGGAAACAATATTCACGTTCGTCAGACCCGTGTATGCTCCAGCCCACGTCATACCATTGTCGGTAGAAATATCGACACCGCCGCCAAATATCCCGGCAAAGAGATTCGTGCCAATACTGGCGAACGAGTGAATCTGCTGGCCCGTCAATCCTGTGTTATGAATAGACCAGCTCGCGCCATTGTTCGTTGAAATGTAGATGCCCAAGCCGTACAACCCGGCAACGAGATTCGGGCCGCTTGTGGTGAGTGCATAGACCTGCGAATTAGTCAAGCCGGTCGGCATATTTGAAGTAATGGATGACCAGCTTGCGCCATTGTTGGTGGAGAGAAAAACTCCGGCGCCATCGGTACCAGCGTAGAAGTTCGAGCCATTGATAGCCAAGCATCGGACGACGCCGCCGCATGGTCCGTTGGTTACCCACTGTGCGATGAGTAGGTTCGAGTTGTTCAGTGCTAATGCGATGAGCAATGTGAGATATCTTGCCGCGCTTTTCATGGTGTGTGTTCCTTATCTGAGTAGTGAATGTCCAATTGCGGAAAACGATTTTTAAATCACGTCTGGAGTAAGAAGCCGGCTCGGTGTTCCATATTCTCGTCTTCGATTGAGTCTTGATGTAAGCCGTCTGCCGGACACGTCGCTAATTCATGAACAGCACGAGCAGGAAACCGGCTGGCATACTGAGATCAGATATTGTGCGATGATCAGTTCGCAACTGGGGGTAGCAGGGATTAAGCATCGCAGGGAGTTTGACGTACAGAACACACCCGATCTTCATTCTCGTCCCCATCACCTCTCTAAAAGGGATGCTTGATGCAAAGGAAGTCTGCTCTTCAGTATCGTGGCTGTGCGACCGGTAGACAGGGCGCGTAGCGTAACGTTCTACTTCGGTCTGCTCTTCAGTATCGTGGCTGTGCGACCCGCACTCTTGAGATGGTCTCGAAACGGTCAGACCACACCTCTATTAGTAACACGGAATAGGAGAGCGAAAACTGACATTGCGTTCCTTGGGTCAAATCGATACCTTTGTTCTGTATGGATGCAACGCTTCTCCTCGAAGAGGCGCGATCCGGCAATGAAGAGGCCCTTCAACAGCTCATTCCTCTCGTGTATGATGAGTTGCGTCGAATTGCGTCGGCGAATCTCCGTTCATCAGGACCCGGTCAGACGATGCTCACGACCGATCTGGTCCACGAATCTTTTTTAAAGCTCATCGGAAGCCGAAACCTCTCATGGCAAAACCGGCTTCACTTTTTCAGCATCGCCGCAGTATCCATGCGACAGATCATTGTAGATCACGCTCGCGCCCGCCGCGCCGACAAACGTGGCGGGACCAGTATTCGTGTCACGATGGATGATGACCTCCTCGCCGCCGATCAATCCCTCGATGACATCGCTGAGCTTGACGAAGCCTTGAGCGCACTGGAGAAAGCCGACGCACGGTCGGCACGCATCGTTGAGTTTCGATTTTTTGGCGGAATGACGAACGAAGAAATCGCGGAGCTGCTCAATGTCTCGTCGAGGACAGTCATTCGCGACTGGGAATTTGCCCGTGCATGGCTCTATCGATTCCTCACCAACAAACGGCCTGATTGAACGTGGGAGCTGATCGGCTCAAACAACTTTTCGCTGAAGCGTGTTCTTTACCAGCAGAGAAACGTGCCGCCATGGTTACCGAACTCCATGCGGAAGATCAGCCGCTCGCCGAGGAACTCCTTTCACTTCTCACCGCCCACGCCAACACGGGATCATTTCTTGCACAAACACCTCAAGCTTCAATACTGCGTCAGCTTGAAAGCCAGAGTTTATGCATCGGTCCGTATCGCGTTGTTCGGTTGTTGGGAAAGGGCGGGATGGGGGAAGTGTACGAAGCTGTCCGTACTGATGAAGAGCCGAGCAACCGTGTTGCCCTGAAGGTGGTGCGCCTTGCAGCGTACTCCCCGGAGTTGATCCGACGATTCAATCTTGAGCGACGAACGCTTGGGCGGCTCGATCATCCAAACATTGCGCGGCTTCTCGACGGTGGGACAACGACCGAAGGCATGCCCTATCTTGCCATGGAGTTTGTGGATGGAGAGCGGATTGACGATTTCTGCAATCACCAGCGGTACTCCATCGAACAACGACTGAAGCTCTTTCTCACCGTTTGCGCCGCAGTCCAGTACGCGCACGGTCGGTTGATTGTACACCGGGATTTGAAACCCAACAACATCCTCGTGACCCCGGATGGCATTCCCAAACTGCTCGACTTCGGCATCGCAAAGCTGCTCGTCGGCGAGTACGAGACGCCGGCGACCGACGTAACCCGGACTCGCGCCAACATCTTCACTCCAGAGTTCGCCAGCCCTGAACAAGCAGCCGGCAAAGAGATCACAACCGCCAGCGATGTGTATTCACTCGGAGTTTTGCTGTACGTTCTCCTTACGGGACAGAGACCTTATGATGTGTCAGGAACAAATCAGCAGGACATCTCGGCCGCAATTCAGGAACAATAGCCGCTGAAACCGAGCAGCAGAGAAATACTGAACGAATGCCAGGAAGGAAAGGACCGCGCGCGGAAACATTTGAAGGGTGAGCTTGATACTATCGTGCTCGCAGCGCTTGAAAAGGATCCTTCCCGAAGATATATCACCGTTGAACAATTCGCGGAAGACATCAGCCGGCATCTTTCTGATCTTCCTATCCAAGCGCGGCCTCAGTCAATTGGTCGCCGCGTCACCAAATTCGTTCGTCGCCACCGGCTTCTGGCGGCAACGAGTGCATTGCTTCTTGCAGGTCTCGTAGCGGGAATCGCGATCACGTTATATCAGGTCCGGCAGGCGCGCGCCGATAAGGCAAGGACGGAGACGATCAACTCCTTCTTGCAGCAGATGCTCACTTACACCAACCCGATGCAACAAGTCACCGGGACTTCACGGACTTCAACAGTGATGCAGGATATTCTGGATGACGCAGCCAAGAGACTTGAGAGTGACGAATTCACGCGACAGCCTGAAATTCGCCTGCGGCTGGAACGCATTCTCGGCGATGCGTTCGGACGCCAGGGACGATACGACTTGATGTACGAACACTATCAGAAGTACGCTCAACTCTGCGCGGAGCAATCGGGCAGAAACGAAATGGAGTCTCTCGATACGTTGGCCCTCTGGGCAATGGAACTCTTCGCGCAAGGCAAACTGTCCGAATCCGAGAACCTGTTCCGAGGAACGTTGCCACAACTGCGGTCCGCGGTCGATGACGGAAAAGTGAAAGTGGAGATATTTGCCGAGGCGCTCAATAACTTCGGTTACTTGAGACGTACACAAGGCGATTCCAGAGAAGCGGAACTCTCGTTTCGAGAAGTACTGCAACTCAGTCAGAAATTCACAAGCGATCCCCATTTTGTTGTCCGCGTTACGCAATCGACTCTCGCTTCCGTGCTCGCAGACCGGGGAAAGTTTCAGGAGGCATTGCAAACATCGCAGGCAGCGGTTGCGAAAAGCCGACGCGCGGGAATCGCCTCAACCTCCACGCCCGATTTCGGATTTGTGTTGACGATCTACGGGGGATTCCTGACTGAAGCTGGCAGACTCGGTGAAGCAGACTCGGCGCTCAGCGAAGGTGAAAGGATCTTTCGTCAATTACTCGCGCCACGCAATCTCTGGCTCGGTGACAACGTGAGGAACCGAGCCGCGTTGTTGTACCAACAGAAAATGTACGACGAGGCGCTCGCGAAAGCACAGGAAGCATCAAGCATCTACCTCAAAAGCTTCGGCACACATTACGACAACTATCCGACAGCGTTGACGATTCAAGGGTTGAGTTTGAATCGACTGGGGCGCGCCGCCGATGCAGAAAAGGTGCTACGTGAGGCCGTGAAGCTCCGGGAAGAATTGATGCCGCAGGGACATTTCTTTACGGCACTCGCACGAAGCGCGTTGGGTGAGTGTCTCGCCGGCCAGCACAAGTATAGTGAGGCAGAGTCACTATTGATTCAGAGCTATGATGATCTTGTGCGGTCCCAAGGTCCTGATAATCCAAGAACCACTCTGGCAAAAAGCCGGGTGTGGGATCTTTACGTTGGATGGAGGAGACCGAAAGAGGCGGCGAGGTTTCAGCAGTGAGCCAAAAGAGGTAAGGAATTCTCTTTGGGTGATGTCTTTGGCGGGAGGCGTTTGAAGTACTTGCGGAATAATTCGTCAAGCGGGATTCTTGTGAGGGGTCTTGATGAAAACAAAATCCCGTCTCTCCGAAGTTGTTCCGACTTGTCGGAACAACTTTCGTCGAAGGTGTTCCTTCGGAACATCGAGACGGGTTTCAGGCAATCAAGTCCGTTACCGATCTTCGCCGACTCAACGCATCAACAGCATTCGCTTGGTCTGTGAAAACGCTCCGGCCTCCAGGCGATAGAAGTACACGCCGCTGGCAAGACGTTTCGCATCGAACGTCATTTCATAATTTCCGGCGTTCAGATTCTCATTCACCAACGTTGCCACTTCCTTTCCCAACACATCGTACACCTTCAACGTCACCTTCTGCTCCGAAAGGAGTCCTTCGGACGATTCTCCTTCTCCCCCATTCCTCGACGCAACCGAGAACCGAATGCGCGTGCT
>JACRFA010000289.1 GCA_016218065.1 Ignavibacteriota bacterium | reverse complement strand
TGTCGTGGGCGAGTGGGTGCTGGCAGTCGGCAATCCTCTGGGTCTCAGCTCAACAGTCACGGCGGGAATTGTCAGCGCGATTGGCCGCAACATCAACATCATTCAGGATAGTTACGGCATCGAGAACTTCATACAGACGGATGCGGCGATCAATCCCGGAAACAGCGGCGGCGCGCTTGTGAACATGAATGGCGAAGTTATCGGAATCAACACCGCCATCGCGACAACCAATATGCGCTATCAGGGATATGGCTTCGCAGTTCCAGTCAACATTGTCAAGACTGTTGCGACGGATCTGATTCAGAATGGCAAAGTTCGGCGCGGCTATATCGGCGTGCAGATTGGCGCTATTGACCAGACGACTGCGAGCGCAATCGGGTTGGATCAGGCCAGAGGCGTGCTCGTGCAGAGTCTTGTGAAGGGCGGAGCGGGTGAAAGCGCCGGAATCAAAGACGGCGACGTTATTCTCTCGATTGATGGAAAGGAAGTGAACGAGCCGAACGGATTGCAGAGTAACATTGCAATGAAGCATGCGGGCGATATCGTAACGCTGAAGATCTTCCGGGACGGAAAGACGCTTGAAAAGAAAGTAACGCTGAGACAACGCGATGACGGGGCGACTACGGTGAAGGCCTCGAATCGGGAGAACGATGTTGAAGAGAATGAGCCGCGATCTTCGTCGATGAAATTCGATAAGCTGGGCATGACTGTTCGTCCGCTGACTTCCGATGAACGGAAGGCTGAGGAGGTGGATCACGGTGTAGTTGTTTCTGCTGTGGATCAATTCGAAGAAGCTGAGGAACGAGGAGTTCGGGCGAACGATATCATTCTGGAAGCTGAGCGTCGCCCGGTTAATTCGCCCAATGATCTGAAGAAGATTATTGAATCGAAGAAGCCCGGCGACGCCGTGCTGCTGCGAGTGAAGAAGCCGCAAGGAACGACGTATCTCGCCGTTCAGATTCCACGATAGTGTGATCGCGAAATCGAAAAGAGAAAGCCTCGGACAGATGTTCGAGGCTTTTTTGTGAAATGGATGTTAGGGCGACCGCCTGCCTGCCGGCAGGCAGGCCTTTGCGCCGAGGTAGTCGGCTCCGCTACGCGGCATTATGCGCAGCGTTGACGAGAAACACCTGCCTACCCTGCCTACCGGCAGGCAGGCCCGTCGGAAGCCCCATACACATTGTCAATGTCAACGGTGAATGGTCATGGGATGGAAGGCGATCTGCTTGACTCTACCTACTCTTAGTGCTATATTTTCTCAGCATAGTTCACGGCGATTTTTCAACTAAGGCTGACAGCAAGGAGGTAAGCAACTTCAGCGCGTATGCGACACAGCGGACGGCTCAGGGAAAAATGAATGCGAAAGTTCTGATTCTCAATCAGAGCTACGAGCCGATGAGCGTGATTAATGTGAAGAAGGCTATTGTGCTTCTTTACCTCGGGAAGGCCGAGCTTATTGAGGCGTACGACGGGAGGGCGGTACATTCTGTGTCGACAACGATGCCGTTTCCAAGTATCGTGAAGCTCTCGATGTACGTGAAGGTTCCCTACAAGCGAATTATTCTCTCGCGCAAGAATGTTCTTCGCAGAGATGGTCATAGATGTCAGTATTGCGGTCGCGGCGATCTGACGCTCACGATCGACCACGTGCTGCCGTTGTCGCGAGGCGGCGAAGATTCGTGGGACAATCTGGTCTGCGCATGCGTCAAGTGCAACAATCGGAAGGGAGATCGCATGCCCGATGAAGCGGGAATGCCGCTGCTTCGCAGACCGATGCGTCCGAATCACGTGACGTTCATCAGTCACTTCGTGGGAAGGTTGGATGAGCGATGGAAGCCGTATCTGTTTCTCCAGTGACCCGTCTCTACGACGGGTTTGTTGTTTGAATGCCCGACGAACTCTAACAGGAAAAATTCTTGGCAACACAGAAAACAATTCTCAGCGGCATGCGTCCGACAGGAAAACTCCATTTGGGACATCTGGTCGGCGCACTGGAAAACTGGGTTGCGCTCCAGGAACAGTATCAAAACTTTCATCTCATCGCCGACTATCATGCGTTGACGACGAACATCGATTCGTCCGACATCTACCAAAATTCGATCGACATGCTCATCGATTGGCTGGCGGTTGGTATCGATCCGGTGAAGAGTCCGATGTTTCGGCAATCGCAAATCAAAGAGCACACGGAGCTGCATTTGATCTTCTCGATGTTGATCACGCAGGCGCGTCTCGAGCGCAACCCGGCGGTGAAGGATCAAGTGCGCGATCTCAATATTGAGAGCGTCACGTACGGGCACATTGGCTATCCGGTGTTGCAGGCCGCCGACATTCTCTTGTACAAGGGCGACTTCGTGCCGGTCGGTGAAGATCAGGTTCCGCATGTGGAGATCACGCGCGAGATTGCTCGCAAGTTCAATGCACAGTACGGCGCTGTGTTCCCTGAGCCTGAGCCGAAGCTGACGAAGTTCGCTCGCCTGCCCGGCCTTGATGGAGCAGACAAGAAGATGAGTAAGTCCGCCGGCAACACCATCCTTCTCTCGGATTCTCCGGAAGACATTCAGAAAAAGATGAAGGGCGCTGTTACTGACCCGCAAAAAATTCGCCGCAACGATCCCGGACGACCGGAGATTTGTCTTGTGTATACGTACCATCTGAAGTTCAATACTACTGAGGCGCCAGAGATTGAGTCGGGATGCAGAAGCGGTGCGCTTGGCTGCGTTGATTGCAAACGGCGTTGTGCGACAAGAATAATCGAGACGCTTGCGCCCATCGGAGAGAAGCGTGCGTTCTACGAGACGCGCCCCAATGAGGTGACGGCGATTCTTGCCGACGGGGAAACGAAAGCGCGAGCGCGAGCGGAGGAGACCATGAAGGAAGTACGAAACGTAATGAAGCTGGGCTGACACAACGCGATTGAGCTTCAAGATTTCAAGGTTGAGGGATGGAAACGAACACGCTTAACAAAACTCTTGCTCCTGTGCTTGCGGATTTGATCCGTCAGCATATGGATGAACTTAAGAAGGACTACCATGTGGCATCGCTCGCGATGTTCGGATCGTACGTCCGCGGCGATCAAACCCCCGAAAGCGATGTAGATATTCTTGTGGACTTTCACAGTGCCATCGGCTTCTTCAAGTTCATAGACCTTGAAGAACGGCTGAGTAATATCATTGGTCGAAAAGTGGATCTCGTCTCGAGATCCGGGATCAAGCCTCGTATCTACGAGCATATCAAGGATTCCTTGTTGCCGGTATGAACCGTGACCCGATTGTTTTCCTTGAAGATATCAAAAGTGCGATCGAGCGCATTGAACGTTGCGTGCAAGGGCAGACGTACACAGACTTTGTGAATGATGAAAAAGGATTATATGCGGTGTTGATGAATCTCTCTATCATTGGAGAAGCAGCCAACAACATTCCGGACAGTATTAGGTCAATAGCATTGAGCGTTCCTTGGAAGAAAATCATTGGCATGAGAAACAAATTAGTTCACGAGTATTGGGGATTCGATACGAAGACAGTATGGGAAACGATTGGGGAATCCCTACCTGAGTTAAAGAGAGAAGTCGAGCTACTCATGAAGAAATTTGAAACCTGAATATCGAACGATGATCCGACCATGAGCGTCTACCGAGTCAAACTTACGGAATTTGAAGGTCCGCTCGATCTTCTCCTCTTCTTCATCAAGCGCGATGAATTGGATATCTACAACATACCCATCTCCAAAATCACGCAGGAGTTTCTTGAGTACCTGCATTTGATGGCGACGCTCGATCTTGAAGTCGCGGGCGACTTCATTGTTATGGCGGCGACGCTCATGCAAATCAAAGTGAGAATGTTGCTCCCGCGCGAGATTGGTCCCGATGGCGAGGAAGAGGACCCGCGTGCCGAGTTGGTTCGGCGTCTCATCGAGTACAAGCGCTACAAAGAAATGTCGTTGGAGTTTTCGA
This sequence comes from Ignavibacteriota bacterium, assembly GCA_016218065.1. GTDB lineage: Bacteria > Bacteroidota > Ignavibacteria > UBA10030 > UBA6906 > CAADGV01. The sequence goes on along the minus strand of JACRFA010000289.1, from coordinate 7,640 downwards.
AGATTGAAGATGAGCAGCGGAAGGTCCACTACCGCAAGTTCTTCCAGGCAGATCCGGCAGTGCAGGTGGAGGATGAAGAGCAAGACATACTGAAAGATATTACGCTGTTCAATCTGATCGCCGCGTACAAGAAAGCGTTGGACAGCATGCCCAAGCGAGTCGTGCATGAAGTGCAGCTCTTCAACGTGACGATCGAAGAACAGATGAGCTACGCGCTTGACTATCTACGCGTGAACGGCGAAGCCACACTCATGAAACTTGTGGGACACATGACGGAAAAAATGCGGATCATCGTGACAGTGATTGCTCTATTGGAGATGACGAAGAACAAAGCTATTTCGTTGCTGCCCATTGAGGGCGAGGATGACATCCTCATTCGATCAGTAGCACATACTCAACCACGTGGAGCGGAGAGGTAATGACAGGGGAGCAGGGGACAACACTGAAGCAGATCATTGAAGCGCTGTTGTTTGCAACTGATGAGCCGCTTTCCGTCAGAGAGATTCTTGATATCCTCGGCGAGTTTGAAGCAGGCGAGCTTCCGCAACGGAGAATCAACGAGCAGGCCGTTCTCGACATCGTGGAGCAGTTGAACAAGGAGTACGAGGCGACCAGTCGCTCGATGCACATCGTGAAGGTCGCGGGGGGCTACCAGTTTGCGACACTGCCTCAGTACGCGATGTGGCTTGGCAAGATGTTGCGTGAAAAGACGAAGCGCAAGCTCTCGGTCTCAGCTTTGGAAAGTCTCGCAGTCATTGCATACAAGCAGCCTGTCACGAAGCCCGAGATTGAATCCATCCGCGGTGTGAATGCGGACTACGTCATACGTTCTCTGATGGAGCGGAACATGATTACGATTGTCGGAAGAGCCGCGTCGCCCGGGCGTCCGCTGCTCTATGGAACGACGAAGGAGTTTCTGAAGCACTTTGGGTTGAATGATCTCTCCGAGCTGCCGAAGCCGCGGGAGATCGAGGAGCTGATGGCGGAAGCAGAGTTTGAAGTCGAGAAGCAACTCCTCAGAGAACAGGAAGCAAAGGCGGCTGAAGCGAACGATGGTGGCGAGTTGGAGGAGGGTGATGACGATACGAGAATCGTCGTGAGTGAAGATGGAACGCTGCGCAAAGTTGACACGGATGATTCGTCGGGGGAATCTGAAATCGAGTAAGGTCTCTTATGCCCAAACTCTATGAATATCTCGGCATCTCAATCTTCTTCTATTCGAATGAACACAAACCGATTCACGTGCACGGAAGATTTCAAGGCAGAGAAAGCAAAGTCGAAATCGTAATCGAAGACGGAGAGATTGTCGAAGTGAAACTCTTGGACGTTTCAGGGAAGCGTCCACTTTCCTCCGACAAATCAAATGAATTTGTGAAGTTTGTGAATGCTTATGCCGATGATATTGTTCGAAAATGGATCGATTTTTTTGTGTACGGAAAGCAATTGCAACCGAAGGTTATTCGCAGGAGGATTCGATGAGTCGACCTGACCCCATAGAAATCAAAAATGCAGAGTACGTTCAAGATTACAAAATTCGCCTGACATTCAACAATGGCAAGGAAAAAGTTGTTGACTTTGGTCCATTTCTGCGCTCTGCCCGAAATCCGATGACGAAAAAGTACCGAGACATCAAACAATTTAGAAAATTCAAAATCCGTTACGGCGACCTTGACTGGAACGACATGGAATTGTGTTTTCCAATTGCTGATCTCTATCGAGGAAAGATCTCTTGATTCTTTTTTTAACTGACCACTGCCGATGAAACGTACCTCAAAACCTGAACCCGTTGAACTCATTCGTATCAACCGTTATCTTAGCATGTGCGGTATCGCGTCGCGTCGCAAAGCCGATGAGCTTGTCACGAACGGAAGCGTTCAGGTCAATGGCAAAGTGATGACCGACCTTGGTCGGAAGATCGATCCGCAGCGCGACAAAGTATTTTTGGAGGGCAAACAGGTTGCCCAAGTGCATGACTATTTGTATTTGGTGATGAACAAGCCGAAGGATGCCATTACTACTCTCAGCGATGAGAAGGGAAGAACAACGGTGATGAGTCTTGTCAGGACGAAGCAACGCGTCTATCCCATCGGGCGTCTCGACCGGAATACGACGGGTGTGCTGTTGCTGACGAATGACGGTGAGTTTGCCAACCGGCTCATGCATCCGAAGTTTGAGATTTCGAAATCATATCAGGTAAGCCTGGAAACCGCGCTCACGCATGAGCATGCCGAGAAGCTTCGCAAGGGCATGAAGCTTGAAGATGGCAAGACGTCGCCGGCCGAGGTGTATATCATTCCGGGTGGGAAGGGAAAAGAGATCGGCATTATCATTCACGAGGGACGCAACAGGCAAGTACGTCGCATGTTTGAATCGCTCGGCTATGAAGTCAAGAAACTCGACCGTGTTGCGTACGGCCCGGTTACCAAGGAGGGGATTGCCCGCGGAGGAACGCGCAGTCTCACACGACCCGAGGTTCGTCAGTTAAGGAAGCTGGCGGGGATGGTGGAAGAATTTTAGTCGAAAGCCTAAGGGGAACTGGTGAGGACCATATCCAATGTCGTACCGAACCCTGACTGGACACTTTCTCTCGAATTCGAAACTGGAGAGAAGAGAGCCTTCGATGTGAAACCACTCCTCGATTGTGAAGCATTCGAAGAACTGCGAGACCTCAGAGAGTTTCTTAAGGTCAAGAATGGCGGCTACTTTGTTGCGTGGGAGAACGAAGCTGACCTCAGCGCCGATACACTCTACATCAGGTCCAAAGAAGTGGTGATGACCGAAAGGTAACAGCCTCACTTGCTGCGGGGTTCGTCAGTTAAGAAGTCTGGCGGGAATGCCGGAAGAATTCTGAATGGGAAGACCGTGGTGGAATGGGCGCCAGCCGCGAATCTTTTTGTAATATTTTGTAGATTGATTCGGCCAATTAGTGGAAGGGCGTTATCATGACAATTCATACAAAAGCAATCTACGACGGCAAGTTCCTTCAGCTTACTGAACCAGTGGAATTGAAGCCGAACACACATGTAAACGTGACACTGGAAATTCCTGACAGCCCCGACGGAATGGAGTATGATTTTTTTGAAACCGCGTTGAGCATGGATTTGCAGGGTCCTCCCGACTGGTCAACTCACTTCGAAGATTATCTTCTCCACGAAAAGCATAGTGACCCGCATTGAGCGGGAATGCCGAGGCAAGTTGGACTGGTCGACCTGCAACGAGGAGTGTTTTCCGTTGGATAGATACGAACAAATGAGTCAATAGATGCCAATCAATTCAGGTAAACCGCAGATATGGAAAGAAGACATCGCGCAGTCAGTCGATTTCTATAACAGTTGGTTCATGCGGTTTGCACCAAAAGCGTACAGGGCGACGAGATTATCTACTACAAAAGAAGTTGAACTTGCACTCAAACTAACTGATAATCTTAATGACATTTCACCGGACGTACTACGAACAAATCCCGGAGTTCTCCCGATGCTCAGAATGGCCACAGCCCCACCGATTGCAAGAGATCGTTTGATCGGCCTTGCGGGTATCGCGCCGAATCTGGTGAGAAGCATGGAGATCGGCAAACGTATTCCTCCACAAATGACAAAGGCATCCCTGGACAGTGAATTGTTGAGAATCGGACGAACAATTATGAAGTTAGCCGACCATGATATTTTCACTTGGCTCAAACGGAAACGAACACCGTCGGTTGACGAGATATACCGCGCGGCAACAATTGTCGCAGATAGATTGTGTGGTGCAGTTGCCGATCCGATAATTCGAAATGCTCAAGAACAGAGGCAACTGGCAACTATCAAAAAGTGGTTACTTGACCGCGGCTATCGGTACGTTGAGTCCAGACACGTAACACTTGGTACTCTTTCGTCTGGCACATTCTCTTTCAGATTCAATGTCCCGGTGAAGCAACCTGGAAGAACCAAACAAGTCAACATACCAATCGACACGGTGATCATGCCTCGACGTGCAAAGCAAGGTGATCTACCGGTTTTGATTGAGGCAAAGTCAGCGGGTGATTTCACGAATACGAACAAGAGAAGAAAAGAAGAAGCAACGAAGGTGAATCAACTGCGTACGACATACGGAGACAAAATACGGTTTGTTCTTTTTCTCTGTGGCTATTTCGATAGTGGCTATCTCGGCTACGAAGCCGCCGAAGGTATCGACTGGGTCTGGGAACATCGAATTGACGATCTCGGCAAATTGGGTCTCTAACGCATGAACTCGATTGAGGCGATTGAAATAGACAGGCTGGAACGGCAAATCCAACTGGATTCTGAAAAGTCTCATGCCGAACGGAATCGACAAGGACAGTTTGCCACACCACCGGGCCTTGCTGCGGAAATCGTCCGCGCGTCGCTCAAAATGTTGACGAGCGAAGAATCGATCCGCTTTTTGGACCCAGCATTTGGAACAGGATCCTTTTATTCTGCACTCTTGAAGTGGTTGACTATTGATCGTCTTGCGCGTGCCCAAGGGTTCGAGATTGATGAACACTACGGAAGGGACGCGTCTTCTCTTTGGAAATCGACGCCGCTCCAACTCACGATCGCCAACTTCTTTGAACTTCCCATTCCGTTGACCAATGAGGAAAGATCAAATCTCCTCGTATGCAACCCGCCGTATATTCGACATCATCACTTCTCACAAGAATCAAAAGAGAAATTGCAGAGGCTCATTGGAAAGTATCTCGGCCTCAAACTGAACGGCCTTGCGGGTCTGTACTGTTACTTCTTGTTGCATGCTCACAATTGGCTTGCGGATGGAGGGCTTGCGTGCTGGCTCGTCCCGAGTGAATTTATGGATGTCAACTATGGTAGGGAAGTCAAGAAATATCTTCGTGAGCAGGTGACGCTTCTACGATTGCACCGCTTTGACATTCACGATGTGCAATTCGATGATGCACTCGTTTCGTCCGTGGTGATTTGGTTCAAGAAATCGCCACCGCAGGAAAACAGCAGCGTTGATTTTACGTTCGGGGGTTCACTCTCTTCGCCGACAAAGACAACTGTCATTCCACGTTCGGCATTGAACCCGAATTCCAAATGGTCAAAGCTGGATAGTTCAACCTTTACTGACGACGGGCCGTCGACCGGGACAACTCTGTCAGATCTTTTTCAGATCAAGAGAGGATTGGCAACCGGTGCCAATAGTTTCTTTATCTTGACGCCAGAGGAAGCTGCTCGCTATCAGATTCCTGCAGAGTTCCTTCGTCCGATACTTCCGAGTCCACGATATGTTGATGGTGATGAAATACTGGCTGACGAGTCGGGCAATCCAATTCTGGAGAAGAAGCTCTTTCTGCTTGATTGCAAGTTATCTGAGACTCACGTCAAGCAAAACTTCGCGGGTTTATGGGCGTATCTTGAAATGGGAAAGCAAAAGGGAATTCACGCGGGATATATTTGTACACACAGATCGCCGTGGTACTCGCAGGAAAATCGTCCTCCGGCTCCATTGCTTTGCACGTACATGGGACGGAGCGACACTAAGGTTGCGCGGGCATTCAGATTTCTTCTCAATCACTCGCAGGCTTGTGCAGCCAACGTTTATCTCATGCTTTACCCGCAGCCTTTTCTTCTCAAGGCAATTGATAAAAACCCCGAGCTTCTTCGTCGGTTGTGGGATGCTCTCAATTCAATACCGGTCGAGCGACTGATTCATAGCGGTCGTTCGTACGGTGGCGGACTTCATAAGCTCGAGCCGAAGGAACTCGCTCAAGCTTCGGCAGATTTGCTGATGCATTTGCTTCCGCCCGAACGTCGTCAAGATTCGCAATCTGAATTATTCGACCCGTCGGCTGAAGGCTCTTGAGGAGTGTTGCACTCTCAACGCTTTGCGCAAGAACTCATTCTGTGCCAGTCAGAAGGCTTCTTGCTTCTCGTTCTCCTTCTCCCTATCATTTCACAGTTCCTCTCACCCGTTTTTCTCAATTGATGGAGATGTTTTTTGGAAGTACAGTCAGACTCGCTGGACCTGAACGAACTTATGCGCCGCCGCCGTGAGGAGCTTGATGAGCTTCGCAAGCGCGGCATCAATCCTTACCCATACGAATTTCCCCGCAACGCCTTTTCGAAGGAGATCGTCGAGTCGTTCAAAGACGATGCACCGCGACGGATCGTCGCTGTCGCAGGCCGCATCATGTCACTCCGCAAAATGGGGAAGGCCGCCTTCTGCCACATCCTGGACTCACAGGGAAAGATTCAGATCTATTTGAGAAAGGATGATCTCGGCGACTTTTACGATTCGTTCAAGCTGCTGGATATCGGCGATATCATCGGCGTCGAAGGATTTGTTTTCCGCACGAAGATGGGAGAAGTTTCTGTTCACGCGCAACGAGTTGAGCTGCTCGCAAAGTCGCTTCGCCCATTGCCCATCGCAAAAGAAACAAAGGATGAACAAGGCAACGTCGTCGTCCACGATCAGTTCTCGGACAAGGAGCTTCGCTATCGGCAACGCTATGTTGACCTGGTCGTAAATCCGCAGGTCAAGGACGTGTTTATCAAACGTGCGAAGATCATGTCGGCGATGCGCAGCTACTTCGAGGAGCAGGGCTATCTTGAAGTTGAGACGCCGGTTCTTCAGCCGCAGTATGGCGGTGCGTTTGCGCGCCCCTTCATCACGCACCACAACACGCTCGACGTTGAAATGTATTTACGGATCGCGAACGAGTTGTACTTGAAGCGCCTCATCGTTGGCGGTTTCGACGGCGTGTATGAGTTTGCCAAAGACTTCCGCAATGAAGGGATGGACCGTACGCACAATCCGGAATTCACCATGCTGGAAATCTATGTTGCGTACAAGGATTACATCTGGATGATGGAGATGGTCGAGCAATTGATCAACCGTGTTGCGATGGCTATTAATGGCTCGACGAAAGTGATGCTCGGAGAAAATGAGGTTGACTTTGCTCCGCCGTGGACTCGGCTGACAATGTTCGATGCGATTGAGAAGTACACAGGCAGAGAGCTAAGAGCGAAGAGCGCCATGCCTGCCGGCAGGCAGGAAGAGCAGCTCCGGCAAGTTGCGAAGGAACTCGGCGTGGAAATCCCAGCCGGAGCAGGCGCGGGCGCGATCATCGACGAAATCTTCAGTGAGAAAGTCGAGCATCATCTCATCCAACCAACATTCATCACCGACTATCCGGTCGAGATGTCGCCGCTGGCAAAACGACACCGCTCGGAAGCCGGACTCGTTGAGCGCTTCGAAGCCATCTGCAACGGCAAAGAAATCTGCAACGCATTCAGTGAGTTGAACGACCCGCTCGATCAGCGTGCGCGCTTCGAGGAACAGATGCGCATGAAAGCCGCGGGACAGGAAGAGGTGCAGCCGCTCGACGAAGATTTCTTGCGCGCACTGGAGTACGGCATGCCGCCAACTGCCGGACTCGGTATCGGCATCGATCGCTTAACAATGTTACTCACGGGACAGGATTCGATCCGTGACGTGATCTTCTTTCCTCAAATGAAACCGGAGAAGTAATGAACCACGAGATATCACTACTGTCCAACTGTCGAACTTTCAGAATGTGTTAATTGCATACTGAACAACGGACTACAGTCATGTGAGACCATTTTCGATTTGAACTTGAGAACAGAAAAATACTCTCTTTGGGGTACACATTACCCCGAAGG
>JACRFA010000303.1 GCA_016218065.1 Ignavibacteriota bacterium | reverse complement strand
CTTCCTTCCCTAACACGTCGTACACCTTCAGCAGGGACGGGGCATGCCTGCCCGCCAATGTTGTTCCGGCGGGCCCCGTCCCTACAGGGATTGTAAATCTGATTGTCGTCGTTGGATTGAACGGGTTCGGATGATTCTGCATCAGCATGAACCTGTCAGGTGTGCCTTCGGCGACGTCCGTTATGATGTTGAGTTCAATCGGGTCTGAGTAGTGAATCGATCCGTTCAAGTCCGCTTGCTTCAGACGGTATTGCCACGATCCTTGCGATGTCGTGTTGTCGATGAAGGAATAGAAGTGCGGCTCGTTCGTTGTGCCATGTCCGGCAAGAAACGAGTTCTCAACCTCCGACCAATCCATCAATCCACTCATCCGTCGCTGCACGAAGAAGCCATAATTGTTGATCTCGCTGATCGTCATCCAGCGAAGCTCGGCCACGTTGCCAACCTGACGCGCGGTGAACGAGCCGAGTTGCACAGGCAGGTACGCTCCGCCTGCACTGAAATCGTACTTGCCGCTGCCTGCATAGCTCGACAGCATTGCCGGAATCGTTGACGCGGAGTCCAGCGAATAGCTATAGAACGATGATGCTTCGAATGCAGTCCCACGCGTTCCCGGCGCTCCAGTCGTCCCGGCGAAGAAATTGTAGCGCTCCACCAAATCTCCGGGCGGACTTCCATCGCGCGATGTCTCAACCGGAATCGGCACGTTGAAGAAGTAGTTCGCTTCCACCAACACATCGGCTTCAAGGTTCGATGAGACGCCGTAGATGCCGTTCTTCCGGTAGTAGTTATTATAGACATGCGCCTTGCCGTAACGAACACGCGGATGTCTCTGACCTGTGCTATCGAAATAATTGTGGTGATACGTTACCTTCAACTGTGTGTCGGAGGATTGACTATCCGAATGCCCCATCAGGCAGGTTTTGTCGTGGCCGTAGAAATGATTCCACGAGAGCGTCACGTACTCGGCGCCATGCGTAACGTCGAGCGCGCCGTCGTAGTGATTGGTGAACGAGCAATGATCAATCCAGATATGACTGCCGGTGTTGGAAGCATCGTCGGCCTGAATATTGATGCCGTCGTCTGGCGAGTTTATGAATTTGATGTTGCGGACAACGATGTTCTTGGCGCGAACGATCTTGAACCCGAATCCATCACACACAGCATCCGTTCCCACACCAATGATCGAGATGTCATACGTATCTTTCACATCTAACATATCAGTCACGCCCGATCCGGCAGTGAGTGCGCCGATCACGTAGATCGTCAATGGAGGGAAATTCAGTGAATGGTCTGCATCGACGCGGCGAAGCAACCACTCACTCAAATCTGCAGCGCTCGTCACGAACACCGTCTGACTCTCAGCGCCTGCGCCTCCGGTTGTGCCATTCGTGTATCCGAATGCCGGAACAGTAGCAAATCCCTTCGGAGCGGATTCATACGGAAACGCACCGAAGCCCGCGTTCGGAATCATCACGCCAATCTCAGTCTTGTGTGAGTTCATCGTGATGATGAATGGATTCGACGTGCTTTCGTCCGTACCGCCCCATCTGAACAACATGTTTCCCGCTGAGGGCGAAGCCGTCAACGTCACTTGCGTGCCTGCATCGTAGAGCGAGTCCGCGCTCGCGGGAGAAGCTAAGACAGTTCCCGATCCGCTTTTGGTGAGATTGAGTTTGTACAGAGGAGTTGCAGTTTGTCCGCCGACGACAATGCGATCGAGATTTGCGTTGCCGCCGTTTGTTGTTGATGTGAACTTCAGTCGGTTCACTCCTGCCTGCAGCGGAATCACCGCCGCGACAGAAGACCATGTCGTCCAACTTCCCGTTGAGCCGAAAGTCGGAAACGTTGCAGCGGAGCCGTTGACCGTCACTGCGTACGCGCGGGCGCTGCCTCCGTTTGCGAAGTAGACGCGCACAGTATCCGACGCGGCTGAATCGCGACGGAAGAGAATTTCCAGCGAAGCATTCGTCTTGTCTGCGATGTCAACGTATCCCCAGCCTGTGTACCCGCTGTATTGCGTTCGGACATACGAGCCGGAGACAAGTCCCGCTTCTGCCTGAAACTCGTTTGCTGGCGATGCGCCAATGCCGTTGCCCGACACGCCGACGTTCACAGTCGTTGCGCCGCCGCCTACATTCGTGATGTTGCTGGTGTAGTTCTGAATTGTTGTCGGCTTGAAGCGCACGTACACCGTCGTCGATGCAAGACTTTCCCCCGAATATGCAACAAGCAACGATGCGCCAAAGCCGCTGCCGCTCGTCGTAGAGATTTCGTATCCGGTCGGAGCGTTGATTGCGATGTTGCCGCTCGCAGGATTCAGATCTGTGCCGGAGAGTGCATACGTTTTCTCCGCCGATGTCGTGTTGACTTCGACATTCCCGAATGACAATGAACTCGGCACCGCCGAAAGCAGCGCAACCACTGACGTCGATTGACTACCAGTGCCGGGAGAAGTCGTGTTGTAGTTCTGCGAGTTTCCGGTTCCGACGTTGTACTCATAGACGGCAACATAATATGTTGTGTTGGATGAAAGGCCGGTCACCGTAACGCTGTTGCCGGTTCCGTCATACACAACCTTGTTGCCGCTCCCCTGATCAGTCGCAGCGCCGAAGTTGTTGTTCACTCCACCTACGGCGTTGCCATCAGTCGGACCGAACGTGACTGCACTCGACGATCGAGCAACGAGAATTCTCCTGCCGCCGTCTCCGTCTGTGAAGTTCACTGCAATCGAGTTGCCGGTGACTGCTCCGAATGAGATCGTGCATTGAATAGTCGGCTCGGTTGCGAGAGTTGTTCCTGTCACCGCAACGTTCGCAGTAGTTGCGCCCGCGCTTGCGTGCGTGATGTTGCCAGAGTACTCAGCCGCTGCCGGGGCATTCAGTCGCGCCGCAATCGTCACCGGCTGACCGATGATACCGCCGCCGCTCTGCGCGAGCGTGATCGGATCTGCGATGTTGTGCCAAGTCGCTTCACCGTCCGACGAAATCTCAAATCCTGCCGGAGGTGTGACAACGGCATCACTGGTGAGAGCAGAGCCTGAGACTGTGTAGGACTGTGTCGAGGAAGGTGTGCCGAGAACCTGAGCGAAGCTGCTGAGCGATCCGACCGAAGTGACAATGGATGCCCCAGCCGATGCTGTCGTTCCTGAGATAACGAGATTCTGCGGACAGACGTATTTGCCCGACGACGCCGACGTGTACCAGGGATAGATTCTGAGATAGAATGTTTGCCCGTTGCTCACAACCACTGATGGTGAATATGCGAGCGATGAAAGAGAGCCACTGGGCAAACTGAGCGTGGTCGCGTTGAGTTGCGTCCTCGATGCAAATGTCGGATCGGTAGCGTACCAGATGTTTGCCCTCATGTTGCTGCCGCCAGACGCGCCGAGGCTGAGCGCTACAGACGCAACGGTGAAGTCATTGCCTGTGTTTGGCGCGACGGCGAATTGAATGTACCGCGATTCGTTCTGCCCCGATTCTGCGGGCCAACTTCCTCCGTCTATTACGACGCGCTGGCTACTGCTTGGCCCGGTGTAGCTGTTGATGTTCATCGAGCCGAACGATTCGTTCTGTCCCGTCACGTTACCCGAACCCGCGGCAGTAACAGTTGACGTGCTGGTGAGCGGCCACGTGCTCGATGCAGCTTGCGCGAACGCGTTGGTCGCAATCAACAAACCCAATATCGACAGAGACAACGATTTGAAAACTAACTTCATGCAATTCCTTTGACTTCTAAAAAGATCTTTTCATGATCCCCGACCGCCTGCGCTAGGGACGTGGACGAAAAGTAGCATCCCTAAAATTCACCTGCATATTTTGTCGCAAATACGGTATCGAAAATCTTGCACGACCTACTTCTCGTCCGCGTTCCTAAGCTGCTTTGTTCCCGACGGATTCCTCGCGCGCGGTCGAGTACACGAGAGTTGTCCGACTTGATTCTACTTCTGATCTGGACAGAGTGGCCGTTGGGATGTTTCGTTGAATGGAATTGTGTCCCGCAGGTCTTCTCTCTTCCCGGAATATTCCCGCCATCATCAAACCTACGATTGCTGTCGCTCCAGAAACCGCTAGCCGGAAAACATCACCCGGCTCGCCCGTGAGTCGTGCAAGTGAATCGCCAAGAGTTGCCGCCAGGCATCCGAGCACGAGATCATCAAACAGACTGAACGAGCGCTGTTTCATCCACCGCCGCGTTCCAAACGCGGCGGCGATTCCGATGGCAATACTGCTGAGTGTGCTCACGAATCAACCCGTCGGCTATTTGGTCAAAACCAACTTCTTGATGTCGCTCCGCGCTCCACTCACCAACTTGTAAAAATACAAGCCGCTCGAAAGACTCTTCCCGTCGAACTTCACCGAGTAGTACCGGCCCGGCTCTGCTGTCGCGTCAAACAACGTGGCGACCTGCTGGCCGATCATGTTGAACATGCTTAACGTCGTGTGCGCCGTCTTTTCTACCGTGAACTTGATTGTCGTGGTTGGGTTGAACGGGTTCGGATAGTTCTGCGACAACGTAAACTGCTTCGGCGCGACTTCACTCACGCTCGTCGGACGGTCAACGCGAATCGGCTCGGAGTAGTGTACAGTTCTGTCGAGATCAACCTGCTTCAGGCGATACTCCGTCGATGCAGTGAGCAGTGTGTTGTCTGTGAATGTGTAGTGATGTTGTGACGTTGTCGTCCCGTGGCCCGCGACAAACGAATTCTCAACCTCCACCCAATCCACTAATCCATTAATCCGTCGTTGCACGAAAAAGCCGTAGTTGTTCACCTCGCTGATTGTCGTCCAATCCAACTTCACGCGGCTATTGACGATCGTGCCGGTGAAGGAAGCGAGTTGAACGGGAAGCGGCGCGTTCGCATCGGCAGCAGTCCACCGCGACAAACCATCGACGCCTGCAACCGTGATCGTATTGCTTGCCATATCGAGCGTTCCGAGAACACCCGTCCAGTTCGTTCCCCCATCTGTTGACTTGAATAGGTAGAGATTAGCCTCAGTGATTGAATTCAACTCCGACTCATCGTACTTGAACGCGAGTGTCGCATTGAGTCCGGTGTTGTTCGTCGGGGTGACATCGAAGTAGCGATAGATGCTGAAATTGGTACCGTTAGTTTGTAAGGAGTGCCCGCGCGTAATTGTTGTGCTGCCAAGATCGGCTGCCGAGGTGATCGATATGCCCATGCCTCCGATGTTGCCGCTCGGGGCCGTAAGTGTGCGAGTCGTCGTGATGCTTCCGGGCGTACCGCCAACCGTGTTGCCGTCGGTTTCGGCAAGCGTTGCCGTTGGGCCAAGCGTCACCGTGTTGCCGTTCAAGTACAAGTCGCCGGCATTGACTGCAAGCGTTCCGTTGACTGTTGTACTCGCAGTGAGATAAACGTTGTTGGTGTCGGTGATCGTGAGATTGTTCACCGTCGAGGGGAGTCCATTCCCGGTGTTCTGCGCTGCTGTGCCTTCATAGGAGTAATTCGCTGATGTCGAAAAGTTGCGCGTCGCAGTCTGTATCTGCCCCGTCGATCCGGTGGAGGTTATGCCATCGGTGTGGCCGAGCTTCAGCGTTGCGCCCGAGGGCACATTGAATGTCCCACTGCCTGTCACGGCAAACGAAGGGTTCGTCAGATTGATGTCTGCGTTGACGGTAATCGATCCATCAATAACCATCACGGTTGTGCCGGCATCTGCGACGGTAGTTGTATTCAAGTGCCTGCCAACAAGTACAGAACCTGTTCCCCCGACGTACAACGTGGCAGCTTTGCCCGTTCCAGCGCGCAGTGTCAACTGGCAGTTCGGCTGCGAAAGGTCCATGGTTCCGTTGATATTGAACGTGCAGTTTTGCGTTACCGGAGCGTTCACGCTGCTGCCCAGCGACACACTTCCCTGATCCGCAAACGTCATGGTTCTGCCAGCGTTGAGTGTGAACGTGCAATTATCAACCTGCGGATACAGCGCTACACCTCCTGTTCCCGAGGACCCCGTGTAGAAGAATGACGTGTTCATGTCAAAGACAATCGTGCTGCCGAGGGCCACGGCGCTGTTCACTCTCACTCTCGACGGAGCAAAGGTTCCGCTGCCGCTGATAGTCACCGTGCCGCCATTGTTCGCAGATTCCAAAGCAACCGCATCGCCGGGAGCAACAGGATTGCCGAAGCTACCGTTGAAGACCGCGCTTGTGCCGTTGATGCGAACGTATCTAATGCTGGATGTCGGAAGGGATAGGCCGGTCGCGAGCGTCGCTCCCGATTCAATCGTCAGGTTCTTGCAGTTCTTGGCGGACGCTTCGACAACAACATTGAAGCCATTACGAATGGTGACGTTGTTCGAGGCGCCGGGAGTGGTAGTAGCGGCGATCCATGCTGCACCATCATATCGTTCCCAAGTGGCGACAGTCCCCCAGTTTCCACCGTTTACGGCTGAGCGATAGTCTCCTGTTTCTTGTCCCAGCGCGACGCCCATCGCCAAAGCGGCAAAGAGATTTGCCGAAGCGAGAAATCGTACCAGTGTCTTCATGTTGCCTCCAGTCATTTTTGATTCAGTGAAAACAACTCAAGTATTAGTGCGATACGGAGCTTTTCATTATCCATCGAAACAAATTCTCTGCTGCCTTCCGATTGTCATAGCCTTCCGGCAATCGCCACGTACCCATGTACTCGTTGTAGAACCACGGGTCGCCGACCGCAAAGACAAATCCTTTTCCGACACGTGCAGACGCGATGATCACGTCCGCTCCATCGACGAACAGTGGAAGCGCAGGCTCTTGCAGTCGCAGCGTGCTGAGTTCCTTGATGAATATCTTCCGCACATCGTCGAAGAGTGGATGCGGAGGAAATTTGTCGAACGTGCCGGTTTGATATTCCCTGCCAGCGACGCGATTGCGACTGTCTTCGTTGAAGTGGATCCCGAACTTCTCTGCAAGCAGATTGAGTCCTGCAAACTCGGAATTCCCCTTGTCGTTCGCGAACAAGACTAAAACGCCGCCTGCGTTCACCCATTGGGAAATTGCAGCGGCGGCGTTGGCATCAATCACATTTGGCTTCTCTGTTTCCTTCGGCGTATCAGGATCGACGACAATGTAGATGCTTGCACGCTTCAGGTTCTCCGCTGTTGGCTGCTGGCACAACGTGTCGATCGTTGCGCCGGTCTTCGCGATGATGTCGCCCAGAGTCGAGAAACCGGAGTTGGTGGAATCGTGCCATACATAATGGTAACGGACGGCCTTCCCTGTCGAATCCGTCCGCCGCTCATTGTTGTAGAAGTTGTCGAGAACAACATTTCTTCCGACTCCTTCAAACTTCACTTCCGCAGTTGGGACAAGATGCTGCGTGAGCGGAAGTCCGAGTGAACGAATCTCCTCCGCAACAAGTCCTGCAATCTCACTCGCACCAAGTGACATGAAGTGCGTATCGTCTTTCTTTCCTTTGGGCAGCGCCGAGAAAAATCCTGAATCGGCTCGCATGAAACGCGCAGCAGACTCGTCAACACCAAGCCGTTCAAACAACTCCTTGCTTCGCTTAGTCAGATCGATGACAGGAACATTCTGCTCTCGACCCAACTCACGCACAACGTCGGGATACTCGCCGTGTACGTCGTAGAACTTTCCGTCCTTGTCAAATCGTCGCCGGCAAACAGGCGTGATAAGAATTGGATTTCCTTGTTTTGATCTTGTCTCATTGATGAATCGCAGGAGGTTAGTTCGGTAGGTGGTTCGGGGGGCGGCAAAGCGTGTTGTGTCTTCAGTCTTCGAGTCGTTATGCCCAAACTGAATGAGCACAAAATCGCCGGGCTGCAATCGATGCATCACTGCATCCCACCGGCCCTCGCTTAGAAAACTCTTCGTGCTTCGACCGTTGCGTGCATGATTCTCGATTGTGATTCCCTCCCGGAAAAACGCAGGCAGGAATTGTCCCCATCCTCGCTCGGGATTCCCGATAAGCGGCTTGTTCGCTACGGTCGAATCGCCAATCAGAAAAATCACCGGGTCTCGCTGTTGAATGAACCCAACAACGGAGACAATAGTAACTATGAGGAAGAAAGCTCGCTTCATTACTTAACCGATAACTTACACGGAAACAACTTTCTAAATGATTCTTGCTCGATACGATGCAAAGCCTGGGATTAACAGCGGTTGAACAGCGACTACGAACGCAACTAATTGGGACCCACGTGGGGCTTGAGTTTCACAACTTTCTCGAATGAGTCCTTGGTTTGAGCACGCTTTTCGACGCAGGTCTCACGCAGAAGAAGTTGTGTTGGGAGAATAACATGATGCTCGCGCGTTACCTCCGGGCTGGCGATGTTATCCAGCATGATCTGGACTGCACGAACGCCCATCTCATGTGTAGGTTGTCGGATAACGCTAAGCGCCGGAGAGATAAACTTTCCAACATCGGAATCGCCGAAACAAATCAAATCAAGATCGTCAGGAATCTTCAGGCCAAGCTCCTTCGCTGCTTCATAAATGCCCAGCGCGACGGGATACGTTGCAGCAAATATGAACTCCGGCATATGTCCCGTGTTGTAGATGTTCTTCAGCCCGAGATAGCCATCATCTTTTCCGTACCCTCCGGTGGAAATCCAATTCTTGTTGATCGGAATGTGATAGTCATTCAGAGCTTGCTCAAATCCGCCGAGACGATTTCTGCCGATGTTGATCGTCGCGTCGCCGCCGATGAATCCAAGTTTGCGGTAGCCGATCTTGATTGCGTGCTCAACCGCCTGAAATACTCCTGCGCGGTCGTCAACGAGCACGCTGCTGAATCCGGGAAGCTCCGGCTCAGGTCGTCGATCAAAAAACAGCAGCGGAATGCCGAGCCGGCGAATGGACTCGAACATGTCTGTGGTCTTCGTCTCTTTTGAGATGGAGATGATAATGCCATCGACCCGCATCGCGACGAGCGTCTGAAGGTGTTTGCGTTCGCGCTCCGCGCTTTCCTGCGAGACGGTCAGGATCGTCTCGTAGTTTCTTTCAAACGCGGTATTGTAAATGCCTTCAATGACGGATCCGAAAAATGCATGAGCAATCTTCGGCACAACAATGCCGATCATGTTCGAACGACGTGACGACAGGTTGCGAGCGATGATGTTTGGTGTGTATCCAAGCTCGCTCGCTACTTTCTTGACACGCGCAGTCGTCTCTTCCGAAATATCCGGGTGCCCGCGCAATGCCTTGGATACCGTCACACGCGACACTTTCAGTCGGCGTGCGATATCTTCTAGTGTTATGTGAGAGCTACGTTTCACGGATTTCCCTCTCCAACAAATTTGAATCTGATGGTTACTCGTGCTTCTTCACTTCTTTGATGGCCGTTTTGCAGCCATCTTTTCAATTTCGATTGCCGCAAGAAGAAACGGACCGACTGCTTTCATATCATTGGTCCGCTGTCCTTCGGATGTGTAGTAGGTGAATGTTCCGTCACGATACGGCTTGCCGCCCAGCCCCGCACCTTTGATTGTATGATGCAGATTCACGAAGCCGTTCGAATCGATGGTCACGTGATGGCGCAAGATTCCTTCGAACGATCGTCCTGCTTCCGCGGCAAATTTCTTGTCCAGATACTTGAGACGTGCGCCCTTCGCGAACGCGTACGTGAACATCGTCGCCGACGAAGATTCGAGATAGTTTCCTTCCATCGTACCCTGATCAAGGACGAGATACCAGAGATGAGAATTCGGATCGCGCCACTTCAACAGACCGTTGGCAACATCGCTCAGAATCCCGATCAGCTCCATTCGCTTCGGATGCTTGGCAGGGAAATATTCAATCACATCTACCAATCCCATGATGTACCAACCCATCGCACGACCCCAGAAACTTGGAGAGCGGCCAGTTGCGCTGTCCGCCCACGGCATTTGCTTGCTTTCATCCCATCCGTGATAGTACAAACCGGTCTTGTCGTCACGCGTGTGTCGGGCAATCCAGATAAATTGATTTGCAATATCATCAAACGCTTGCTTGTCATTGTAGAGCTTCGCGTACATCGCGTAGAAGGGTTCCGCCATGTACAAACCGTCCAACCACATCTGATACGGATAGATCTGCTTGTGCCAGAATCCGCCCTCGTTGGTGCGGGGTTGTTCTCTCAGCTGCTGGCGCAGCGTGTCGGCTGCGCGCTTGAATTTTTCTTTCCTGGTCTTCGCGTATACAAGCAGCAATGATCTACCGGGCGCGACGAGATCAAGATTGTAATTCGTTCGCTTGTACAGTCGTATGCTTCCGTCTTCGTCGACATATTGATCAAGATTTGTTTCGATGAAGTCGTAGAACTCTTTGCGACCGGAGTGTAATGACATCTGATAGAAAGCCCACAGCATGAGGCCCTGTTCATAGTTCCACTTCTGCTCGGTGAATCCCGTATCGTACGTGACGGCCCCGGGATGGCGCAACAGGAACGATTCGGCAATGCGATACGACCATGGTTGTGTCGAGTTTATCGTGGCAAGGTCACGGTGCGGGTCAACCTGTCCTTGGGCGGAAAGAACGATTGTGAACAAGCAGATGAGAAGGCTCGGTGACTTTGTAGGTGCTTTCTTCATGGGTGGCTGAACGGCCAAATGAGGGTGATTTGGTTTAATCGCTAACTTTACCGATTAAACACGCCAAAATATACAAAGTCCATCTAGCGATGTCAAGAGGGGCGAAGAAATTTAATCTGAGAATTGAGAGTTATTGAGAATAGAAATAAAAAAGCCCAGATCGCTCCGGGCCTCACACGTGGTACAGACATGGACGTCAGAGTTGAACAAGGTGCACGGCAAATCCACCAATCTCAATGTCGAGATAGACCGTGGCAATCTTGCCGTCCTTTTCGACTTTCGTTTCAGGCTTGACGCCGACGCCCGACTTACTTAAGCACGCAACGGCTCGGTCAACGAAGTTCGTCCCGATCGCCAGATGACCATGCGCCCCGAGATACATTCGCTTGAGCAATTCAAACTGCGTTCCCACGAACACAGACGAGTTGCCATCTTTTACCGCGAGTCCAAACAGAGATGCAAGTCTGCTCGCTCCCTCCATCGCAGTGCTCGCGTCGGCATTGTTGATTCCCACATGACGCAGTTCGAAGCCCAACATCTTCATCATAGCTTGCGACGTCAGTCGTTTGATTTCATCGAACTGTTTGTTGTTGATGAGGTCGGACTTCACCATCCAACTGCCCCCGCACGCGAGCACTTTGTTGAACTTCAAGTACGACAGCAGATTCGTCTCGTCAATGCCGCCTGTAGGAATGAACTTGAGCGATTTGTACGGAGCCGAGATTGCTTTCAGAAATGGAAGGCCGCCATTCGCCTCCGCCGGAAAGAACTTCACGACCTCAAGTCCCTGCTCCAGCGCCATCTCCACTTCCGTCGGCGTGGCGACGCCCGGCGTCACAGGGATGTTCTTCTGAACACAATACTCAACAACCTTCGTATTGAGTCCGGGCGAGACAATATACTTTGCGCCGCAGTCGAACGCCGACTTCACCTGCTCGACGGTGAGCACAGTGCCTGCGCCAAGCATCATCGACGGGTACGCCTTCGCGATGCGCGTGATCGCCTCCTTTGCCGCCGATGTTCTGAATGTTACTTCCGCGCACGGCAAGCCGCCATCGACGAGTGCTTTGGCAAGCGGCTCCGCGTCATCAGCGTTGTCGATCGCAATCACCGGCACAATGCCAAGCAACCCGATCTCTTCAAGAATTTTGTTCATCATCTTCTCCTAAAAATGTCCGGCAGCCGCAGAATCTGTGACTGCCTGTTGATCTTCTGTTACGAACTATACCACGTACGACGTCGATGCAGTTTCACCACCGCGACCAGTCCAGTTTGTATGGAAGAACTCGCCGCGGGGTTTGTCGACGCGCTCATACTGATGCGCACCGAAGTAGTCGCGTTGCGCCTGCAGCAAGTTTGCCGGAAGCCTGGCGTTGCGATAGCCGTCGAAGTAGTTGAGCGCCGTCGAAAACGCCGGAACCCAGATGCCGTTCATGACGGCAGCGGCAATCACGCGTCGCCATGCGTCTTGCGACGCGGCGATCTTCTCTTTGAAAAATGGATCGAGCAATAGATTCGCAAGGTGCGGCTGCTTGTCGAACGCCTCTTTGATCTTTCCGAGGAACGCAGATCGGATGATGCAGCCGCCGCGCCACAACAATGCAATGCCGCCGTAGTTCAAATTCCATTTGAACTCATCGGCTGCCTCGCGCAGCATGGTGAAGCCTTGCGCGTACGAGACGATCTTCGACGCATACAACGCCTTCTCGAGATCTTGCAGGAACGCCGCCTTGTCGCCTTTGAACGCGACGCTCGGCCCGCTAAGAACCTTCGCCGCCGCGACGCGTTCGTCTTTCAAAGCAGAAAGACAGCGCGCGTACACCGCCTCGCTGATCAGCGTGAGCGGAATGCCGAGGTCGAGCGACGCAACGCTTGTCCACTTGCCCGTGCCTTTCTGTCCCGCTGTGTCGAGAATCTTGTCGACGAGCGCGCTGCCGTCCGTGTCCTTGTAGGCGAGAATGTCGCGAGTAATTTCAATCAGATAGCTGTCGAGATCGCCGGTATTCCACTTCTTAAACACTTCGTGCATTTCCGCCGCGCTCATCCCAAGCAACTCATGCATGATTTGGTATGCTTCACATATCAGTTGCATGTCGCCGTACTCGATGCCGTTGTGCACCATCTTCACAAAATGCCCGGCGCCGTTTTCTCCAACCCAGTCGCAGCAGGGAGTTCCGTCAGTAACCTTTGCGGCAATCGACTGAAAGATCGGCTTCACCGCAGGCCACGCCGCCGACGACCCGCCGGGCATGATGGACGGTCCGAGGAGAGCGCCCTCTTCTCCACCCGAGACTCCCGTTCCTATGAAGAGCAGTCCTTTGCTCTCAAGATATTTCGTTCGGCGAATCGTATCGGGGAAATGTGAGTTTCCCCCGTCGATGATGATGTCGCCCTTGTCGAGATGGGGAATGAACATTTCGATGAATTCATCCACCGGCTTCCCCGCCTTCACCATCAGCATGATCTTCCGCGGCGATTTCAATGCGGACACGAGTTCCTGCACTGACTTCGCGGCGATGATGTTCTTTCCCTTTGCTCGTCCGCAAACAAAGTTATCGACTTTGTCCACTGTGCGATTGAAGACAGCGACGGTGTAACCGTGGCTCTCCATGTTGAGGACCAGGTTCTCGCCCATCACCGCCAATCCAACTAAACCTATATCTGCTTTCTGTGCCATGTGCTTCTTTCCTTTGATCGATAAATGAATCCCAACTACTTCCTAACAGGCTGTTGAAAAAGGCTCTTATGTCATTCCGATGGAGCGAAGCGACTGAGGAATCTCTCTCTCTTATGTGAGATCAGATTCCTCACCCCGCCAAAAAGCGTCGGTGTTCGGAATGACATTGACTCAGTTTTCCGACACCCTGCTAAGTTTTACGTTCGATTACCGTTTGATGCGTGCGCTTCCGCCTTTTGCGACGTGCAGCAATTCGTCGAGCGTGATCATGCTTGTGTCGCCGCGTGTTGTCATCAACATTGCGCCGTGAGCGACGCCAAGATTCACGCACTCCTGCGGCGCTTTGCCGCTCAGGAATCCGTACGTGAAGCCCGACGCAAACCCATCACCGCCGCCGACGCGATCTTTGATTTCCAATCCGGGCATCTGCAAGCCATCGTAGAACGTTCCTTCTGACCACATAATTGCAGACCAATCATTGATGCCCGCTGACTTGACGCCGCGCAGTGTCGTCCCGACAACTTTCACGTTCGGGAAATCCTTGACGACCTTCTTCACCATATTCTTAAACGCACTCGTGTCAACCTCTCCCTTCTCGACATCGACTCCTTCAACATCGTAGCCGAGAACTTTCTGAAAGTCTTCCTCATTTCCAATGAGACAATCGATGAACGGCACGAGCGGCTTCGTTGTCTCGATGGCTTCTTTGCTGCTCCAGAGTTTTGAGCGGAAGTTGAGATCGTACGAAACAACGGTGCCCGCTGCGTGCGCAGCCTTCACGGCTTCCGCAACAACCTGTCGCGTCGACTCTGAGAGCGCCGAGAAAATTCCTCCCGTATGAAACCAGCGCACGCCCTTTTCGACAAACAGCTTCTTCCAATCGATCTCGCCCGGCATGATGCCCGCAGTTGCCGAGTATGCGCGATCATACAGCGTCACTGACGCTCGCGGTCCAAATCCAACTTCAGTGAAATTCAACCCAATGCGATCTTTCTTCCCCATGCCGTCGTACTTGCGCGTCACCGCGAAATCGAGATTCACGCCAACGCTGCGCGCATGATTCCGGATGATCGCGCCCATCGGCGAATCGTTGAGTCCGCCGACCCAGCCCGTGCGCAGTCCGAGACGCGACAACGCGTAGGCAACATTGTACTCGCCGCCGCCAACCCAGACTTCCAGATGCGGTGCGAACTCGACTCGCTGATGTCCCGGCGGACTGAGCCGAATCATGCACTCGCCGAGCGAGAACAAATCAAAAGCACAATCAGAAGCCGATCTGATTTTCAAAGCCATTTCATTTTCCTTTCCAGAGAGAAGATATCACTTAACGTTGAATTCTCGCCGAGCCGCCTTTCGCAAATGCACGCACCTGCTCGACAGTTGCCATTGTTGTATCGCCGGGGAACGTCGTGAGCAGCGCGCCGTGCGCCCAGCCGAGCTTCACTGCTTCCTCGGGCGTTTCGCCCGCCAACAGTCCGTAGAAAAATCCGCTTGCGAAGCCATCTCCGCCGCCAACGCGGTCGATCACGTTCAACTCACATGTCGGCGCAGTGTACGTCTTGCCGTTGATCCACGCGACTGCGCTCCAGCTGTGATGATTCGTCGAATGCACTTCGCGCAGCGTCGTCGCGACAACCTTCACCTGCGGATGCTTCTTGATCACCTTATCGATCATGCCGAAGAACGTTGACGGATCGAGTTTTGATTTCGATTCCACTTCGGGTCCCGGAATGCCGAGTCCCTTCTGCAAATCCTCTTCGTTGCCAACCAGCACGTCGGCGTTCTCGACGATGCGCGCAACAACCTCGACCGCTTTCTGCTGTCCGCCCCAGAGATTCCATAGCTTCTCGCGAAAGTTCAAATCGAAACTCACGATCGCACCGGCTTTCTTCGCCGCCTTCATTCCTTCAATAATCACTTCACCCGTCGTCTCCGAGAGCGCGGCAAAAATTCCGCCGCTATGAAACCATCGTACGCCGCCGGCGAAGATCGCGTTCCAATCGAAATCCCCCGGCTTCAACTGCGCGGCCGCTTCATTCGATCGGTTGTAAAACACCACCGGCGCACGCACGCCTTGGCCGCGATCGCTGTACACCGTCGCCATGTTCGGGCCGGTGACGCCGTTGTGCTTGAAGCGTTTGTAGAACGGCCTCACGCCCATCGCCCGAACGCGCTCGGCAATCAAATCGCCAATCGGATAATCCACCATCGCCGTTGCAATGCCCGTGTTCAACCGAAAACAGTCCGCCAGATTCGCGGCAGCATTGAACTCGCCGCCGCTCACGTGAATGTGACACTCAGTCGCTTTGCGGAACGGAATGATTCCGGGATCGAGCCGATGCACAAGCGCTCCGACAGAGACAAAATCCAATGCACCACTGGGACGAATATTCAAGCCGGTGCTCACTCTAAGTCTCCTTTCATTCTTTGATTCATTTGTGTATGCCGAAATTTTGTTCGGGCTGCCGGCGGGTTCTCCTCGTCAACACTGCGGACAATGCCGCGAAGCGGAACATTCTGCGTCGCGGCAAACGCGGTCGCCCTTTGATATTACACCATGCTCAATGATTCCGAAGCCGATACAAATTCTGTCCCGCATTCTCGACAACAAGAAACTCATCGTCTTGCTCACACTTCATTCGTTCGACGTCAACCGATTTCGGATCGATGTAGTTGAGATTGATCCGCTTGCATGTCTCTTCGGAAATCGACGTCGCGAGCGTCACGGTGACGCGGGGACGTTCGACGCCATTCTCAAATATCCCGATGCCCTTAACGTTTGTCGAATGCGCGAGTATCAGGCCGGACACGTCTTTGAATTTGTCCCACTGCTTGAGAAAATACTCGGGCACGTGATAGCCCACCGCGGCAATCTCCTTGCCGTGCGTGTACGAGACTTCGGAGATGTGCGGCGCGTAGATGATCACCTCGCCGCCGTCCGCAAGTATCGGTTCGTGTTTGTACATCACTTTGCCGGCGACCCAGATGTCATCATAGATGGGCGGAGCAACGCCGAGTATGCGCCGAACCGGCTTTGATCTGTACACGACATGCAGTTTGGCCGAACTGTCCGCGGCCTTGCTCCACGCCTCTTCCGGTTGTCCGATGTACAGGCTCGCCACGTGCTTCTTCTCGACAGTGAACGCGAAGCAAACCTTCGGCACGTGAATGAACTGCGCCGCCCGATCGATGATGCGCCGAACGGGCGTATCCTTCACGCCGTTGACCACAAGATTCGTAATCACCGCCCCGATCCAGTGAAACGTCTCAATGATCTTCACGCCTCCAGCGCCCGGGAAGAAATACTTGTTGCCTCCCGAAAACCCCACCGTCTCATGCGGCACAACGGGACTGATGAGGAACACGTAATCGTACTCGAAGATTCGCCTGTTGACCGTCACGACAACATCCTGACTCAGAAGTCCGCCCGAAAGCTCGGCGAGTTCGGCCGCGCTGATCGTCCCAATCGTTTTCAGCTCACGGGGATTATCATGTTCGTGATTGTAGAAGTTGACTTTGGCATACTTCGCCGCATGCTCGTCGGCAGTGATTCCCACATGACGATACACGTGATCGGGACTCATCGGATGATGAGTTCCTGTTGCGACCAGATAATCGAGTGCATGTACTTCATTGCCGATGAGATCAAACAGCGTCTTGAAGAAGAGCGCGATCGGAGCGTGTCGCGTATGATCGGGAATCAAAACGAGCACACGTTTGTCGCGCAACGGCAAAGCGGCAAGCGCTTGCGCGCAGAGTTCGCGCACTTGCTCGTCGGTCAACAGACCCGGTGATGCTTCCTTTCCTGCCAACATACCTCGCTCCTTCACAGAATCAAATCGTCATTGCCGTGAAGCCGCCATCAACCGGAATGATCGTCCCGGTCACGAACGACGCTGCTTTCTCCGACGCAAGCCACACAAGCGCGCCGGCAAGCTCATGCGATTCGCCGTAGCGCGACATGGGCGTATGCCGGAAAATGTTGTTGCGACGTTCCTCGGTGAGAATTTTCCTGTTCTGCTCCGCCGGGAAGAAGCCGGGCATGATCGCGTTGACGCGGATGCCGTGCTGCGCCCACTCGCGTGCAAGGAACTTCGTCATGTTGTTCACGCCCGCCTTCGAAATGGAATACGTAAACACCCGCGACAGAGGGATGTTCGAGGACACCGACGAAATGTTGATGATGCTGCCTCCTGACTTCTGCTCGATCATCCCTTTTCCGAACACCTGACACGCGAGGAACATTCCTTTCAGGTTCGTGTCGATGATCCTAGTCCACTCTTCTTCGGCAATATCCAATACCGGCGTTGGAGAGTTCACGCCCGGCGCATTCACCAGAATATCCACCTTTCCCCACCGCGTAACGACAGCATCAAGCGCGCTTTGTAGTTCTTGCTTAGATGTCGAGTCGGATTTCACGGCCATTGCCTCGCCGCCCGCGCTTTGAATCGCCTTCACTTTTTCGTCTGCGCTCGCAGCATTGCGACTGTACCCGACAGCAACTTTCGCTCCCGCCTTTGCTAATGCGATCGACATTTCTCCGCCGAGAACGCCGCTGCCTCCCACGACAAACGCGACTTTTCCGTCCAGACTAAACAACTCAGAAAGATATGACATAGCCAATCCTTGCCTTCCAATTTATGTGAATTCAGAAAATCGCAATCGTCATTCGTTATACTTTCTTCATCTCAAACTGCTCGAAGCGCGGCGCAAGCAAATGATGGACGCCGAACGCAATGAGATAGATGAACGCGCAGATGGCAAACAAGATCGCGTAGCCGGCTGTGATATCGCCCGACGCTTTGAACACATCGAGTAGTTTTCCCGTCAACACCGGGAAGATCATTCCGCCGGTTGCGCCCGCCATTCCTCCGATGCCCGTCACCGATGCAACGGCATGCTTCGGAAACATGTCGGACACAGTCGTGAAGAGATTCGCAGACCACGCCTGGTGAGCAGCGCCTGCAAGTCCGATCAACAGCACGGCCGTCCAATCGCCGACTGTTGTCGCGGCGTAGATCGGCATGACGAGCAACGCAAAGAAGAACATCCCCGCCTTGCGCGCACGGGTCACTGTCCAACCGCGTTTCGTCAGGTAACCCGTCACCCAGCCGCCGGCGATACTCAACACCGTGACAATCAGGTAGATGGTGACGAGATGAACCCAACTTTTCTTGATGTCGAGGCCGCGGGTTTGCTTGAAGAAATCGGGAAGCCAGATGAGGAAGAACCACCAGATCGGATCGGTGAGGAATTTCGCGACCACGAATGACCAAGTCTGGCGATAGCTAAGCAACCGTCCCCACGACACCTTGCCAACCTGTTCCGCGTGGTTCTCGTCCATGTCGCTGCGGATGTGTTGCAGTTCCGCGGCGCTGACTGTCTTGATCTTCTCAGGAACGTTGTAAAGCGGAACCCAGAAGAGAAGCCAGAGAAAGCCGGCCACACCCGCGGCAACGAACGCCATCTGCCATCCATACGTGAACGCAATCCACGGAACGATCGCGGGAGCGACAATCGCTCCCACGTTTGTGCCGGAATTGAAAATGCTTGTTGCGAGTGCGCGTTCTTTTTTGGGAAACCACAATGCCACCGCTTTGATCGCGGACGGAAAGTTTCCGCCCTCCCCAAGTCCGAGTGCAATGCGTGCGCCGAGAAAACCGGTGACGCTGTTTACCAACGCGTGGCCCATTGCCGCGACGCTCCACGCTGCGATGGAAACGCCGTAGCCGATCTTCGTTCCGTACCGATCGATGAACCAGCCAAAGGCCAAGAGACCGATTCCATACGCGCCCTGAAACGCGGAGTTGACCATGCCAAATTGTTCATTCGTCCAGAGCAACTCTTTGTCGAGAATCTCTTTGATGAGAGAGAGAATCTGTCGGTCGATGTAGTTGACCGTCGTGGCAAAGAAGAGGAGTGCGCAGACCGTCCAGCGATACCGGCTTGTCACAGCTGCCGCGCTTGATGAGATTTCAGAAGACATCGATTTGCATCCTTTTTTGGTTTGAAGGTTAATCTACCGCTCAATTGACGCGCTCCGATTGTCGGTAGCGCATCATTGCCTCAAGAAAATAATAGTCACCGTAGATCAGCGAGACATCGATTTCTGATTTGGCGGGCCAATTGCCTGTCGTGTGATTCAGGATTCCACTCGACGCCGAGTTCGCGGCAAGATACGGCGCCTTGCAGAGTGACGTCAGAATACGTCGTGCTTCGGTTGCGTATCGTGCTTGCAGTCGTGCGTCCTCCGTCAGCGTGCACAACTCGAACAGTGCAGAGGCAGCGATTGCAGCAGCAGACGCATCACGCGGTTCGCGCGGAATCTCCGGCGCTTGAAAATCCCAAAACGGCACTGCATCATCGGGGAGATGATCGAGAAACCAGTTCGCAGCGCGCTCGGCAGTTTGCAGGAAACGTTTTTCTCGAGTCTCGCGGTACGCCATCGTGTAGCCGTAGATCGCCCACGCCTGGCCCCGCGACCACACAGACTCATGCGCAAAGCCCTGATGCGTTTCCTTCGCCAGCACAGCCCCGGTCGTCGTATCGTAACTCACGACATGATACGTGCTTCCATCAGGCCGGAAGTGATTTTGCGACGTCTTCTCCGCATGACTCACCGCGATGTCGTACAGCTCTTTGCCGCCTCCGTTCTTCGCTGCCCAAAAGAGCAGCTCAAGGTTCATCATGTTATCGATGATGACGGGGAATTGCCATTTCGGATTATCCCAGGAGCGAATGCAACCTGTGCGAGCATTGAATCGTGAGGCGAGTGAGCAGGCGGACTGAAGCAGAATGTTCTTGGTTTCTTCGTTGGGGTGCAGACGATACTCATTGCCGAAACTGCAAAACATGATGAAGCCGACGTCGTGCGTCTTCGTGTTCAGTTGCTGATCCTTCAGCTCACCGGTCCACTTCCTCGCGTGTGCATGAAAACTTTCATCGCCTGTGAACTCATACATGCGCCAAAGACAGCCCGGGAAAAACCCTGCTGTCCAGTCGTTGGGCTTCGCGATCCTCCATGTCCCATCGTCGAGTGTGCTACGCGGGAATTTTGCGGAATCGCCTAAGCTCTTGACGCTTCGCTCAAGTTGGGTTCTTGAAAAGTCGATCGCCCTCGCAACAAGTGTATCAAGACGTTGAGCGGATGAATGTGAGGCAGTCAAACTCGCGAGAACGAGAACCGGAAATATTTTGAAAGAAGCTTTTGAAACAACTGAGGTCATCTGTACTTAACCAAGACTCTTCATCGGCACCCAATCCATGTCGTCGAATGCCTGATTCTCGCCGCCCATCGCCCAGACAAATGCGTACTTCTTTGTTGCGCATCCAGAATGCACCGACCAGCTGGGCGAAATTACTGCCTGACCGTCTCGCATGATAATATGCTTCGTCTCCGTCGGCTCGCCCATCAGATGAAGGACAATCGCATCTTCGGGCAAATCGAAGTACATGTAAATCTCCGTCCGCCGCTGGTGCGTATGCACGGGCATCGTGTTCCACACGCAACCCTCATCCAACTCGGTGAAACCCATCACCACCTGACAACTCTTGATGCCGTCAGGATGAATGTACTTGTTGAGCGTTCGCTTGTTGGCGTCCTGCGCAGTACCGAGCTTCACAATTGCCGCATTCTTTACGCCCGCATGCGTCGTCGGATATGTTGTATGCGCGGGATAGCTGACGAAGTAGTAGCGGGCCGGATGAGCGGAATCATTGCTTCGAAATTCTACTTCCCTCGTCCCGCGTCCGATGTACAAGCATTCCTTGTTCAGCAGACGATACTCCTTCCCATCTGCGACGATGACGCCCGGAGCGCCAATGTTGATGACGCCGACTTCGCGACGTTCGAGAAAATACTCGGCTGCCATCTCCTTCTTCGTGGCAAGCAATTTCAAACTGCCCGAGACCGGCACAGCCGAACCGATGATTGAACGATCTGCATCGGAGTACACCATCGAGATCGTATCAGGAATGAAGAGCGCGTCGACAAGAAAATGCTTTCGCAACTCATCGTTGGTCATGGTCCGATACGATTTCGCGTCGGGTGAGTATCTCACTTCCATTGTGTTGATTGCTCCTTATGAACAGGAATGAACGAGAAAAAAACTGTCGCGGGCGGAACAATGTGCGCTTTTCCGTCCGAGTTATCAATAGGCGATCTCCTTCCGCGCACTGTAACTTACGAGTTACTGAAACGCCGGAATCGAGATAAAGTAAAGTTGCAAAACATCATCCCTCCTTCTTGTAGCAACTCCTTATTGCCACTGATGCTTCTTCGGGATCAAAGTTGACTACTGATAATCGATTGTCGGCATGGGAACGATTGCACATTCGTTATCACCACTGAAACCGCCGACCGTAACTTTCTTGATCGAACGTGTCGCCTGCAAATTCGACTCCGAGTCGCATGAAAAAAATATTTTTGTGTGAGGCTGGTTTTGCCGGATTTCAGTCCACTTCGGGGTCAGTTCTCCCCCTACTTCGCAGACAACTTCACTCGAAGCGGCGATGCAAACCGCAAGGCGAATTCGTTGAGATAGCGCGTCCATTCATCTTCAGTAGCAAAGTCGCCGGACCGCGTCCAACCTGCACCGGTGTAGTACGTCGCCGTGTTTGCCGGCTTTGTTTTTCCGATCATCAGAAATTGATCCTTGTCTTCAGTCAGTCCGACGAACTCGGATTTCATCATTACAACGCCGCTGCCGAGTGAGCCATTCGTTGTGTCATCGTTCGTTGCTCCCCACAAACTCATCCACGCATTTTGTTCGTTCGATTTGCTCGCAGTGCTCTTGCGCTTGACCAATCCCGCAACGAATTGCAGTTCCTCTGTTTCATTTGGACCGAAGTATGTCACATCAATTCGATTCAGATTCTGTCCGGCATCGAGCGTAACACGTTTGATTTCTTTGTACATCTTTCCGGCGACGTTCAGCGTGTCATACGTTAGCTCGAACACAAGCCGGATCGGACCGTTCAAGACGGTTTTGTACGAAGAGAACACGCCCGGTTGATGAACTGCATTGTTGTACCAGATGCCGCAACTGCCCGCGCCAAGAGTCTTGCCGACGGAAAAGAAATCCGCTCCCTCGCCATGGTCGATGTGATACGAGACTCGCGCTGCGCCCGTATCTTCATCACCTTTGTACCACTTCTCCACAATCAGATAGCGCACGCGCTTCGTCCAGACATCGATTCCGTTATTCACATCTTTCGCCATTGCCGGTCCGTACATGCGAAAAGCAATGCGATCATTTTCCCACGCGTAATCTTCCCGCGGTTTGACGAACCGCCCATCGACAAGGCTCGCAGGCTTCGACTTCTGCGCCGGACCGTTCTGCACAAGAAATGTTTTTGTCTCACGGGACTTGAAGTCGGATTGAAACAACAACTCGTCTGATGTTACTTGATTCAGGAGATTCGCTTTCGTTTTCGCATCTACCACTGTGACTCGCCCGAAGTCAAGCGAAGAAAGCTTTGCTTTCAAGTCGCTCAGCTTCACGGCAATCGTCTCGCTCTTGCGATCGAGTAGCAGCGGGTTTGATACTGTGATGCGCAGCGATCGTTCCTTCGCCGATCCGAAGTTAATGATGAACAAAACGCAAATGAGTATGCTTGTCAGATTTTTTTGCATCATGATCCTCTGTGAAGTATGCATGTTGTGAATGAGAAGGTGGAACTACTTTGCAAGAAGCATTTTGATAGTTGAGTTGAATCCTCCCGCTTGCAGACGGCAGAAGTAAACGCCGCTCGGCAAAACCGTGGCCTGCCCATCCGGCCGACGGGCATCAAACGTCACGTCATGAGTTCCCGGCGATTTCCTTTCATGCACGAGCGTCGCCACTTCCTTCCCCAACACATCATAAACCCTCAGTACGGACGGCGCATGCCCCATCTCGATGGGAATGGTGAATCGAATTGTTGTTGACGGATTGAAGGGATTGGGATAATTCTGACGCAGCATGAACTTTGTCGGCGCGTCGCCGCGTCCGTGATCCTCCCCGGCCGCCGTCGGTCCCAATCGATCTGCGAGTTGGGCAAGATACAGCGACCGCGGTTGCAATCCTTTCTGGTTGCTCCCCTCAATGAATCCTTGCGGATGGTTGAACGGCGCGGGCGGATTCGTTCCGGCTACAATTCCTTTGCACCCAATCGCGTAGTTCTGCGCGGTCGGCGGCTGTTGAACTAGAATCGTGCTGCTCGTCGCATCGCAGTTCCAGGCAACGGAGTGCGCAATGGCCCAACCGTGACTTGTTCCGTAGTAGCCGCGGTTGTATAGGCCAAGAACAGTCTCGACGT
This sequence comes from Ignavibacteriota bacterium, assembly GCA_016218065.1. GTDB lineage: Bacteria > Bacteroidota > Ignavibacteria > UBA10030 > UBA6906 > CAADGV01. The sequence continues at coordinate 5,026 of JACRFA010000303.1, read as the reverse complement.
TGGGCGTGCGGAATGTGATGTTGTCGAACAGAAAGCCCGTCGTCCATCGGCGATGACCTTCGCTGCTCGCGTTCGTTCCATCACTCACACAATCTAAAAAAACGCATCCCGACGTCCAGCTTGTTCCGTTCGAGACGTAATCATGACGCCCGTTCGTTGTCCGGCAATTGCTGACGAGAATGTGCTGCGACGCTGTGTATATGCAAAAGTTATATCGACGTTCGCCGGTGATGATGCTGACCGGATCGAGCGCCTCGCAGCTATCGATGGTCACGCGTGTCGCGGTTTGCGTTCGCACACCCGCGTGCCCGAAGTGAAGCATTGTGCAATTCTTCACCCACGCATCTTCTACTTGCATCAGGTCGATGGCGTTCCACGCGTGCGCCTCGTCGGTTCCTCCTGCCGTTTCGATATCGACGCGCAGATTCTCGATGCCGATATTTGTCTTCAGTCCATTGCGTGAGTATTTGTAGATGTACACCTGCGAGAGTCTCCGCACAAGATGGCTGAACACCGGCGCATCGATCGTGATTGTATCGCCGCTGATGCGCGTAATGTAGCGGTTGTACACGATCGGCTGACTGTTTACCTCCCACGGCACATCGCTCGAGTCGGAGCCAGGCTCGCCCGAATGCGTTCCGCCGTGATCAATCGCCTGCAACCACGCCGCCGTACACGGATGGTAGATGATGATGTTATCGCCCGCGGTGAACGGCGCTGCATTCTGAACTCGAAACGATCGTGAACCGACAGCGATCGAATCGGAAATGATATTCGTCTTTGTCCCTGACACTGAGTCGCGCCAGAGAGTTTGACTTCCACCTCCGGCAATCACAATCGTTCGCTGGTCGGGCGTGTTCCCTCTGCCTTTCACAATCGTGTTCGTCGCAGGGTCGTTGCCATCTCCAACGCCGCGCAGCACCACGCCGCTGTACTTCACACGCAGTGTACCGTAAATATCGTACGTGCCTGCCGAAAGCAGCAGTGCGCCCCGCATGCCGTCAGAACCGATCGGCATTGCACCAACCGAATCGATCGCCGCTTGAATGCGGACAGTGTTGTCGCCGCTTGTCGGAGAGATTGTCTTTGCGACCGGAACCGAGGGAATCGCGACTCCGCCTCCCTTGTAGCCCGCATGACTGAAATCGGGAATGCGATTTCCCTGAGGATCAGAAGTGTAAACAAGACGGTTGTTGCCGTCGTAGCGGACTCTGGCGGATTGCCACTGCGCGCTCGACAATCGAACTGCAAGAATCGTGATCAACAGCGCGATCTGTGTGGTTCTTATCGTTTTGAGTTTCATTCCCTGCTTCTGTTTCACTTCGCCTTCGGTCCCACATCGCTCATCGTTAGCGGATGATTGCGCTTTGGCAACGATGAGAACTCGTCCGCGCCAACATCCGGCTTCTTGTCTCGCGTTTGTCCATCAACGTCTTGCGTAATGTACGCAAACCCGCCGACAGCGGCATCAACGCACGGGCTTCGCTCCGTGATGCGCCAGAACCCTTGTTGCTTGATCAACTTCGGATCAACGACTCGCACACCGCTGATTGTTTCTCCCGAGACAATCCCACTGCCTCGCGCAAACGCGATATTGCTTTCCCACCGCGAGTCGAGCGGCGTCGAGAAGAACTTGATGAGCGTGTCCTTCGAACCGACGATCACATTGTTGGCGATCGTAATCCCGACGGGCGGCATGCGCCACCAGTTTCCCTGGAATCCTTCGCCGTCATAACCAACTTCAATTCCGCTTCGGTTGTTGACGAATGTGTTGAAAGCAATTGTCGCGTAGCGGCTGCGGTGATGCTTCGTCAGCTTTTGTCCATCGCCGTACTCTGCATCCCCGCCGGTGATCGCAAGCGTCGCATCCCACTTCGTGCCCGTCAACCCTTCACAGTAATTATTGATGATGATCATGCTATCGCCGCAAAACCTGACTCCGCCCGTACCGAGCGTCCACGTCTTTCCGGTGCTGTCGGTAAACATTCCCGTGCGTCCGTTGCCGAGAATGAAATTGCCTTCAATTGTATTCCGGTTGCCGTGTCGCAGAGAGAGCGATCCGAGACATTCTCGAAACGTGTTGTTCCTGATAATGTTGTCGCTCGATTTGATGGAGATGTACTCTGGATCGCCGTCGCATCGCTCAAACAAGTTCATTTCCAACAACGTGAATCCGCTCGACAGCGAGAAGTCCGAGCTGCCAATGCGGATTGCTTCCAGCACATTCTCTGCACGCGGCCCGATGTCGCGGAAGTGATTGTGGTCGATCGTGTCGTACTGCGAGACTTGATACGATGGCGTCTTCGTCCCTTCGATGGTGATGAAGTTACCGAGCATGCTTTTCTTCTCGAACAGATTATGATCGACGCGATTGTGATGGCTCAATGCTTCGGACTTCTCCTTGCCCGTGATCATCACCCATGAGCCTTTAGTTGTTTCTTTCAGATGAAAGATGTTGCGCGTGATGCGCACGTTGCTGCACGCCCTCAATTCAATTGCCGTCCCCTTCGTCGAGACGAACTCAAATCCCTCAATTACGAGATGCGAGACAGCGTCAAGCACGATCCGCGAGTTCCCGACGATGCTCGTCTTTCCTCTTTTCATCGATTTGATGATGATCGGCTGTGCATCTGTGCCGGATCGATTGACGATGAGATCACCATTGAAATCAAATTGGCCGTCGGCGCAGAGAATGATATCGCCGGGCTGCGCGCCAGTGAGCGCACTGCGAAGCTCATCGGCCGTTGAGACGCGGCGTTCAGTTGCGTCGAGCGGGTGCGCACACATCGCAAGAAAGACAACCACTGGAGTCAAGCGTTCGCAAACATGTCGGAGCATAATCGAAATCTCTTATCGTTTTGAAAAAGTCACTTCGGGCCAATCGTCTGTGCGGAATGGAGAAGCCGGCAAGCCATCCTTGTTGTACAAGTTACAGTTCGGATTGTCGGCCCACGCATACCTGACGCTTACGGGATTCGCGACTCTGCTGCTAGAGACAACGACTTCATCACCGTCAATACGAGCTTCAGCAGTATGAAAGACTTTGTCGCTTCCGGCGATCGTGAATCCTGCAAGCGGCTCATTCCCACGAGCAACAAGTCCGCCGCCAACGTGATCGAATGCGATTCGCATCTTCTCCCCTTCAACCGTCTTGGACTTGTAGGTCGGGCCAGAGTATTCTGTTTCAGATTGTCCGTAGAGCAACGCCTCTGCAATGCGAGCGAGGCGAAGTCCGACTGGTTTTTTGTTTGTGGGATGAAGGTCGGTCGAGTCGCCAATGTCGATCGTGACTGCCATGCCCGTGTTCGGAAGCGAAAGCGTCATCAGCTGTGCTTCGCGCAGCTCTGCCCAGCCGCTCTTGGACGGTTCGGGACCGCGTTTCAGGTTTGGCAGCTGAACAAAGTAAAACGGAAAGTCGCCCGCGCCCCAGTGTTTTCGCCAGTCTGCAATCATCGCGGGAAACAACGTTCGATACTGATACGCACGCGACGCGTTCGCTTCGCCCTGGTACCAGATGACGCCCTTCATCGCGTAGGAAGCGATTGGTGAGATCATCGCGTTGAACTGACCGCTCGGCGTGTTGCGCGAACCCGGTCCGCGTGGTTCTTGCGGCCGCGGCGGGGCAGCTTCTCCTGTTGCTCGCGCTTTGGCGGCCGCAGTTTCCCACTCAGCACTGACGCGCGGAAGCTCTTCATCATATCTCTTCTTCGCTTCGGGGTAGCGTGCAAGATCCTCGCGCCACTTTTCCAGAATCGGCAGAAGCTCCTTGTTCGATTCAAGAGCCTCTCTCGAAGTCCAACACTCGGCAGGAGTTCCGCCCCACGTCGCCTGAACAAGTCCAACGGGCACGTTGAGTAACTCTTGAAGACGGCGACCGAAGTAATACGCAACAGCCGAAAAGTTTTTCACGCTGGCGGGTGTGCACGCTTCCCATTTCGCCTCACACGTAAACTGCGGCTCATCGGCAACTTTCCGCTTGATGAGAAACAGCCTGATGTCGGAATGATTCGCTTCCGGTATGTCCTTGTCTGCATCAATCGACTTCGCCAAGGTGAATTCCATGTTCGACTGACCGGAGCAAATCCACACTTCACCGACAAGGACGTTGGTCAGCACAAGTGTATCACTTCCGGCGATGGTCATTGTGTACGGACCACCCTCATGAGTAGCGGGAAGGTCGACCCGCCACAAACTGTCATCGCCGACAATAGATTGAAGTTCCTGTCCGTTGAACTTGACAATGATCTTCTCCCCCGGTGCTGCCTTTCCCCAGACAGGGATTGGCGCGTTGCGCTGCAGAACCATCCCCGAACTGAAGATGGAGGGAAGGATAACGTTCGCCAAAGCACTCACGCCCGAGCACAGAATCCCTGAAAGTAAAAGGATGATTCGTAACTGTTTCATCGTTCTTATCAGTAGTCATTCCGTCGCTACGCGACGGAACATAGTTTGTTGGTCTGTTGCCGACCTTAAAAGGTCGGGCTAATTTCGTCAAGCCACTACGTGGCAAAAAAGCGAAACGCTAAATGCACGTCCCAGAGGGACGTGGTGATATTAGGCAGACTTTTCAGTCGGGCTAATTTCATCAAGCCACTACGTGGCAAAAAAAGTGAAACGCTAAACGCACGTCCCAGAGGGACGTGGTGATATTAGGCAGACCATTCATGGTCTGCCTCAAAATTTCAAAAACTGCGCTCGTCACGTCGTGACGAGATGGTTGAGCCTGCGTTCGTTCGTTCCTTACTTCACTTCATACAACAATCTTGTTCGATCATGAGCCGGGATCTTCTTCGCGGCTTCGATATACTCACCACCGAATTGATGCGCGAGAGACATGATGACCGGATAGCTTTCCGTCACGTCAAACGGAATGATCTGCTGATGTTTCCATTCTTTCTCGTCGTTCCAGAATGGCAAAGCCCAGTCTCCGGCCTGCTTGATGCTTCGACCATCACTCGTCGAAAAATTCCAGAGATCAACGCCGACACGCTGGGCGAGCGATGCGAGCGAACAGAAGCCGTCGATG
>JACRFA010000302.1 GCA_016218065.1 Ignavibacteriota bacterium | reverse complement strand
TTAAGGGAACCGATTATGTTTAAAGAAGGTCATGATGTTTCGTTGGGTCAATGTCTATTCTTAGTCGCATCGCTCGTAAAGGCTGACGAAGTACAGCTTATCCGGTATTTAAAAATTTTTCACCTCCACCAGTTTCCCATCGCGAATCTCAATCACTCGCGCATTCATCTTCTTCACAAGCTCATGATTATGCGTCGCCATGATCACGGCGGTGCCGCGCATATTGATGCCTTTGAGCAATTGAAGAATGTCGAGTGATGTTGCGGGATCGAGATTGCCGGTTGGTTCGTCGGCGAGAAGGAACGTCGGATTGTTCACGAGCGCCCGCGCAATCACGACGCGCTGCTGTTCGCCCCCCGAAAGCTCATGCGCCATCTTGTTCCGCTGATGGCTCAAGCCAACATCGGCGAGCGCATGCAACACGCTCTTCTTGATGTCCTTCGCCGGCGTGCCTGTGACGTGCAGCGTGAACGCGACGTTATCATAGACGCTTCTGTCTTCAAGCAAGCGGAAGTCCTGAAAGATAATTCCCAGCATGCGACGCAGATACGGCTTCTCGCTTTGTTGAACCGTCTCCGAGTTGTACTTTCCGACAATCACATTTCCCTTCGTCGGCGTCACGTCCATATACACAAGGCGCAGCAGCGTGCTCTTGCCGCTTCCCGTTTGTCCGACGAGAAAAACAAATTCACCGGGATTGATCTGGACACTCACATTGTCGAGTACGTTGTGCCCGTTGAATGATGCTGTAACGTTGTTAAGTTGGATCATAACTTGCAGCCAATGTAGTCTGTTGAGTCTTCACTCATCAATCATCCGTCTCGGTTACTTTTGCCGGTCGCCCGTCCGATTCACCGCTACCTGGGCCGCCAGCAGAATCGCCTCAATCATGCTGCCGGGACTTGCAATTCCTTTTCCCGCGATGTCGAACGCTGTTCCATGATCGGGCGATGTTCGCACGATGTTCAGTCCAACCGAAATATTCACGCCCTCACCGAACGACGTCATCTTCAATGGAATCAAACCCTGATCGTGATACATCGCGATCACCGCATCGTACATGCCGGCTTTGTACTTTCCGAAGAACGCATCTGCCGGAAACGGCCCGTCGATCTTGAATCGCTTTCTTCGGTACTCCGCAATTACCGGCTCAACGATGTCGATGTCCTCACGTCCGATGTCGCCGCCTTCACTTGCGTGCGGATTGAGAGCGAGCACTGCAATCCTCGGCGAGCGAATGCGCCAATCAGTCTTCAGCGCTTGGTGCACAATCTCGATCGTCTCCCGAATTCTCTTCGGCGTAATCTGGGCCGCGACTTCTTTGACCGGAATATGAATTGTTGCCAACCCGACGCGCATCGTCTTCGACGCCAACATCATCGCGACTCGCGGCGAGCCTGACAGATGCTGCACCATCTCCGTCTGTCCCGGAAAATCTGCACCGGCAAGATGCATCGATTTCTTCGATACGGGCGCCGTCACCATCGCGTGAGCATCGCCGCTCGTGATCATGTTGACTGCATGCGCGATGGCGGCGGCAGCGACCTTTCCCGCCGCGGCGGAGATTCTGCCCGGGGAAATTTTCCCCTTCACTTCAGCACACTCAACAACCGGAATCCTCCCTGAGTGCCGCTGGGTGAGCGTTGCGTCTTCCGGCCCATCCAACCGAACCGGAATGTTGAGGCGCTTCGCATAGAACGCGAACACATCCGCAGGTCCAACCAGCACAGGAAGACAACCCCTGCGCACGCGTGAACTCGTGAGCGCCTTGAGCGCGACTTCAGGCCCAATGCCGTTGAAGTCGCCGACGGTGATTGCAATGATCGGCTTGTTGGCGGTTGTTCGCATCACAATGTTTGAGTCGAGACGAGCACGTAGTTCCCCGACTTTGATCGATCTGCAAACACAAATCGCTTATTCAACTTCTCGTACGTCCACACCTCGTTGTACCCCTCGTTCGGATCAAGCGTGCGCGCGCTCTTCGTCGGCGGGCCGTGCAGAATGTAAATGCGTCCGCGATCGGACTTGTAGCCGTCCGGACTCTTCATCGAGCTGAAGGCCCGCGTCGCATGATCGACTCTGCGATAATACTCCACCATCATCTCGTTGTAGTTCGTGTGTGGCGTCGGGTCCTTCGTTGCCCAGAACTCTTCAAGATGCTGCAAGCGCGTTTCCTTTGAACCGCTCTGCAATGAGTCACGCTCGTCCTCACTCGTAATGTGCCGCAATGCGTCGAGCGCAAAGTCAACGTCGCGCAAGGAGAGCGGCATGTCGGGCCACACCATGCGGAACTTCTGTTCGAGCGTTGTCTCGAGTGTGCCTTGCTTCAGCTTGAGTGAAATTGTGAACGGGCGGAGCCGCCACTTCTCCGCATCGAGAGGAATAATCAGCGCTCCGGTCGTCGCTCGATCCGACGGCGCCAGCGAGTACGCAGGCGCGGTGTCCGTGCCGGCGAGTGAAAGCGACGCTTCGGGAAGCAGCGAAACGCTGTGAAGTGTATCAGACGAAAACTCCTTCGAGTCGCGCAGGAAAATCTCTTGCTGCGAAACTGCATACTCCACTCTGACCGGCTCACGGCTCAGCTTCTTGGAGAAGAGCTGCACGTACAACGCCGCTCCCGTGCCGTACAAAACATTTCCTCCGTACATCTGCGGAGTGATGCCTTTCTTGTCGAACGGCACGATGAACATCGGAGTCGATGCTTGCAGCTTGTCGCCGGAAAAATTCTGCGCGACGACTTTTCTGTTTCTGTCCAGAAACTTTCGCTCCGATTCGAGATCGCTGATTTCGAATGTGATGGAATACTCGCCCGGCGCCACGACGAACGACGCGACGCCCTGGTACCACGTCTTCGGGCCGGTCACATTTCCGGTGGATTGTTCTCCGATCTCCACGCGATCAATCTTCCGCGCTTTAGAGACGCCGTCGTTGTCGAGAAGCTCCAGATACACTTCGCCCCGACGAATGAACGGATGCGGGAACGCTTTGTCCGTGTTCTTCACATTCACGAAAAACTGACTATCGACGCGGTACTGAATGTCGACGCGAGATTGCGTTGAGTCGGACGCGATGAGGTTGATCGCTTCGTAGAAGAAGAACGGCATTTCATCCGACAGGTCGCCGCGCCCCTGAGGCATGCCCTGCGGTTGCCCTTGTCCTGAACAAAAAAGTAAGATGGTTGCCGCCACCAACGCCGTGTGCCTCATGATCCCTCCAGTACTTACCATTGACTATTGACTATTGACCGTCGACAATTAACCCTTCACATTCACAACGCACCGTTCGCCATTAAGCATTTCTTTTTGGGCATTCAATTGGCCTGCCTGCCGGTAGGCAGGTGTTCCTCGTCCAAGCAGAAGTCTGTGGCGCGAAGCCTGACTGCCCTGACTGCCCTGACTGCCGTCAGGCAGGCGTCAGGCAGGCGTCAGGCAGGCGATGCAGTCTGCCTCGGCGCATAGCGTGTCGCCCTGGCTCGGCCAAGTTTCTTACGACTCCGACCAATGACCACAACTACCGACTTCCGCGCCATCGCTGCAAAAAATCCACCAGCAGTCTCACGCCAACGCCCGACGCCCCGCGCGGAACATAATCCAGCGCCTCGCTCATGATCGCCGTGCCGGCAATATCGAGATGCACCCAATTGTACTTGCCGATGAACTGCTTGAGAAAGAGCGCGGCCGTGATTGCGCCCGCCCATCTTCCGCCAGAATTCTTCACATCAGCCACGTCGCTCTTGTTCTGCTTCTCGTACTCTTCAAACATCGGAAGCTGCCACACGCGTTCGAACGTTCGCTCGCCCGACTCGCGCAACTGATCCATCACGGCTTGTGCATTCCCCATCATTCCCGTTGCATGATGGCCAAGCCCAACCACGACGGCCCCCGTCAGCGTCGCCAGGTCGATCACGACATCCGGCTTCCATCGCGATGCGTACGCGAGCGCATCAGCAAGAATCAATCTTCCCTCTGCGTCGGTGTTGTCAACTTCCGACGTCTTACCGTTGAGATGCGTGACGATGTCGCCAGGTTTCATCGCCCGCCCGCCGAGCAGATTCTCCACCGCTGGCACAAGCCCGATGAGGTTCACCGGAAGTTTCAGTGCAGCAACAGCTTGCATCGTGGCGATCACGGCTGCCGCGCCGGACATATCCATTTTCATTTCACTCATGCCTGCCGCTGGCTTGATGGAGATTCCGCCCGCATCGAACGTAACGCCTTTGCCAACGAGAACAATCGTTGGCGAGGATTGCTTGCCGCGCTTGTATTCCATGATGATGAACCGCGGCGGACGATCGCTGCCTTGCGCGACCGCGAGCACACCGCCCATCTTCAATCGGGCGATCTTCTTTTCATCAAACACCCGTACCGAAAACCGGTTCTTGCGTCCCACAGAGTGCGCCTGCCGCGCCAGCGTCTCGGGATAGATTTCGTTCGGCGGTGCATTGGCGAGATCGCGTGCGAAGCATGTTGCCGCTGTAACTACCTGAGCGTACGCGACGCCGCTAGCCACTGACTTCTTTCGAGTCGCGTCTTCGGTGCAGAGAGTCACGACTCTCAGTGTCGCGTTCGTTGTCTTCTCTGTCGTGAGATACTTCCGATACTTGTAGGAAGCGAGCGCAGCGCCTTCAGCGAGCGCGGCTGCTATCTGTTCCGCGCTCCCCTTGATTTCCGCTTGCAGATTGGTGGGGGATGGTTCGAAGAGCGCGAGAGATTTTGCTTTCAGACTGTTGGCAGTCTTCGCTGCCGTCGCGGCAACACGACGGAGTCTTTCGAGTGTCACGCTCTCCGACTTTCCCAATCCGACAAGAATCAGCTTTGCTTTCATCTCGGAAGGGAAGAGAGTCTGCGTCTCCTGAAATTTTCCCGTGAACGTGTCGGACTTCAGCGCAACGCCGAGGCTCGGGAAAATCTCGCTCAGCTTTCGCGTCTGCACTTTGAATATTTTCTCATCTTCAAAGACGAAAATGCAGACGACATCTGATTGTGTCTTTGCTGCGGAGACAACCGCCGAGCGAAGAGTAATCATGAACGCTTTCCTATGAGACAAATTGTTTCGCTGTCTGCAACACCTGATTTCGGATCTCAGCGAGTGTGCAATTGCGCAGCCGTGCGCCGGCGGCGTTCTTGTGTCCGTTGCCGCCGAACATCTTTGCCAGCTCGTTGATGGGAATCTCGCCTTTCGACCGGAAGCTTATCTTCACGCCATCATTCAACTCAAGAAAGAAAATGCCCGCAACAACTCCCGCGACATTCATCGGATAGATGGTGAAGTTATCCGTATCTACTTCGTTCGTTCCGGTTTGCTTGAGATTTTCTTGCGTGATGGTAATGTGTGCGAGCCTGCCGCCGTACTCGGTCTTCAAGCTGGCAAGCGCATCGCCGAGGAGTTGAATTCTTCCCGCTGACCACTGCTCGTACACCCGATGGTAGATTTGCACCGGATCGGCGCCGCATTCAATCAGATGCGCGACAATGCGATGCGTCTCGGCATCCACCCGCGGAAATCTGAATGATCCCGTGTCCGTCATGATCGCGCAGTAGAGCGCCTGCGCGATGAGCGGCGAAATTCCCTGCGCGTCAAGTTGCAGCAACAGCCGATACACAATTTCGCCCGTTGATGTTGCCTCATCGTCGATGATGTAGTGCTGCGCGAACGGCTGTGGGTCGAGGTGATGATCGATGCAGATCTTGATTGCGCTGCTTGCGAGAACGCGTGACTCCATCGAGCGGAGGCGATCGGTATGGTTCGTGTCAAGCACGATGATGACTTCACTTGAGGCCAGCGACTGAGCATCCGCCGCTTCGCTGAACTTCCTGATGCGTTTTTTGGGATCGAGAAAGAGATAGAAGTCGGGAGTTGCGCTGTGATTCAGAATTGTGACCTGCTTGCCGCGGCTTGCGAGCCATTCAGCAAGGGCGACTTCCGAGCCAAGCCCGTCGCCGTCGGGATTGACGTGCGTGGTGAGAACGAACGAGTTCTGTTGATGGAGTATGCGTGCAACCGCTTCGAGTGTTTGAGTCATCAACTGATTTGAGTTTCCTTTTCCATCCCAATATAGAAAAAGGAGGGACAAGTAGAAAGGTTATCAATGCTCCTCCTCAACCCCATATCGTATTGCCGCTTCAAGTATATCGATGTTTATATCTTTCAGCGTTTTGAACTTGATGCAATATCCGCCCACACTCGCCTTGCCGATTTTTTTTCCATAAGTCCGGGCTAAGTATTTCTTGTCTTTAATACCAAGGATATAGACAGAGATTCCGGTTGTGTTTGCACTCATCCCAATTTGATAAAACTCCCTGGTTTTTCCCTGCCTGCCGGCAGGCGAGGCATCAGCATATTTTATGGTGTGGAATCCATATCCTATATTCGGATTGGAAACAGTTTTGTTGTCACTGTTCTTACCATCCAAGAACCATAGCTTACATGCTGGCATTACTTGCAGAATGATGCGGTGCAACGCTTGCATGTCGCTGCGTTTTGGTTCAGGTTGGCTGGTAATATACTTTTTGATTTGTTCTTGTACGTTTGCCAGTGTCGTTATGGTTCTGAGAAGTTCAAAGTCAAATATTTTGTCTGTCCGCTTATTTTATGAGTTGCGTTGTTGTCTGTTCGTGACTTGCAGAACATCCTGCTGGAATACTCGTTCAAGTTCTAGTCTTGGTAATGTATTTTCCATTGTTCCTGTCGACATTTCAGCTAACGTTCAAGGCACAAAGTCGTGCCGTGCACAATGCTGTTTGATGAAAGTGCGTAGAACGTTTTGTGTTTGTAGTGAACTTCCTAAATTCGCCCGGCATAGATGTGCATGGCAGGAAGCGAACTCAACTGAGTGCGTTGTGGGGCAAGAGGGGAGCCTTACCAAATTCGCTTTATGAATAGCGATGTTCCTTATCGGGATGCGTGAGCGTCTTTGTGCCGTTTGTTAGCTGCCGTGTGCCCGCTGCTTGGAAAGTAACGCCTTCATCTTGTTGGCGGCTTCTTGCATTTGTTTGAGATATGCAGCCTTGTCTGTCCAGTAGAGAGTCGCGTGCTTGTCTCGAATTTGCCGCACCATTTCCACTGCATGAATGGTTTCAGTCTTCATACACTACCTCCCTCGGACTTCGAATATCAATGAGTGAATAGCCGTTCTTCAAATTGATTGCATTGTACTGGCGGATGCGAAAGAAGTTCACCATGTGCTTGAAATTCCAGCTCACAAGTGAATCAACTCTTTCGATTGTCGCCACCGCGATGTGTTGGGCATCGGAAATGAACTTCTCGGCAAGCGCTCCCTCTTGAACATACCGTTCAGCCAAAGTCAATGCCTCGGCTGATGGCGTAACAATATCGAGGTTCGCCGCTGGGACTCGCGCTAAGAGATTCTGAACGTCCTCCGGCGCCTCCAACAACTCCTGCATAGTCACTTCTGAAACAACGATGGAGAATCGTCCATTGACGATCTCCGCAAATAACCGTTGCGTGTCTGCCGCAAACTCTTCGTCGAAGAAGCCGCCAAATACTGATGTGTCAAGGTAGAATCTCATGTTCAAATGTATAAGTTGTGAGGGTCTCTTTCAATCTCGCGCGGGCACATGGCAGCTAACGTGTGCGCCAAGCACGCCGTGCCGCCGTCCACGCTTTCTATAAGTGACGGCGGCATGGAGTGAGTTCTACTAAACTGAGCGAGCGTCGGCATGAGTGAGAGCCTTACCAAAAGAATCGAATGACGCGGTTGCATTTGTTATTTGCCGTTTGCGCCACAGGTTTCTCACTCACTCTTGCTTATCTCGCCAAGTCTGAGCAAGAATCCAATCGTTTGAGTTTGGTAACTGCAATTCCCAATCCCGCCAACCGTTTCGACTTGTATCAGTAATCTTTACGGACGCTTGGCTCAACGAACCAAAAACTCCGTAACTGTCAACGTGAAATCTCTGGGCGCGTATTGTTCCATTATAGGTTTCTCCAGCATAGCGGAATCTGCACTTCGTTCCGTCGGGCGGTATTTTTATCCCTGACCGTCGCCTTCTCCGAGTTGCCCCGTTGGAAAGCGGCTGCACAATATTTGTACGTGGTGATTCCTCAACAGGCGTCGGTCTCGTGGTTGCATCAGTGATGAACGAGGTTGCTTCTGGCTCCGAAATGTCAAACCCCGCTTGTCTCATCAAGTTCATAAGGGCATCGGGTAGCCGGGGAAATGGTGGTTCCTGTGAAATGCGCTTGGCTTTAGGAAAAGAGTCTTCCAACGCTCTCTGTCTTTGGCTCAGTCGCAAATAGGTTGTTGCTTCTTGCCTTCCCTCTCCATTGACTAGCTTTTCTTTTGAAAGAAATAACTGAAGAAATCTTGCTATGTCTTCCGTTTCTTCTTCCAGCAAGTCGAAAGTCTTGAAACACTTCTGAGAAAATTCACCACCAGTTTGGGAATAATAGAGACGCCACTTCTGACCGTCGGTGATGAAACTGAATTCAGCAGTGTTGTTCCGGTTATAGTCCCGGAGTTGCTGTTCTATCCGAGCCAATTCTCCTTCGATTCGACCTACTGCCTTAACTTCAATGAACACGGCTGGCGAAAAGGAATTACAGAAGAGGGCGATATCAACCCGGGTTGCATCTTCATATCTGACAGGTTTATACTCAGTGTTCACCTCGGTTGGATTCCAGATGTCCCAACCCAACTCATTCAGAAGTCTTAGGACAATGCAGACACGAACGTGCTCTTCATTGTAGTAGATGCCCTCTGACAATTTTGAGCAAATGTCATCAATGGTTTCAATCATCATCTTGGTTCCTCAATGTGGCGCAAATGGCAAATAACAGTTTTGGATTACAACACCATGTCGTCTTTTATACCAAAGGAGTACAAATCACGACACTGTGTCGTCTATTTCGTTTTTGAAAGTCTATCCGGCGCTGACGCGCTCCGACGGAATCTGTTTGCAGCGAGACCTTGTGGAAAGGAACAGTCCGTAAAAACAACTTGCAAAATGTAAGCGACATCGAAGGGATAGTCAAGAGCAGAAGTCGGAAGTCGGAAGTCGGAAGTCGGAAGTCGGAAGATCACCAAATCCCAAATCCCAAATCCCAAATCCTCGACGAGTCGAGTCATCGACCGAATCCCAAATCCTATCGCACGTACACGACTTTTCTCGCTTGCGTCCTCTCTCCCGATCGCATGATAACAAAGTACAATCCCGAGGCAACCTCGCGTCCGAGATCATTCGTTCCATTCCACACGACGGAACGTGTCTGAGCGTCAAGATTCTCCCTGACTAATGTTCGGATCCGCTGCCCGACTACATTGTAGATGGCGAGATCAACGTTGCTGTTTCCGGCAATCCGGAACGGAATATGAAGCGCGCCGTTGAATGGATTGGGATAGCACTCCAGCAGTTCGAACGCTTGCGGTGGAGAACTCTGCCGGGTTCCGACAGAAAGGGTCGTTGCGTCGGCGCTGAACTTCAGTCCCCAAATTCTGTTGCCTCGATATACCGCGTTGGACTCGACGTCGCAGATGTTCACGCTGAAGTCGTATCGCCCGCTTCGCTGCAAAGATTTCACGAGCAAGCGGTTCACTCCTTGCGTGAGGTTGATCTGCACAATCTCGCTAAAGTAATCTGAGTTGGCAAATGTACGTATGGCGTTGAAGTTGTAAACCTGTGTTCCGTTGAGAAACACTTTGAGCGCTTCGTCCGACCCGATCCACAATTCGGCAGTGCAAGCCGTCGGGGCGAAGAAGTACGTGAATGCATAGCTGACGACCTGATCAGAACCAAGATTGTAATAGTCTTTGAGCGCGATCCGATCATTGATGAAATACCTTCGCTGACTCCAACCCGCGTTTCCCGGAATGGGCGCGACTGAGGCTTCGTTTTGGATGAACTCATAATTGATGGGATCGGAGATCGCTCCGATGGGGAACGGGCCGTTCAGCGTCCACTCTCTGTTCCCTTGACCGTACACGCCGCTTGCGGTCTGGTTTTTCTTAAAGCGCTTGCGCGCCGACTCGATGCTCGCGCCCGCAATTGAAATGAGATTGGGATTGTTTGTGCCCAGTCCTCGCCGTTCGGCAAGCGTAATATGTTCGACGTCGTCGGGGTTAAGTCCCATAAGCAGGGCGCAAACGTGATCAACAGCGACCGGATCTTTGCCCGCGAGCACGGTGTTCATCCGTACTTGATTCACGATCTGATTACTGGGAACGCCAGACGGGACGGGAGATTTTTGCGTCTCGAGACACGCAATCGCATCAACCACAACGAATTTGATTTTTCCGATCAAGCAGAGATCAACAATTTCCTTGTCGGTCCAATTGTACGGGGCTTCCTCCAGATGCCGCAGGCGTGTTTGATAGCTGTTTTGCGGAACACCGGCCGTTTTAGAGAATCCGTATCTGCTTGACGACGCGATGCCGATTTGATTCTTCAATGCAGCGGTGATGCCCGGCTCGTGAATCTTCATCACGGGCACTGTAATGAACACATTGGCATTGACGACATCCTGGTGAACATAATACGCTCCGCCTTGCGGCTGGGCTTCGCCTCCGCCCGGAACTTGCACGAACTGCAGCTCCGGCCACGGATTCGTATCTGAGTTGCCGTTGAGATTGGAAATACGGAAGTCGATTCCGGCGGCGAGCATTTCCGTCTTCAGGATCTGATAGCCGGGAACGTCATACAACTGCGTCCACGCCCGGCGTCCGGGACCCGCAATGCGCTCAAACGTTGTGAATGGTCGCGGCGAGCCGTCACCCACAATGATATGAATGTGGCCATGGTCGATCTCGTCAATCATCTTCACAAGCGCCTTGACTACGCGAACATCCGTAACACCCCCGCTGCCGCTTGAGTCTTGCTGCACAATGTTCGGCTTGATAAGCACTGTGTCGCCGCTCGCGATAACTCCTGTAAATCCTCCGGCGAGCGCAACGGAACGTCGAACCATCTGTTCGATTGTTGCGTAGGAGATGTTCGCATCGGTGACAGGGGTTGGGTTCGGTAACGCGCTGTCATCCGATCGCACGATGGCGACAGTCGTTTGCAGCATTGTCCCTGCTTTTGATGTAGCGGGGAAGGAGGGTTGATACGCATACGTGAATGCGCTGCTGTTAGCTTGATACAAATCCCACGCGAGGAATATCCCACCGACAAGAACGATCAGTACGTGTTTGAGTGTGATCTTTTTGAGATGTGACATCTTGTTCACCTATCGAATTGACTAAAAGAATGAATACAGCCAGCCTGCAACAAAAGAGAATCCGAGCGTCAGTGAGAGATAGAGAACGAGGATGCGTGCGCCGAGTTGGGATTTGAACGCATACAATGTCTCAACTTTCGTCGCCGGACCGGCTGTAAAAAACGCGAGTGTTGCTCCTTTGCTCATGCCGAGGCCCATCAGCGTTTGCATGAAGGGGATTGCCGCGCCGCCGCATGTGTAGAACGGAACGCCCATTCCGATGGCGACAAGCGTTCCGGTTGCCCCGCCGCCTCCGAGCAGATTCGAAACAGTCTGCGCCGGAACCAACGCCTTCACTGCGGCGCTGAGCAGAATCGCCAGAGAAAAATATTTGCCGGCATAACGCGCGCTGCGGTAGAATTCCTGTCCGATTGAACGCTGCTTCAGGGGTTGAGCAGGAATCTGGCGGGGAGACGGCTTTGCAGGCGGTTGCAGTGCAAGCGGAATTGTCATCGTGCAAATTCCTGCCAGTACACCAATGATGAATGCAGCGGCGGATCGAACAAGCGCCATCTCCAATCCGAGTTGAGATGCAGTCAGAAGGAAGACTCCCGGATTCATGAGCGGCGACGACACGACAAATGCGAGTATTGCGCTGAGAGGCACGCCCGCGGACGCGACTGAAAGCGCGATCGGAATTGCCGCGTATGTCGGAAGGGGAGAGAGGAGTCCGAGAAGAGCCGCCACAGCGATTGATGCATACTCGCCCCGCACTGGCAATCGTACCTGATGAAGCGCAACGTATCGCGTGAGAAGAACATTC
The DNA here is from genome assembly GCA_016218065.1 of Ignavibacteriota bacterium. Lineage (GTDB taxonomy): Bacteria > Bacteroidota > Ignavibacteria > UBA10030 > UBA6906 > CAADGV01. The sequence goes on along the minus strand of JACRFA010000302.1, from coordinate 4,899 downwards.
AGCGCGATGCTAAGAACGAGGTAAGGTCCTGTAGCGAGTGCCAGCTCGAAGAAGTTCTCGATGATTCTCAGCGTGTACGTTCCATCAAGCAGCGTATGTATGTTATGATAGGCGTCGATGGCGATGATAGAAGTTCGTGTGAAGGATACATCCACCGCAGAGTTTCATGTCAGCGTACCAGCATCATCTTTTTTGTCTCAGCATACTGACCCATTTGCAATCTGTAGCAGTATGCCCCCGTCGAAAGATTTGCTGCATTGAATACCAACGAGTGCTCGCCTGGTTCTTCGGCGCGATCCAGAAGCGTCGCGACTTCGCGACCGAGCAAGTCGTAAATCTTGAGCGTGACCCTCACCCCACTACGAGGCGGTTCGCCCACCCACTCTCCCTGCGGGAGAAGGGAAAAAGGGGTGAGGGTGTAAAAAATGTTCGTCGTTGGATTGAACGGATTCGGAAAATTCTGATGGAGCTTGAAGCCTTGCGGTTTGCTCTGACGTTCCTCGTCAACGGAAGTTGTGGGAATGTAGAATTCGGCTGGTGCGAGCGCACGCCTTGAGATCCTGATCATTCGAATGAGACCACGAAACCAGGAGCGCGGGTCTTGTCGTGCCCCGATCGAGATTCTCCCGTTGATGTCTATCGGTTGATAGAGGACGCGGCCCGCAAGCAATTCTGCGCCGTCAACGTACTGTCGCATCGTGTCGTTCGCGAACGTGAGCGCCACATGATGCCACGTCGCGCCCGAAAACCTCCGCGTCGAATCAATCAGCGTGAGACTCGAGATGTCGGAACGAATGAACGTGTCGAACACCCACCGGCGATCGGGAAGCAGGCGAGTCTCGAGCAAGACGCGGCGGTTGTCGTTCGCGCTATTGCGGATATGGATGAAGCGCTGCTCATTGCCGCCCGCTGTATCCGGACGAAAGAAGACTTCAATCGTAAAACTATTCGCCGAGCCGAGCGGATTGCACTGAAGCAGAAACGCATCGTTCACGCCGTCGAATGACGCGCTTCTTCCGTGAGGCGTTTCAACAAGTGATGGCCAATCCGGCAACGCCGATGTCGCACGCCCGCCGAGAGAATCGATGCGATCAAGGATCCACGTCGTGGTCATCGTGTCTGTCTGGGCGTTCAGTGTAGCTCCCGCGATGAAGAGCAAGAGAGATGCAATGAGAAGCACACTAGACTTGCGTGCGAGCAGTGATGACGTTGAATCGATATGGCGTGTACGACACATATTCGTTTGAGAATGTAATTGAGACGCGAGTGAAACGCGTCGCACACTTCTTTGACAACGAATGCGGGAATTGAGGAGCGATGAGAGTTCGTGAGTTGACGCGGTTTCTTTGGAAAGAACAGTGATCCGATCAAAAGATACGCCGCCCACTGCGCAAAGACAAGCGCAGTTTCGGTGAATCTACGTAACGAAATCGGAATGAAAGTAACGATGTGTTGCTGATGCTACATGGAAAGTAAACGGGGGTGAGTAGGAGGACTCTCTTGATCACCCTCAAAGGCGAGTTGAAGCCCTGCCGATGGTGATGCCCGTATTTTTTTGTCCACGAAGGTCACGAAGTTTCACGAAGGGTTGATTCTGGCTCCACACACAAAAAAAAGCCCTCGCTCAACGCAAGGGCCTTTTTCCAGACGTCGGAAGTCAGACGTCAGAAATCCCATATCCTCAATCCTACTGTATCTCCCACGTCTCTTCGCCGTCCAGCAGTTTCTGCAAGTCGCCGACGCCCTTTTTGGATTTCATCTTGGCGATCTGTTGATCGAGCTGATCTTCGTAGCTTGGCCTGTCGAGCGAAACGAACACGCCCATGGGCCGGGGCAAGTTGGGATCGTGAATCATGTTGGCGAGAATAAACGCGAGCGTCGAATCGTTCTCGTTGTGTACAAGCAAATCGTTGACGGAATATTTTCCGTCGGCGATGCTGACAGCTTCGGGCGTGAATCCATTGAGACGAATGCCTTTGGTCTGCTTCGCAAACACGAGCGGCTTGCCGTGTTCAAGATATACTACGTTGTCGTCGCGAGTTTCTTTCTCGGTGTACTGGAAGAACGCGCCGTCGTTGAACACGCTGCAGTTCTGATAGATCTCGACAAACGCCGACCCGTGATGCTTTTCGGCGCGCCGGACCATTTCCTGTAAGTGTTTCGGATCGCGGTCCATCGCGCGGGCGACAAACGTTGCACTTGCTCCCATTGCTAATGAGACGGGCACGAACGGATAGTCGATCACGCCGTACGGTGTGGATTTGGTGACCTGCCCAAGCTCAGACGTGGGGGAGAATTGTCCCTTCGTCAAGCCATAGATCTGATTGTTGAACAGAATGACTTTGATATTCAGATTGCGGCGCAGCATGTGAATCATGTGATTGCCGCCGATACTCAATCCGTCGCCGTCGCCGGTCGCAACCCAAACGTCGAGTTCGGGATTCGCGATCTTCACGCCCGATGCAATTGCCGGAGCGCGGCCGTGAATGCCGTGGATGCCATAGACGTCAACGTAGTACGGCAGACGGCTTGAGCAGCCGATGCCGGAGATGGCAACGATCTTCTCTTTGGGCCGACCGAACTCGGGGAACACGCGCTGCATTTGCGCGAGAATCGAGTAGTCGCCGCATCCCGGACACCAGCGCACATCCTGATCGGATTGGAAATCTTTGATGGTCAACTTGACCGGTTGTACTTGTGTGAGTGTGTCAGACATGGTTGGCTCCCAGTATTTCGTAAATCTTCTCTTCCACTTCTTCTGAGCGCAGCGGCAATCCCTTAATAACATTGAACCCGATGGCGGGAACGAGATACTTTGCGCGAATTAACTTGATCAACTGTCCGTTGTTGATTTCGGGAATCAGCACGGCTTTGAATTTGTACAGAATCTCTCCGAGGTTTTTCGGGAACGGATTGAGATAACGAACATGCGCATGAGAGACCGACAACCCTTTTTCACGGGCCTCGCTTACGGCAACTTTGATCGTTCCATACGTTCCACCCCAACTCACCACCAGCAGGTCGCCTTCAGGCGCTCCTTCAATTGTCTGAAGTGGGATGTCGTCCACGATGCGCTCGATCTTCTCTGCGCGCAACTTGATCATGAAATCGTGGTTGTCCGGCTCGTAACAGATATTGCCGGTGATGTGCTGCTTTTCCAATCCGCCGATGCGATGCGTCAGTCCCGGTGTTCCGGGAATTGCCCAAGGACGCGCAAGCGTTTTTTCGTCGCGCGCATACGGCTGGAATGTTTCAGGATCCTTCGCAAAGGTCACAGGGATTTCTGCGAGGTCATTAACGTTCGGCACCTTCCATGGCTCGGCGCCATTTCCCAGGTAGCCGTCGGTCAGGCAGATCACAGGAGTCATGTATTTGATGGCGAGGCGCGCTGCTTCGTATGCGGCGTCGAAGCAATCGGCAGGACTCGATGCTGCGAGTACGCAAAGAGGAGCTTCGCCGTTTCTCCCGACGACAGCCTGCAACAAATCGGCCTGCTCGGTTTTCGTCGGCAATCCGGTACTCGGTCCGCCGCGCTGCACGTTGACGATGACGAGCGGCAGCTCAAGGATAATCGCCAGTCCAATCGCTTCGGTCTTGAGCGCCATGCCCGGACCGCTGGTTGTTGTAACCCCGAGCGCGCCCGCGTATGACGCCCCAATCGCCGAACAGATTGCCGCGATTTCATCTTCGGCCTGAAATGTTTTCACATCAAAGTTCTTGAGCTTCGAAAGCTCGTGAAGGATGTCGCTGGCGGGCGTGATCGGGTAGCTGCCGAGGAAAAGCTCCAGTCCGGCTTTCTTTGCCGCCGCAACAAGTCCGAGCGCCGTCGCGACGTTGCCCATGATGTTGCGATACTTGCCCGGCGGAAGCTTCGCGGGCTTCACTTCATAGCGAGTTGTAAAGATCTCAACTGTGTCGCCGTAGTTGTATCCCGCCTTCAACACGCGCAAATTTGCCTCGGCGACTTTCGCATCCTTCTCGCCGAACTTCTCTTCGATGAACTTCACCGACACATCCAGCGGACGGTTGTACATCCAGTACATCAGCCCGAGCGCAAAAAAGTTCTTCGACTTCTCGACGAACTTGGGGGAGAGGTTCATGTCGGCGATCGCACTTGCAGTCATTTTGCTGATCGGGATGCGGTACACCTGGAAGCGGTTGAGCGAGTCATCATCGAGCGGATTGCTGGTAATGTTTGCCAGCTTGAAGTTCTTGTCGGTGAACGAATCTTCGTTGACGATGATGGTTCCGCCTTCGCGCAGAATCTTCACGTTGGTAACCAACGCCGCAGGATTCATCGCAACGAGAACGTCACACGAATCGCCCGGCGTAAGAATATCGCGGCTGCCGAAGCGAACTTGAAAACCGCTGACGCCGTAGGTGGTGCCTGCGGGGGCGCGAATTTCCGCAGGGTAATCGGGGAGCGTGCTCAGGTCGTTGCCGAGCACGGCGGCCGTGTTCGTAAACTGAGTGCCGGTCAGCTGCATGCCGTCTCCGGAATCTCCTGCGAAGCGTATCGTCACGTCATCGAGGGTCTTAATTGGTCGTTCCATACGTCAACTCAAAATTGGTTAAACAATTGTCGGGCAAAAAAAAGATCGAAACTTCTCACACAGCGAGAATTCGATCCTGTTTTATGCCAAACCCGTTCATAATTCCAACAATCACTGACACAAGGTAGGCTGTTTGGGGAGGAAAAGCAAGCGGACATCGAGTGGAGATTCCCCATCGAGACTGCCTAGGAACTGTCTTTCTGAGCCTCGCTTCCCAGAGGCGAAGAATCCAGTAACCCGTTCTGGATTCTTCACTCCGTCCCAACATGGAAAGAAGTTGGGACTCCGTTCAGAATGACAATAAAAATAATGTCAACATGTTTCCCCGAGGTTTTCGGAAATCTCC
>JACRFA010000294.1 GCA_016218065.1 Ignavibacteriota bacterium | reverse complement strand
GGGGATGATTTTGTTTCGCGGGCCGCTGGTCTCACAGCGTCGCTCGCCATCGACCCACAATTCCTTGACACCATATTGAACATGGTCGGGATTTTTCACTTCAATTCTATACTCTGCGCCGCGAAAACTTCTCTTCACTGAGTAACCCTTCCAGTCGGCAGGAATGCATGGATCGACGAGCAAGCCACCGTATGTTGCGCGCACGCCGAGAATCCATTCGAGCCCCACTTTGTACAACCATGCCGCCGAGCCTGAGTACCACGTCCAGCCGCCGCGCCCGAAGAACGCAGAGCCAGGTCCTTCGATGTTTCCCGACGTCACATACGGCTCGGCAACATATTCATCGGGAAGTTTGCCGCGATTGATCGGATTCAGTTTGGAGTAGAGGCGATACGCGCTTTCGCCCCGGCCCAGCATTGCCGCCGCGATCACTGCCCATGTTGCGCCGTGCGTGTACACGCCTCCGTTTTCACGCATACCGGGCGCGTACCGTGTAAGGTAGCCGACGCACTTGTCGGGCGTTTCGTACGCGGGCGCGAGAAGCAGCGGCCCGATCTTCGTTTCCAGTTTCTGCTCGACAACATCCATGACCTGCTCTGCCCGCTGACCCTCCGCTACGCCTGCGATGATCGCCCACGTTTGCGGATTCAGCCAAACGGCGCCTTCAGTATTCTGGCTGCTGCCAATCTTCTCGCCCGAATCTTTTGTCGCGCCGTAATAATACTCGCCGTCCCAGGCGAGCGTGTTCAATCGTTCCTTAAGCGTATTCGCCGCCTGAGCATATTGGGCCGCGCGTTCGGAGTCGGCAGTTCGTTCGGCAATAACAACGAAGTCACAGAGAATGCGATGGATGAAATGGCCGAGCCAAATAGATTCACCCTTCATGTCAAGTCCGACGGCGCTGAGACCATCGTTCCAGTCGCCGCCGCCAATGAGTGGAAGTCCGCGCTCGCTGAAGCGCTCGAGCGCTTTGTCGATCGCCCTGCAGCAGTGATCGTACATCGACGCCGTCGTCGTCCCGTCCACAAACGCTTCTTCGTCGCGAAGAACCGAGAAGTCGCATGTCTCTTGTAGATACGAACTCATCACGTACGGAAGCCAGAGTAAGTTGTCGGAGATTTGATTGCGCAGCCCGACCTCCGAAATCGGATGCCACCAATGATATACGGAGCCATCGTTGAACTGATGCCGCGCATGAAGTCGCAGCTGCTGCTTGGTTCGCTGCGGATCGATCGTGAGCCAGAGCTGGCTATCCTGCAGTTGATCGCGAAAGCCAAACGCTCCCCCCGTTTGATAGTACGCCGTTCTTCCCCACATGCGGCCAGAGATTGCCTGATACTTCAGCCAGGTGTTCTCCATCAGATTCATCGCATCGTCGGGGGTCGCGACATCAACGGTGCCCAGCAGCTTCTCCCATCTCTGTCGCACCTCTTCGAGCGCCGCGTCCACTTCGTTGGCAGAGCGATAGCGTGCAATCATGTCGATCGCCTGCGTTTTTGAATCGGCGCATCCGAGCGTGTAGATGAGAGTCTTCTCTTCGCCGGGCCTGAGTTGAAGAACATGATGCAGACTTCCAATCGCATCAAGCCAATTGCCTGTTCGTTTCTTGAGCTTCTTCTCTGCTACTGCTGCGGGCTTCGCCTGAGTGTTGTACATACCGAGGAACGATTCCTTGTCGGCGTCAAACGATGCGGGTTTCAGATTCGCAGAATGGAATCCAACGTAAGGCCAGTTGGTATTCCAGTGACCGCGCTCGGTCGGAACTTCCCACAGACGTTTCGACGCGAAGAGCGCCTGAGCTTTGGAGTCGTATTCCGTTTTGATGAACGACTTGTGAAATTCGCGATGCCAATCCGGCGCCTGACCCAATCCCCACTCAAAAAAAGAAAACAGGCTCAGCGTCTTCGGCTTCTTTGTCCGATTGCGGAGTGTGAGTTGCCAGATCTCGACCGGCTCGTCGTTCGGGATGAACACAAGGAGATTTGTCTCGACGCCGAAGTAGTTCGCTTCAATGATCGAGTACCCGATTCCGTGACAACACCGATACGACTCAGGCTCAATGCAAACCGGTTTCCATCCCGCCGACCAGATGTTTCCTTTTTCGTCGTGGATGTAGATGTACTTCCCCTGTTCGTCCTTGATCAGGTCCTGATCCCAGCGCGTGATGCGGTTGAGCTGCGCATGCGTGCGCCAGCTATAGCCGCTTCCGGTTTGCGAAATGGTCAAGCCATAATCGCCGTTGCTGATAACATTGATCCATGGTCTTGGTGTTCGTGGCGTTGTAAGGATGTACTCGTTGCCGTCTTTCGAAAAGTGCCCGTATTTTGTTTTGAACGTTTTCAATCAATTTCCTTTCTCTACAACCCGCGCTGGGCTAGCACCAGCAAAGCAAACTATTCAAATCCAACTATCAGGCTGTTGAAAAACTGGGTCAATGTCATTCCGAACCCCGACGCTCTTTGGCGGGGTGAGTGCCGAAGGCATCCCCTCGGGAGAATCTGATCCAAAAAGAGAGAGATTCCTCAGTCGCTTCGCTCCATCGGAATGACATGAGAGCCTTTTTCAACACCTGCTATGACCCACAGGGTGGTTCCCAAAGAATCAGAACGATACCCCGAGTGTCAACCGGTGAGTCTTCTCCAATCGTCCGTGCTCAGCCCAGCCGTAGTCGAAACTCAGCCGGTAGTCATCCATTTGGTACTGCACGCCGGCGCCGAGCGTCAACCCAAGCTCCGAATCCGGCATGAACATCTCCTGATATCCTGCACGCAAGGCAAGCGTGTTTTGAAACATCCACTCTGCGCCCAGACTCACGCTTTCGGTGTTATCGCTTGGATGAAACGCATCGACAGCAAATGAGATGATGTTGTCCTCTCCAACTTTCACCGGCATTCCGATCCCCACGCGAAACACGATCGGCAGCGGGAAGTCATCGGTGTACAACTCCCCGGGCAAATTTGAGTTGTCACCGTACCTCGCCGGATCGCTATCGTACAGGATGCGCAAATCGCGCCCATCGTACTTTGCGCGGGTTCCGAAGTTGGAGATGCTCGCGCCGATGCGTATGCCGTCCTCGGAAATTCGGTAGATGGTTCCCACGCTCAGCGAGAATGCGCTCATCGAGCTGTGCCAGATGGTTTCGGTGATGTAATTGACCTGGACTCCAACGGAGAAACGTTCCGAGACTTGTCGTCCGTAGCCGAGACCGAAGGCAACATTCGAGACGGTGTACCGTTCGCCCGTGCCGTGGGGCTTCTCGACCGTCCGCACATCGATCTCACCGGAGTTCAGCGATGTGACATTTGCATAGACATTGCCAAACACTCCGAGATTCGCACCGACCACAGCATAGTCATACGTAATATCCGCAAGCCATGGACTGTGGGTAAATTGCGCGCCATGACCGCTGAGATAACCGATTGCAGCCGGATTGTAGTACGTGGCTTCAAGCTCGTCGTACAACGTCACGCCTGCATTTCCCCGTCCCGCGATGCGCGCGCTCGGCTCAATCGTAAGAAACGCGCCGACACTTGTTCCAACTTTGGACTGCGCAAAGGGAAAATCCACACCGGCGAAAATAATTGTTAGGCAGAAGAGAAGTTTCCTGATCATAGTCGCCTCACTTGATGATTGCAAACTTGCCGATGTGGGAACCGTACTGCCCCGCATCGACATGGAAGACATAAAGACCCGGTGCAACATCGAGATTATCTTTCGTGCGCAGATCCCACGGAACGTATCCCTCGGTTGTCGCATCGTGGCGCAGCGTTTGCACAAGCTCTCCACGCACAGTGTAGATTCGAATGGTGCAACTCTGCGGCAGGCCGCGGAATTCGATTCGCCGATCGCCGCGACCTTGCACGCCATACGGCTCGGGTTCAAAGCTTGCCGCTCCCACATACGGATTCGGAACAACGTACGGCGCACCACTGAACATTTTTTTTGCAGCGTCTCCAGAAATCGTTTCACCCTTCGACGCAAAAACAAAACGATCGCTCTCGCCAAATGGATACTTCAAGTGCAGGTCGTACACATCCCCTGCAGACGGAGTCCGGATTGAATCGGCGTTAACTCTGAGCTTAATACTCCACGTATAGCGATCGATATACAGCAGACTGTCCGGGCCGGTAAGCGCCGTGATTTCTTCGGCTGAACCGGCGTAACTCAGTGTGGAGTCGCCGTTCGCGTCCACAAAAAAACAATTCAGCCGCTTCGGTCCGGAAGGAGTTTGGGCGGTGACACGGAACTTCACAGGCAGTGATCGTCCAAATGTCGTGATCACCGTATCGATGTAACGATCGGAAAACGTAATTCGCAGATCGTACGGAAAGCCCTCCCGCTTGTGATTGATTGGCATCGAGGCGCCACGAGAGTAGCTCACGCTTAATTGCGCATTGGTCGTCGCTCCTGGCGCAAACCCGCTTCGCGCAGAATCTACCTCAATCGAGACTGGCGTTGAGATGAGCGGAAGAATTCCCTTGCCCACCGGTCCGATGCCGCTCGCATTCCAATCTGAGCCCGAGGTAAAGAGAACCTCGTTCGTCGTGCTGTCTTTGAGATTGTATGAAATCGGATGAACGCTGTCGGGCACAGTATTGAATGAAACTGCAAACAGATGATTGTCGGGCACAAGAGCCGAGTTGATCACCTTGAGCTGGATGGCGCCCTGACCGCTGCCGGCGATGTGCGTTACTTGCGACGCCTGCGCCGGAGCGTAGCCAAGTACTTTGGGATTTGGCCTGACGCTCACAACATTCTTCGGCAAGATCGTGCCGCCGCGCAGCGTGCGCGAAACGTTGATGGCATTCTCTGAAGGATAATATTTGAACACACCACCCTGGGGCAGCGAGATGGCCGAGCCATAGTCGTATGAGGTAACGGCGTAGTAGTATTGCTGTCCGTTCGTCACGGTAGTGTCGCGCCAGGAATGCGTGAGACCGGTTTCGCCGCCGAGATAGTATGCAACGCCCTCGACGGTGGTCTCGCTGAAGCCGGTACGATTGTTCTTCAGATCGAACTGAGCGATGGGCTTCCCGTTGCCAATCGTATTCGTCCCGCGTCCCGTGAGTATGATTCTCACATCGCGAAAATCAGGGTCGGTGGAGCGGTAGATGCGATACCCCTCGAAATCATTCTCAAATGTTACGGGGTCCGTTGAGCGTTCCGCTTCGTCATTCCAATACAATTGCACATAACCATCGCCAGCCTCCGCGGTGAGTGTCGGGGCCGGCGGCGGAACGGCGAACTGGTAGTTGGAATTGTAGATCGCCTGAACGACCCGCACCGTATTCCGCAACTCGTCAAGGTTGCCGCCATACGCAAGCGCTAGACTGAACCGCTCGGTCTTTCCAGCTTTGAGTGTGAAGGGACCTGAAGCGAACAGGAAGCCGATATTGTAATTTGCGACAAGGGGAGGATCGAACCGAGCAGATGGTGACGGATCGGTGAATTTCTGGTACAATCTCTGCGGCCATTTCTTGTCGTCCGTAAAGAATACGATGTTATCCGTTTGTCCGCCTCCTTGCGGATCATTGATGCGATTGAATTTGAATCCCGTCAGTCCGATTTGATCCGACTCGTGTACGTCGGTCTTGTCGAAATTTGTTTCCCCGCTTGTTGGCTGGCCATCTCCTTCGCCGGGGTCGTTCGTGTTCGGCACGCCGTCGGCGCCCAAGTCGCTGAACTCCTCCGTCCAATCCATGTCCTCATCTCCGGTCCACCATTTCCCGGCGCGGAAGGCGGGGCGCGTTTGGATGCGTCCGAACGTCGTATCGAATTGCTGCATGTTGTAATGCCCACGAACATAGGCTTCAATTGCCGCCTGACCGACAATCAACTGTCCCGGTCCGCCGTCTCGCCTTTCATCCGTTATGCCATCTTCATCGTTGTCAATCCCATCGGCGGGCTTACCGGGAGTTTCAAGATATGCGTACCCGAGGTAGCCGGTCGTCGCACAATTTCTGTTAAGCCCCCGACCATGGCCATAATTGTCCCACGTGTAAACGAGATTCATGCCAAAGGTTGTATCAAAAAAAGCGTTGTCATCATCCGACTCCGGCACCGGGTCGCACCCAATCGCCGAACCGCCCACGCCGGAATCCATGTAGATCCCGAAAATGATATTCTCTGGCTGGCCGTTGACGGGATAATCCGTCGTGCTTTCATTGGTAATATCGTAGTGCCAGAAAATCGTATTGCCGGCTTGTGGATTTGCCCATTGGAAGCCTCGCACTTCTACGCGCAAACCAAGACCATAGCGCGTGGTGTCGCGGTTGTCGGGACTGTACCGCCACGCGTCGTAATAATTATCGTCCATCACGGTGAAGCTTTCCTGATCAGCAGCGGGGCGTTTACCGAAGTACCCGTTCCACGTTCCATCCCAACTCGGATCCTTGTCGGGCCATGTTGTGGGCCACGTGCGCGGGTCGTTGCTGAGCGCAGGCGCCAATCCTCTGTTGATAACCGGATCGGGTTGAAAAAATCCGGGCCTCGGCTCGAAACGCATTTTGCGGTTGAAGTTCGGACTAGTTCCTTGCCGCTCGCGGTAGCCTGTTTCCATGATCCACGCGGTGTCGCCATTGCGTTGGAAAATTTGTGTCAGAACAAATGGCGTAATGCCATCGCTGTAGTTAATGCCGGAACCTTTCGGCACTTCACAGGAGTGAAACGAGCTGAGGTCCACTCCAATCGGATCGGTCGGATAATCTCCAACCATGCCGTAGCTCCAAAACCGAGTACGAATGTTGTTCGCGTCGTGAAGGCCAAGACGTTCATATTGTGAATCGCCTCGCTTCTCGGGAGGGATGACAGGTTGCAATTGTGCAAACACCTCGGACGTGATCACAACAAACGCAAACGCCCCAAGGAGGAAGGTGAGTAAAGGTTTCATATCTGCTTTCATCATGGGAATGTTCTCCATCGTCATAGCGAGGTGTTCATCGAAATGCCAATCTCGATGCGGCGTGGCTGATAGTACCGGGTCGGGTCGGCAAGCGAATTCCGATCAGTTGCAGGTTGTAATGAGTAGTCCGGACTTCCGGTTGTCGCAAACACGGCGCCATTGAAGTAGGTTGCATCAAACACATTGAAGACTCGAGCAAACAGGCTCGCGTTCATTCCGGCAATTGAGAAATATTTTTCGGCGCGAAAATCCACCAATACGCCGCTCGGTCTCCGACCGGAATTCGTTTCAATTTGAGATCCAAACCCTGAACCGATTGCCGGTGTGTAGGGCAAGCCGCTCCCAAAGCGAAGAATCGAACTTACCGAAAAATTGTCGGGTTCAGAAAGTTGCACAGTCATATTGAGCGTGTGGCGTTGGTCCCAGCCTAACGGCACCTGGCGTGGGCGCGCATCCTTTTTTGCCTCCGCAAGATTTGCCGTCTCATACGGATCGCTGGAGTTGCCCTGCGCCATCTGCCAGGTATAATCCAGCGTTGAGCTGAGCAGACCGACGCGTCGTTGGTCGAGCGAAATTGTGAAACCGATAACGTTCCCGAAATCCACATTCGTCAGCCGCGCATATCGAGCGTTGGTGTACGTCGAAACGAATTCGACGCCGAGGAGATCGCGAATGTCTTTGTAGAAAAGGTTCACCGTCACGCCAAGATAATCTGTGACGGCATTCTTGTACCCAAATTCGTAATGCACTGTCTTCTCCGGCTTCACATCCGGATTGCCGAGCACGCCATACTCGTCCGTACCGGCTTGAATGCGCGCAAGACGCGCGTAATCGGCATTGCCGAAGATTTGCCCCAGTGGCGGAAGCTGGTAGAAGTGTCCATACGAAAAGAAGACGGACGACGTGGCGGTGATGGGATACGATACACCGATGCGCGGCGCAACGGTAAGTTTCTTCGTCGCCCGCCTTGCCAAAGTCGAATCCGGCACAAGGTCGCCATCAAGATCAATGGCATTCGCGGGATTTTGTAAATCGCCGGGCAACGATGACCGTGGGTTAAAGTACTCGAACCGCACACCCGCGCGTATCGTGAGGTCGTTCCACTCGATCAGGTCGTGCGCGTACGCGGAAACCCCGATGGGGCGATACTCCTGGATGCCGGGAAAGTCGGGGGGAAAATCAACGTATCGGACAAGCGTGTCGCGTCCAGCAACATTGCGGTACGTAAGTGTTCCGGCAGTTCCGAACTGGATGTTGGAGATGGTAAATTCTCCGCCGAACTTCAATTGGTGTTCGCGTGTGACTTGACTTGTCACACCCACTTTCACAACTCCTGCATTGGTCTTTTGGCGGAAGCGTCCGAAGTCGACGCCCTGTATGATCGCGCCGTATTCGTAATCGGCAGCCATCGATTTTGCGACGCCGGCAATGTCGTATCGTCTGTCGTAGAAATCGTCGTACACCCAATCGCGGTAGTCGAAGTAGTTCTGCCTGAGGTTGATGGTGTAGAATGTCGTTGAAGAAATCGAATGCGTGAAATCGAATCCGTGTACAAGCGACGTGGTCTTCTGAGTCTTCATGCCATCGGGATTCAAGCGCCATGCAAAGCTCTGTCCGCGCCCTTGAATGAAGTTGAATAGGGCCTGGTAACTAATTTCCATTCCATTGATCGAACGGTTGGTGACTCGCGCAAGTCCCGACCATTCGCGACTGTAACCGAGCGCGACCTGCTTCTTATCTCCTGTCGGATAGACAATTCTCCGTTCGAAATCCGCCGTGTCAGTCGGGACAAATCGTCGCTCGCCATACAGATAGTCATCAAACACATTGCGTCGAGCATTCACGAGAAAATACGTCTGAGGAATACCTGTGGGACCGCTGAGACTGAGTTGGTAGTTCTGCAACGATCCGGGATGCGCTTTGTACGTCAGACCTCGCTTGCCTCCGCTTGCATAGACGAAATCTCCTGCAATGGCTTCTGCGTTCAGTTGAAAAACTTCGCCGCCGGATTTCAGAACGGTGTTCACAACACCACTCATCGCCTGCCCGTACTCTGCATCGAAGGTTCCGGTAATGACCTGCACCTCCTGAATGAGCGAGCGATCGATTCTGATGCTCGACTTGTTGTCATACGCATTGTTCACCGAAACGCCGTTCACTTGAAATTGGACTTCGCCTGCTCTGCCGCCGCGGAAGTGTCCATCTACAACGCCTGCTTGCAGATTGACGATATCTTGCAGCTCTTGCACCGGTAATGCCTTGATGTCCTGATCGGTCACTGTCGCGACCGTGCTCGTAAGCCCGACCTCCACAACAGGCCGCTTGGCGACGACAACCACGGCGTCCGTTGTGATCGCGTCTTCTTCAAGCGATGCATCCAGTTTCGTCGTGTTGTTCACATTCACCTGAACCTGTTTGACGGACACGGGCCTGTACCCAACTAAACGGAATTGAACCTCATGCCTCCCCGGTGGTACGTTCAGAATCGAGTAATAGCCATCAAGGTCGGTGACCGCGCCAAGTGCGGTTCCGACGACAATGACGTTTGTGCTGGGAAGCGGCTCCTGGCTCTTATCAAGCACGCGACCGGAAATCTTCCCTGTTGTTCCGCCGAATGCCAGCGCTGAAACCAGCGCCAGGCCGGCAAGAAGCGCTATGCGTTTATGTAGCATCATGTTCATGGCAGTATTTCCAATTTGCGAGAATCGTGCTCACGGGTGCTGAAGACTAACAACTGTGGGGCGAGCATCACCTCGCCCCACGTTACTCAATCAACCCCGAAACAGAATTGCCTCGAGATCATTTTACCAACAACATCTTGCCGGCCACGGTAGCGTTTGTCGTCGCCATCGTCAACCGATAGTTGTAGAGACCTGTCGCCAGATTGCCTGCATCGAATGCGACATTCTGCTCGCCAGCCTGACGTTCGCCAAGATTGTTCAGCGCGACACGCTGACCAAGCACGTTGAACACTTCGAGCTTCACTTCGCTGCGTTGCGGCAGCATGAATCTGATCGTGGTCGATGGGTTAAATGGATTAGGATAATTCCCCACGAGCGTGAACGCGTCGGGGAGTTGATTCCCTTGTTCATCGACAGCAAGAACGATATTCGGATTCATCCACGCCCATGCTGCGCCATCCCGGTGTGCTTCCTGACGCATGAACCATGTTTGCGTGCCATAGCTCTGCGTAACAGGAGTGAATGAGTCGCCGTCGAAATGCTTGACCGAGAAAAACACGATCCCATCCCCGCGACCTCCCGGATATCCAAGCGAGTCGAGCCTGATGCGCATTTCTGCGGTATAACCGACATCTGGCGTCGCGCCGATCGTATCAATGGTTGTTCCACTCTTGCGCGCCATGGTCACCAGAACTCTCGTTGCTGCCGAGTCCCATCTACCGGATTGTGCCGCCAGATCGTTTTCACGCACAGTCAACATACTTGTGCCCGCGCCGCCAACTCTAAATGAAAGCTCCCTGCGGAGCAGTATACCCCCATCCTCGACGGCATTTCTCTGGCACACAGTAACGGTGAATCCGTCCCAGCGCGCATTCGAAGCAACTGACTGCACGACCTGATCTTGCACATCGAAGCCGAGATACAATGCATCGTCTTTGTAGAAGTACTTGACAACAGCCGTATTCACATCCTGGACTGTAGCCCGGCCGCCGTTCACTTCAGGTTGGAAATGTCCGCTTCGGTAACGCGCGGTGGTCGGATAGGCGTTACGAGTTGCGGCGTCGCCATATTTCAGCGTCAGCGTCCCGATGCCCGGATTCCCCCAAACAGCTTCGAGGAGTCCCCCGTCCATGTTGGGCGCGGGATACGCACCTGCTCCGGGGATAACAAGGTCGGGGGCAATCGGCGGCACCGGACCCGACGTGGTTGTGACACTTGGATTGGTATGAATGCGCAAGTGATTGATGTTCGCATCGCTTCCCCACGGACATTGCACCCACGTTCGATTTCCGTAGGTTCTTCCGAGGTTAATCGGCCAACGCCAGTCAGCGTCGTAGATCGAGATGGAGAACATGATTACTTCTCCTGCCGCCTGCGATACGTCGTACGATTTATGTCGGAGGTTGAACTTGAACTCTGACGTGTAACCTTGATCGATCGTGGCGTCAACGTTTTGGGCGCCTTGAACGGTAGTCGCAGCATCCCAGACGAGTTTCGATGTATCCGGACGAGGCCCGCCCGGCGTAGGATTGGAATGGAAGCCTGCAAAATGCGGCATCCGCCCGGGCAGATCCGCATCCGGATCGCCCCACGATTCTTTGATCCAAGCATAGAACGCTTCATACGATTGGTGGGTATTCCACGTTCTGCCTTCCCCACCCGAATACTGGAATCCTGTTGCCTGCCGATAGCGCATGTTCATCAAGAAACCATCGAACGCATTGAACGGTCCGCCGCCAACCGAGCTATCGCGCACGCGAATTCCGACATAGAGACTGTCGTTAAAGATCAAGAACTTGAGTGTTGCACGAGTGGGATCGCCCGGCGTTCGAGGCGTCGGCGATTCGTCTTTCCATCCGCTGCCCGGTAAGCCCCCGATCAGGCCATACACCACATTGATCGACTCCGCCTGCGCCCATGCCGTTTCATTCATCACTCCATCGAGCGTAATTGCCGATGGCGCTCTGCGAGCCCATGTCGCATCCTGACGCGGAATCATTTGTCCAAACGCGTCGAGCGCAAGCAGCGCGCATGCAATCATCATGAACAGTGCCCTTTTCATGACGTGACCTCCTTTTGTTTTTGTGGATTGATGTGAATTACGTTTAGCGCTGTAGATCATCAGACAACCGGTAAGACATAACGCAGACGAGTCGGGTCGCTGGCGCGACGCCGACTCGTCATCAAAACACCTACTTCATCAATAAGAGCTTTTTGGTCTGAACGAACGACTTGCCGCTTGCGCCAAGTGACGTCATACGATAGAAGTACACGCCGCTCGCAAGATTGCTTGCTGAGAACGTTGCACGCTGATAGCCAGGAGCAAAATCGCTATTGACGAGCGTAGTCACTTCACGTCCGATGACATCATATATCACCAGCGTAACATGCGCTTGTTCAGGCACGTCGAATTTGATTGTCGTTGTCGGGTTAAATGGATTCGGGTAGTTCTGCGACAATCCAAACTCTGTCGGTATCCCTTCCGTCGTAGCGACATCAACCGTACGACCGAGACGCAACCATCGCATCGCGGGACCCCACTCACTTCCCCACCATGTTTTGTGGAAGGAGCGAGTCGGCGGCCCAACCCACGGCACTGATCCGCGATGATAACCATCCGGATCAAAGATGTTCATCATGAGTTGTACCGAATCGACATTCACCGCATATCCCAACGAATCGAGATTGATTTGCAACTCGAGTGTGTAGCCGCTATCAACCTGCGTTGTGTCGTAGGGAATCGTACCGGGTCGCACAAGCCCGATGCCTCTGCCGAAGCCGGGGCGGAACGGTCCGCCTATCTCATACACGGCGCTGTCTTTCGATGCACCAGTCCGATCTGAGGCATTGTAGTACAACTTGAACTCACCGTTATCCGCGCCGGCGGCATTCTTGATCTTCATGAACAAGCCGTCGCCTTCCCAACTGTCGCCAAAGCGGCCAACGGACTTGTCGCGCGAATCGATGCCAATGTAGAGCTTCAATCCGTTGCGCAAGAACTTCACCGTGGCAAAAGTCGGATCCCAATACACGCCACGCACAAGCGCTCCGTTGGTTACAGATCGTTCATCTGCGCTCACCGCAGGATTCGGTCCGAACTTCAAGTACGGTTTCGCTAATGCCCACGCTGCCTCATCCATCTTTCCGTCGATGTTGATGGTCGCGGAAGCCAGATTCGCGACGAGACGTGCCGGGTCGTCATACGGACGTTGCGGCTCCAGATAAATCTTCCGGTTCGTCGGACCCCATTCTGTTCCCCACCACGTCTTGTGGAATGCACGTGATGGAGGACCAACCCACGGCTGCGTGCCGCGATGATATCCGTCGGCGTCGAAGATGTTCATCATCACTCGTAGCGTATCGATGTTTGCCGCGAAGCCAAGGGAATCCAAACGGATCTCCAACTCAAGCGTGTACCCGCTATCCACTTGAGTCGTGTCGTACGGTATGGTACCGGAAGCGACCAGACCAACGCCATTGCCAAACGTAGCGCGGAACGGTCCACCCGGCTCATACACTGCACTGTCTTTTGATGCGCCCGTACGATCGGATGCATTGTAGTACAACTTAAACTCGCCTTCAGTTCCGGCGGAGTTCTGGATCTTCATGAACAATCCATCGCCTTCCCAGCTGTCGCCGAATCGTCCCACAGATTTGTCGGCTGATTGAATACCGACATACAGTCGTGGGCCTTTTCGCAACAACTTGATTGTTGCAAAGCTCGGATCGTCGTATGTACCGCGCACTAACGCGCCGCCTGTTACTGAGCGTTCATCGGCGGTGACGGCGGGAGTTGGTCCGAACTTGAGGTAGGGCTTGGCAAGCGCCCACTCTGCTTCATCCATCTTACCGTCAACATTGATGGCGCCGAGTGTGGCTTTCGCAGTCATCACTGCGGGGTCGTCGTAGGCGCGTTGTGGTTCGAGATAGATTTTGCGAGCGCCCGGTCCCCATTCGCTTCCCCACCATGTTTTGTGGAACACGCGCGTTTCCGGTCCGACCCACGGCACTGAACCGCGGTGATAGCCATCGGGATCGAAAATGTTAAAGAGCGCATTCAGTGTGTCAACAGTAGATGCAAAGCCGAGCGAGTCCAAACGGATTTCCAATTCAAGTGTGTAGCCGTTGTCCGTCTGGGTTGTATCGTACGGAACTGTTCCGGCGTTCACCAATCCCACACCAAATCCGAAACCTGAGCGGAAAGAACCTCCCGGTTCGTACACGGCGCTGTCCGCCAACGCACCGGTGCGCGACGATGCATTGTAATAGAGCTTGAACTCTCCCTGGTTACCTGCAGCATTCGCGATTTTCATGAACAAGCCATCGCCCTCCCAGCTGTCGCCAAAGCTTCCTACGGATTTGTCGGGCGATTGAATGCCGACATAGAGTCGCTGACCCCGACGGAGGAATTTCATTGTCGCGTAGCTTGCATCCCAGTAGGTACCGCGTACAAGCACGCCACCTGTGACGCTTCGTTCCGCACTTGTCGTCGAAGGATTCGGTCCGAACTTCAGGTATGGCGTTGCCGAGGCCCAATCTGCCTCGTCCATCCTGCCATCGACCACGATGTTGTTCAGAGCTGCCTTCGCCGTCAGCACTGCCGGGTCGTCGTATGCACGCGCAGGCTGAAGATAGATTTTGCGCATCGCAGGACCCCACTCACTGCCCCACCATGATTTATGGAAAGTACGAGTGGGCGGACCAACCCAAGGCTGCGTTCCACGATGATATCCATCCGGGTCGAAAATATTCAGCATCGCCTGCAAAGTGTCAACACCGGCAGCAAAGCCGAGAGAGTCCAAACGAATCTCCAGCTCAAGTGTATAGCCGGCATCTACCTGCGTTGTGTCATACGGAACTGTGCCTGCATTCACTAATCCAATGCCTCTTCCAAATCCTGAGCGGAATGGTCCACCGGGTTCGTACACTGCGCTGTCAGCTGACGCGCCGATGCGGGTCGGAGCGTTGTAATATAATTTGAACTCTCCATCGGTACCCGCCGAGTTCTTGATCTTCATGAACAGACCATCGCCCTCCCAGCTATCTCCGAAACTTCCCACCGACTTGTCCAAGGATTGAATGCCGAGATAGAGTCGCAAGCCTTTTCGCAACATCTTAACAGTAGCCCAGCTTGTGTCTGTGTATGATGGTCGAACCTCAACGCCTGCGGTGACTGATTTTGTCGCTGCAGTTGTCTTTGCGCCGGGTCCAAAAACCAGATACGGCGCGGCCAGAGACCAATCAGCTTCATCCATCGATCCGTTCACCGTGATCGTGCCAGACGCATTCATCGCGGTCATCACGCCCGGATCATTCCATGCGGGCGGCGGTGGAGCAGCCGGTTCAATAATGATCGACCACTGCACAACTTTTCCGGAATCGGCCGCTTCGTTATCTGTGACTTTCAAAATCCAATTACCGGCAGCCATATTTACACGGACTCGCGCGAGCGCCGAGTCGGGACGGTAGAAACCAGTGTAGGGCGCCCCCGCTGTAACAATGGAGTCAATTGGGCGGACGGCGGTATCCGTCAATACTGTTGCGATGAAGTTATCGCCGGCGCTGCCAAAGCTTCCAGGTCCGGGTCGATTCATCAACACAACCGTATCTCCGTTCGGCGCCCTGAGTGTCATGCGGAGGTCGCCGACATACGTGTGAAGTACGGTGTCAAGCCTAACGGCTATGAAGCCGATATTCGTCGCGGGAATCGAGATTGTGTCGAGAACTCCGTCTGGATTGTTGTCTGGAATGCTCTTGTTCGGACTGTGCGTGTACACAACGTCAGGCGAATCTCCCTGGTAGATTGTTCGATATGTGTTTTTCATGATGCGCTGGATTTCTTCCAGCGCGCCTGGTGGAAGACTCTTCATCAATGCCTCATCGCGCAGAGCTGCTTCTCTTTTCGTTTCATTCCCCGCACTGCTATCCCACGAAAGAAGAAGCAAACCCATTGCTAGAGCACCCATGAAAAACATCACTCTGGAAGTGGTACCTCGTTTGTTCATAGTGGTCTCCTTGTTTTTTGAGTGGAGTTGGTTAGTTATTGATAGTGAAAACAAATCGTGTCTCCTTGGTTAGCCCCGGCGTTGCCTCAACCGACTGCTAACATGCAAAGTGCTGGTGTTCATGCGGAAGACTTACTGTTTTTCGCGGCTCATACCTCTTTCCTCACACATTGTGTTCATAGAGCTAGCTCGAAGGTCGCGCGGTGCAGCACAACGAGAACTGTCAATAGGTTGCTGTCTGAACATCACCTCCTCTATCAGGATATGTGTTTGTGATATGTTGTTGTTCACAACCGCAAGATTCTCGCAAGCTCAATGTTGTCTCCAGCGTAATCTGTTGTTTGTGGTGTCCATTCTTGTTGCGAACCGCGTGAAGCACGGTTTCGATTGCCTTGACGCCGAGATTATGAATGCCGACGTGAACCGATGTGAGAGCGGGAGTCAGGTACGGCGCGATGGGAACATCATCGAAACCCGCGAGCGCAACCTCCTCGGGAATCTGCACGCCTGCATCGCGCAACGCACTCATCGCGCCGATCGCCATCGAGTCGTTACACGCAAAGATCGCCGTCGGTCGCGGCGCGATGGCAATCAGTTTCTGCGCAGCATCGTACCCGCCCGACTCGGAGAAGTTGCCGCCAATCTCGAAGTCCGGACTGATCGTACGTCCCGCTTCTTGCATGGCGAGCCGATATCCGCGCAAGCGTTCCGCGGCGTCGAAGTTGCGCTCAGTTCCTTTGATGATCGCGATGCGTTCGTGCCCGTGCGACAGCAAATGCTTCGTCATGGCATACGCCCCGCCGAAGTTATCGACGTTCAACGCATCAAAACCATCACTCTGTACATAACAGTTCAACAAGACGACCGGCTGCGATTGCGGGAGATTCTCATTCAGCGACTCAGCATCAAGATGCGGCGACATGATGATAAGCCCGTCCACACGCCCACGCATCATCGCGAGCGCTGCTTCAATTTCTTCTTTGTTATTATGCGAGCTGGAGACGACAAGGTGGTAGTGCGACTGCTGCGCGGTCTGATCACTTCCGCGAAGCACTTCCGAAAAAAATTCTCCGAACAGATCGGGAAGCAAAAGTCCGATCGCGTCGGTACGCCGTATGCTGAGACTTCTGCCGAGCGCGTTGGGTACGTACTTCATCTGACTCGCGACTTGTCGAACGTGACGTCGCGTCTCTTCGTCGACAGGACCAACGTTGTTGAACACACGCGACACAGTTGCTATTGAGACTCCGGCAGCGCGTGCAACATCTTTGATAGTTGTCATCGCAAATCTCGTCAAGAAGGCAAGTCGCTCGGCGGTGAGTGGAAACTGGGCC
The DNA here is from genome assembly GCA_016218065.1 of Ignavibacteriota bacterium. GTDB lineage: Bacteria > Bacteroidota > Ignavibacteria > UBA10030 > UBA6906 > CAADGV01. Next base: position 16,101 of record JACRFA010000294.1, on the reverse strand, counting down.
AAGCAGAGGTTAAGTAATGTAAACGCTTACATTATTGCTGGAAAAAAATCGAATCCGATGGAATTCGATATGTAAGCGTTTACAATATACGTTGTGAGATGGGTAAAGTCAAGGGGTAAAGTTACAAATTTCTTTCGCACGACATCTGAATCTACCTCGAAAGAAAAGTACGGTGCGAACTACCTTCGCCACACATACTAACCGAAATCCGAAACTCTTCTGAATCCAAAGTCCAAAGGCTCCGCTAATTCGTATAGTGAATGGTGCGGCTTTCATTCCCGGATGGCAAAATCCACTATCAACCAACCATAACAAAAGGAGTAAACACTTATGCAATTCCTATCTCGCATGATGCGCGTTGCGATATTCGCCGCAGTGTGCATTGGCATGCTCGCGCCGGTCGATGCATTTGCCCAGGCGAAGAAGCAAGGAAAATCGCTCTATGATCGGCTTGGCGGCGTCTATGCTATCGCTGCTGTGGTGGATGACTTCATCGACCGCGTAGTGGCGAACGACATCCTCAACGCAAACCCCGCGATCAAAGAAGCGCGCGATCGCGTGCCCGCGGCAGGGCTGAAGTATCGCGTCACGGAAATGGTATGCATGGCGACCGGGGGACCCTGCAAATACACCGGTCGCTCGATGAAAGAATCGCACAAGCATCTCAACATCACCGAAAAAGAATGGGACGCGCTGGTTGTGAATTTCAAAGAGTCGTTGGCAAAGTTCAATGTCCCCGAGAAGGAACAGAACGAGTTACTGACTATTGTCGGCTCGACGAAAGGGGATATCGTGACGGTGAAGACTATGCAGTGAGGCGGCGGGTCAGCAACGCGACAACTCCCGATGAACTGGCTGCGCATCGGGAGTTGTCGGTACCGTTTAACGCGATACTCTTTCCTCTACCTCTTGAATTACTCTTCTTCTCCCTGTGCAACATCAATACCCTTCTTGACAACGCCATCCGGTTTGATGTGGAATGGGTTGGCGATGTCCTGGGTTTCGGTATCGGTCTTGAACACTGTGAGCTTCGGCTTCGTCAACGCCAGTCGTATCTTCTCAACTGAAGTCTTCGTCGGATCAAAGTACACCAGACCCGACGGCTCATCGAAGTACCGTGTCGAAAGACGTACGACTCCGTCGTCAGCAGAGAGATGGCTTGAGAGCGATCCGAAGAATCGCCGGAGCGGCGTGACATCCGCTTCGGGCATCGGGAACACGAGCACGTTGAGTTTGCTGAGATCGTGTTCCTCGTAGCCGTTGAACTTTCTGTCGTACGTTTTGAAAATCCTCTTTCTATACGCTGCCGCGTTGATGAAGCCGACGACTTTGCCATCATCTTCACAACTGAAGTTGAGCGAGATCGTTTCTACGCCTGTTGGCTTCTTGGCAACGACCTCCCGTGCCTCGATCTCGGAACGAATCTTCCCTGCGTTCGTGTTGTTCGGATCAAAGAAGATGGTCGCCATCACCGGCTCGCCAAAATGCGTTTCGAAACCGAACACACCCTCGTCGCCCCGCAACGCGTAAAAGAGATTGTTAAAGTCGATCAGGTCGAACAGCTTATAGATGCCGATCTCGAGCATGGCGAGCGAGTCGGGCAAATCCTTCTTCGCTTCCCGTACCTTCTGCTTGGCAGGACTGAACAACGCAGCCTTCACTTTCGTCTCGGCAATTTCTGCCGGATTGTAGTACACGCGAATCGTGTGCGAACTCGCGTAGGCATCCACGCCGTAGATGCCGTGTACCGATTGTAACTTCGACTTGACAGACATTGCGCTGCTGAAGCACTTCACATTCTTCAAGCCGCTCATCTGGAAAGTCTCCACCGTCCCGACGCTATCAAACCCGCCCCATCGTTCCGCAATCGTTGTGAACTCGAAGTTGCTTGCTGCACCAAGACTCAACGCCACGAGCACGATCGTCGCAGCGGGAGCAAGATACTTGATGTTCGTCTTCTGTTTCGAAATAGTCAGCGTGTTTTTCAGAGGGCACGCGTAGACGCAGTCGGTACACAACGTGCAATCACTATGTGTGACGGTTTCGTACTTTGAAATCTGGATTCCTTGCGGACACTTGTCGTCGCAAATTCCGCAATCGGTACACGATGCTGCAACGCGGGTTATCTTCGCCGCAGGAAACACAAAACTCCGCATGAAGCCCAACTCGGTAACAACGCCGACGAGGACGAGTCCGGCAAGCAACCACTCGTAGCCGACTTCCGCGCCGAGGAGCCGCGCTACGACAAATGCTCCAATCACCGCACCCGCCCCCACGACGTTGAGAAAGATATTGCTGATTGCCCCAAGCGGGCAAAGGTATTTGCACCAGAACAGCCGCAGGAAGATCGCGCCAAGAATGGCAATCAGCGTTGCGGGAATCGCGAAATACAAAACGATGTCCGTGTTCTGGAACAAATTCGTGCTCGCAAAATACGGATCGAACTCTTTGCAGAACAACTCGCTTGACGTCATCGTGAAGTAGAGTGTCAAGAAGAGAAGCACGTACTTCAGAAGACGCATCGGGCGGTCGATGACGTTCGGAAGATCGAACCGGAGTTTCCACTTTTCGCCAAGCTTGCCGAGCCATTCCGAGATCGAACCAATCGGACAGACATAACTGCAAAACAGCTTGCCGACCACAATGGCTCCGACGAGAAGTCCGATGCCGAGCATTACTTGAATCTCGCCCATGGTACACGACATCGTGCCCTGATTGAGCTTGCTGCCGAGCGACGCGATACCGCCGAAGGGGCAGTATGCTTCGAAGTCGGCGATATAACCGCCGCCAAAGAGCGGGCGTATTGCCACATACGCAATCAGTCCGAGGACGAAAATTTGAAAACCTATTCGAATTCTGTTTTGGTATCGTGATTTGCTAGCCATAGTCAATCCACTTTGTCGTTATTGTGAATCAGAGTTTAAAGTTCGTTCGTCAGATGGTCGAGTGCGTGTTCATCGAGCGGTCCATCGACCACAATCACGAAACGATCGAGGGTGAAGTACCGCTTCGCGATCCGCACGAGATCAACCTTCGTGATTGCCTCGATGCGATCCGCCTTCTTGTCGAAGTAATCAAACGGCAACTTCTCGTTCAGAAGCTCAAACACGCGCGATGCAATATCGTCAGGTGTTTCAACGAGCAACGGCAGCAATCCGAGTTGACGCTGCTTTGCCTGACGCAATTCTTCATCCGTAACGCCGTCCTTGATCAGTTTTCGGATTTCGGAGAAGATGCCACGGATAACTTTTTCCGCGTTCTTCGGACTTGTTTTCGTATTGAATTTCCAGTAGCCGATGTTGTCATTCGGCCCCCACAATTCACTCTTGATGCCGTAGACAAGCCCTTGCTTGTCGCGCAGCTCGATACCCATACGGGACGTCAATGCGCTTGAAGCGAGAATGCTGTTCAACACCGCCACCGCTTCTCGATCCTGCGGGTCAATATTATTGGATGGAGCAAACCCGACGTTGATCGTGCATTCGGTGTAGTCGTTCTCTGTGAAGACTTTGATTTCCTTGCCGGTGAATTCAGGAGCAGGCGGAATTCTCTGCGGTTCCGCGGCTGGTGCTGGGTTCTTCCATTGTCCAAAGTACTTGTTGGCCAGCGACTTCATCTGGTCGGGAGTCATATCGCCCATCATTACCAACGTCGCACGCTCGGGATGGAAATACTTCAGGTGCAATTCCTTCAAGTCATCTTTCGTAATCGCCTTAATCGATTCCTCGGTGCTGTTGACCTGCGAATAGACGTGATTGCCAAAGAGCCGATTGAACATATAGTAGAACGCTGCGATTCCCGTTTTCTTGAAGCGGTCACGCGCCGAAACCATGTGGCGATTTTTCAGTGTGGTGATGTCCCCGTCGCGGAACGCGGGATGCGTCACCACGTCCCATCCCGTCTTCATCATCTCGTCAGCATCTTTCGTGAGTGCGTAACCCTGGAACGAGAAGCTGCGATAGCTGCCGCTCGTGGAAAACGAAAATGGCACAAACGCCAGACGTTCGGTGAATTGCTCGGAGGTCATCGCCTCGCCGCCGCGATTCATGACATCGGCAAGAACTGTCGCGAGTCCGGGCTTGCCTTCTTGCCGCGCTTCGGGCATGCTGCCGGTTTCAATCTTCCCGCCAACAAAGAGCGCAGGTACGAGATGGTTTTCAACAGTGTAAAGGGTGATACCATTGTCAAGCTTCATTTGCTTGACGAGCGGAGCGATGGGTTTGGGCCGCGGAAAGTCGATGTCCGATGACTCACCGGCAAGCGAGAGCATCGTCGTCACGTCGAACGGCGGCATGTAGTAGAATGATTCCGGCTCCAGGTGTGGCTCGGCGAGCGGTTCCTTCTCTTCATCTTCAGCAGCCGGCTTTACACGTTTGGCTTTCTTCGTTCCATCTTTCGGCAGTCCGTATGCAACGGTCACACCCGACTTCGAGAAGTACTTCTTCATGACGCGCTGAACATCCTCTTTGCCGACGTTGTGAATCCGTTTGTCGAACTCGGCGAAGAAGTCCCAGCCAAAGTACGTTTCGTACCGCGAGATTCGCGTACCAATGTCGGTGTTCTTTGTGTACTCCGTGACTTGCGTGAACGTATAGCGATTCTTCACCTTCTGCAGTTCATGATCACTCACAAGCTCTTTCTGCATCCGTTCGATCTCTTCCCACACAATATCTTCGGCTCGCTGCATGTTGCTGTCGGGTGTCATCGAAACGCTGATGGAAAACAGTCCGGGGTCTTTCCCGATGGGCAAGCCGCCGCCGCAGGACGACGCCAGCTTTTCTTTCTCAACAAGTCGCTTGAAGAGTCTCGCGTCGCGGCTCTTCTCCGCGAGAATCATGCCGGCGAGTCGCAGTGCTGCCGCGTCTGAATCAGCGTACGTCGGCGCGTGAAATGCCATGCGGAACATCGGTGCAGTGAAGTCATTGTGGTAGAGCGTGAAGCTACGCCGCACGCGCTGATACTGTTCGACTGCCCACATTGGCGGAACGGCTGGCCCCTTCGATATTTTTCCGTAATACTTCTTGACGGTTTCGAGCATCTTCGCCGTCTCAAAATCACCGACCAACACAAGGAACGCATTGTTGGGCGTGTAGTACGTCTTGTAGTATGTGAACGCCTCGTCGCGCGTCACGTGCTTCAGGTCGCTTGGCCATCCGATGATCGGGTCGCGGTTCGGGTGACTCAGAAAAGCGGTGGCGTTCAGTTCTTCGGAGATCACTCCTTGCGGACTACTTTCTGTCCGCATGCGGCGCTCCTGGAGAATCACCTGAATCTCCGAGTCAAATTCTTTCGGATCGAAAACGCAGTTCTGCATTCTGTCCGATTCGATGTCAAGCGCCAACTCGATTTTGTTAGTGGGAAGATATTCGAAGTAGCTCGTCATGTCGTTCGACGTGAACGCGTTGAAGATGCCGGCGTTGTCCGAGATCTTCTTCGACGTTTCTCCCTTTTTGTACTTCGGGGTTCCCTTGAACATCATGTGCTCGACCACGTGCGAGATGCCCGTAATGCCGAGCCGCTCGTTCCGCGAACCAACGTTGTATGTGAGTTGGTGGTAGATGAACGGAGCGATATGTCTCTCAACTGTCAGCACCATCATACCATTCTCCAACGAATGCCGGTACACTTTTCCTTCCGCGAACTTCTCTTCGGCTCTTCCCGACAACAGACATAATGCAGTCACAGCCACTGTGAAAAGTCCAAGCACAACAATCCTTCTACTCATATTCCTCTTCATGATTCTCCTGTTGGAAATTTATGCGAATGCACAGCCCATCCCCTATTGCATCGGAAGTCTCCGTGCATCTCGCCACAACCACTTCACCCGGAAGCGGTTGTGGCACTCATTCTCTGATTGGATGTGGATGCGCTATTGCAACAGCACCATCTTCTTCGTTTGCGAAAACTCTCCCGCCACAATGCGATAGAAATAGATGCCGCTGGAAAGGTCGAACGCCTTGAATGAATATTGGTGATTGCCGGCTGCGAGCGTCTCGCCATTCACAATCGACGCCACTTCCTGTCCGATCAAATTGTAAATCTTCAGCGAGACAGCACTCGTGCGAGGCAACGCAAACGAGATGGTGGTACTCGGATTGAATGGATTCGGATAATTCTGATCGACGATGAACCGATCGGGCACGGGCGTGCGATCATCGACTGCTGTCGCCGGCTCGTTGGTAAACATTGTGCTCGATGCGGCGCCAATCCACACGTAGTTGTTTTGGTTGACTGAGACGGAGTACAATGTGCCGGTGACGATTCCTGCATCGATGATGTTCGTCCACGAGTCGCCGGCATTAGTGGTCTTCCACACTTCGCCGCTGCCAACCGCGAATGCCGTTGTCGCATTCTGTTTGCTCACATTGTACAGCAGACTCGCCGCGCCGGCCGCGATGTTATTCCATGTTGCGCCGCCGTTCGTGCTCTTGACGACAACCGTATTGCCGACCGCGATCGCCGTTGTCGCATCAAGGAACACAACGCTGCGGAGATTCGGCGTTCCGCTCACGCCAACAAACGAGGCGGCAGTCCAGGTCGTACCACCATTGGTGGTATAGGCTGCAGTCAAGCCGTCACCGACGACCGCGCCGATATTCGCGTTCGCGAACGCAACGCCGCGAAGCGATTTTGCGACGGTGCCGGCAGTTGAGGTCCATGAGCTGCCGCCGTTTGTTGTTTTGTAGATGACGCTGTTCGATGAGCTGAGCTGTCCGGCAACGAAGCCGTTGTTCGCATCCAGAAAGTACACTGCGGCCGATGACACCGTTGACGTGATCGTGTCGGGGAGAACCATTGTCCATGTAGCGCCGCCGTCGGTGGTCTTCGTCACCATGCGATAGCTGTGCGCGACATACCCGACATTCTCGTTCACAAAGTATATCCCGTTGACATTCGGTGTGAGTTTATTCGCAACGATGAATGATGATTTCCAAGACACGCCCTTGTTCGTCGTCTTCAGGAAGATGCCGTCGAAGCCGGAAGCATAGCCCGTCGATGCGCCGACGAATTGCAGCGCGTAGAGAGTTGCCGAAGGAATGGCCGTCAGTAATTGCCACGTGGTTCCAAAGTCAGAAGAGAGGTACAACACGCCGTCGGCTCCTCCAATCCACACCGTGTTGCCAAAACCATGCACGCTATTCAACGTCGCGCCGCACGGGAAGCTGAGCTGAATCCAATTCGCGCCGCCGTCTGTTGTTCGCACAACGACGCTTCCGCGATTAGCGCCGCCAACTGCAATGCCGTTGTTCTTATCCTTGAACCAGACACCGTAAAGATTGTCGTACGTGCGATTGGCTTCTGTTTGAGTTAGATACGTCCATGTTGCACCCGCGTCAGTCGTTTTGAAATGAATGCTTGGCTGCAAGCCCGCCGCCGCCGTTCCCCAGCCGACTGCGTATGCTGTCGCAGAATCAACCATGTACACGCCGCGCACATCAGAGCGCGAGTAGGTAAACCCGCCGAGCGACGGCGTTGGAGCAAGATTCCATGTCGTGCCATTGGATGTGTAGTAGAGCGTGGCGGCGCTTTTGCCTGTTGCAACGCCAACATTTGCTTTCGAAAAGCTCATGTCGATCATGTTGTTGGTTGCGACCGTCAGATCAAGCGTCCATGTTGCGCCGCCGTCGGTCGTGTGAAGAATGCGTCCGTTCGTGCTGGCAAGCGTCGAAAGAATCCAGCCGCGCTGTGTGTCGGCGAAGTAGATTGCGCGAATGATGCCTGCTGCATCGGGGATCGACGATACAACTGTCGGAGTCCAAGTCGTGCCGCCGTTCGTTGTTTTGTAGTAGGTTCGATTCCCACCGCTGACAAATCCCGTGTTGGCGTCGAGGAAGTAAACGCTGTAATTTGTAGTCGAAGCATCCGTCGTCGAGCTGGTCCATGTCGTTCCGGCATTCGTGGTCTTCATGACCAATCCGGTTGATCCAACCACCCAGCCCGTCGTGCTATTCAGAAAGAATACTTTGTTGAACGACATTGACGGATAGGTCGGGTCAAGTGCCTTTCTCCACGTCTGTCCGCTCGCAACGCTGATGAAGAATCCCAGTAACATTGTAACAAAGAGTACACGAAGAGTTTTCATTTGATCTCTCCTTAGATGATGAAATGGGGAAAACCAACTTCCCGTTTTTAACGTGACCACAATCGTAATGCAGCGCCTGCATTCAACACCGTGCGCGAAACGCCCGAGTTTCGCGGCGACGCCTTTCCGTGTTCGATCAGCAGATCGAGCTGGATATCTTTATTGATCCACACCGTGCCGCCTCCGGTGATTCCATGAAACACAACATCCTTCCCTCCACTCACAACATCAAACGAACTGATCCGACCGGCATACCCCACGCGTGCCGCCGCGTTTTCGAAGAGCTGGTATTCAACGCCTGATCGGAACGTGTGTACAGCAAAAGTCTCCGAACGAAATTTGTTGTCGATGTATTTGGATGAATCGACTTTGCCGCCGGAGTATTGATACTCAGCGCCGAGAAGCCAACGACTCGGAACAAGCGAGTACGATGCCCCGATGCCAAGAGCAAATTCCCGAGTCTTCCAGTCCCACAACAGCAGATCAAGAGTCGTGTACTTCGACCACTCCCGGTTCTTGCTGTATTGCGCCAGCACGCCGAGGCTGAAATCATTGTCTGGGACATATTGAACTTGCAGATCGACAGCATAGTGTTCAAGACTCGCCGTTCCTTCCTCCCGTTCCATCGATGCGCTGCGAGTGACAAGCACATGTGTTCGGTCAACGCCGTACTCGCCGCGCATCCCGATTACCAGCGAAGAATCGGCTTGCCACACAGCCTGCAGCGATGTTGACTCGCCGTTGACTTTGATTTTGTGATCGACGGAACTTCCCATCTGACGGAACGCGTACGTTTCACCGCGGAAGTTGAACACCTCCACACTGTACACCTCGTCGCTTTTTGCCTCAATCCCTTCCTGACCGCTTGCAGGTGTAAACGTTGCGCCGACACTCAACGCGGGAGTTACCTGATACGCGAGGCCAACTGTACCCTCGAGGTTTCTGCAAATTGTTTTGATGCGGCTGTAACGATCTTTCAAGCCATCAAGAATTTGGTAGGTTCCCGATACACCAATAAGGAGGTCGTCAAACAGATCATAGGCGTACATGAACTGAACGAGCGGCCCATTATATCTGATGTTCCCCGTTGTTGTATCGGTCAGAAAGAAGGCGTCGCCTCCGTAGGGAACGCGTTTCAACGCACGATACACATCGCGACGCCGCTCGTAAACGTAGGATGCGTAGCCCCGGAATGTTCCTTTCTCCCCAAGCGCCTGCACTCCTTCGAACCCGAGCCGGTAATTTTCAAATGTTTGCGGGTCGAACTTCTTCCTGTAGCTGCCCCACGAGTCATCCAAGCGCGGAGTAATCTCCAACCAGCTCTGGATTTCATCGCGCAGCAGCCACGCCGGATTTCTGCCAAAGTCATAGAGGTTGATTGACAGCTGTGTATCTCGAATCCCGAGCGTCATTCCTCCCATCGATTGCAAGCGAAGCGTCTGTGCGGATGCAACAACTGACACGGCGAGCAGCAGCGTGAGTATCATCGGTTTTTTCATATCACATCACACAAATTGATTCAAACAGAATCGTCAACGCCGCCGATCAGCAGAACGGCGATCAAACCAAAAACTCCTGTGCCTGCAACAACCAACAGATCAAACCAGCGAGTCGCGATCTTCTTCTTGCGCACAAACCAGATCGTGAGAATGATGACAAGCGAAAGAGCAATTCCCACAAGTCCGGCCCAATGCGAACAGCGAACATACAGGTTAAGGAACGAGCTGCTCCAATCGGACAGACTCACAGTGAACGGAAACAGATACGACGCAATAATGCCGGGTGGTCGTTCGAACTTCGTCGGCCATGACTCCTTATAGGAGTCGACGACGTTGTAGTTTCTGTCCGTCACAGTCACGTTGAGATTTCCCGGCGATGTCAGGCTGATTGTTCGGAAGAAAAAATCGCCCTGCACCATCAACGTGGTGGTCGATGGATCGTAGGCGGGAATCGGAAGAGCAATCAACTTGTAACCCGAGTACGAGATCAGGTAGACGCGCCCGTCCTCAGCGATGATGATGCCGTAGAACTCGCGCAGGGCAAACTCCTGAATGATCATGTAGCGAATTCTCAGATCGTCCGGAGTTTTTATCGATGCACAATACGGTCTCCCCTTCACCTGCTTGATGTGAAACAGATGATCGGCTGCATCGACGACAAAATATCCTTCGTCGAACGCCTTGCGTGTCGTCGGGTTGCCGTCGATATGTTTTGCCGGAAACGCGAATCCCGTTTCTTGAAGCGCCTGTGTAAAGAGCACCGACCGCTCCTCATTCACCCTGTTGGTCTTCGCATCGAGGAACTCCATTCGTTGACCGATGCGGAAGAATTCGTCCGGCATTTCAAGCTTTGCCCTCCCCGATTGCGATTCGAGCATCGGAAAGAGAGGAATCTGCGGGACGTCGAGATACTCGGGAACCCCGCGCACAAGAAGGTTATTGAGGGCAACTTCCTTGACGTCAATGGGAACACCACGCAAGGTTTCGGGCATTGTGCCCGCCATTGCAAGCTGTCTGTAATTCAGCAAAGGGGTGAGTCGCTCGAACTCATCGCGTGTGTATGACTTGCCATCGACATCAACGTACTTCGTTTCCTTCTCCGTCGCTCGCGTCAATATGAGCTTATCGGTAACAGGACTGTAGCGCGCACCCGTGATCGGGATGCGGACATCGAATGCAAGCCAGTAATAGTACGGAACGACGATTGCAGCAACTGCTGCGATGACGAGAAGAAGTAGCGCTCGACCAATCTTGATGAGGTTCATCGGACACCTCTTCGGAATCGATACGCGGAAAGCAAAATCCCCAGTGTGAAGAAGCTTCCCAGCATCGTCAGTTGTGGCAACACCCGTTCGTACATCTTGAACGTGCCGAGGACAAGAAGTGTATCGACAAATCCATACCCCACGATAACCAGAATGACCCTGCGTATCCAACGAGGCTCGACGATTGCCGTTGCCAGCGCGAGGTATCCCACAACACCGGCGAGAAACCACGGTGCAATCGTCAAGAGCATGCTGGTGAGTACTTCTGTCGGAAAGTTCACCGCGGTGATGATCGAGAGAGCGAGACCGATGAAGGCATAGATCAGCGCCACGCCAATCAGACCGACGGAAAGCATCTGCATCACGATCGTGTTCTCACGTACCGGGAGATGCAAACTCAACTTCAATCGACTCGAGTGAACCTCTGGAACGAACTGCGACGCTGCTATCACAAGGGCAACGAGCAACGGAACGAACCTGAAGATGTCGTAGAACAAATAGCTTTGCAGAATCACCGCCGACCATACAGCAACCGGCGAGTGGAATCTCACGACTGATTTGAGATTGAGAATCGTGTTGCCGAGAGCAAGAACGCTGATGAGAATCATTGCCGCATACGCCCAGCGAATTTTCAACCATTCCTTATAGACAACTGATTTGTACATGCGATCTCCTAGTACTTTCCGGTTATTCCGATGAATGCGTCTTCGAGAGACATCGGCACTTCATGCAGGCCGCTGAACTCGACGCCATGTGCGTTCAGGTAGTGCTCTACTTCCGGCAATGGATTGAATGAGTAGATCGACGCGTGGGTTCGAATCAACTCGAAATTCTTGACAACTCCGTCCTTGACGAGCTTCAATGCTGGATTGGTCACGTCGAACGAGTAGCGCTTGAACTCCGCTCTGAATTGCTTCAACGACATCGTCACGAGTACGCTCCGATAGTCGATGATGACGCAGTCGTCCATGAACGCCTCGAGATCCTGAATGATGTGCGATGTAATAAAGATCGTCTTCCCTTCGCCGTGGGCATACTCAGTGAGATAATCCAGAAACAAACGGCGGTAGCCTGCATCGAGTCCCATCGAGTAATCGTCCAGCACCATCAAGTCCGGGTCCTGCGCGAGAATCAACCCGAGTGCAACCTGCGACCGCTGGCCGCACGACATGGTCGAGAGCTTCTGGTTCTCCGTCACTTCAAGCTTCGCCATCAGCTCGTAGTAGGGTTCCTTGTTCCACTTGGGGAAAAAGCAGGAGTAGAACTTCTCGATCTGCCGGATGTTCATGAACGAATACTGAATGTGCCCTTCGATGAGGAAGCCCATGCGCGCTTTGGTCGCAGGCGAAAGATTGCGCGAGTCTTCGCCGAAGACAAGACACTGCCCGCCTGTCGGGGAAAGAAATCCGTTCAGGATGTTGATCGTGGTTGTCTTCCCTGTTCCATTCTTTCCCAGTAAGCCGAAGATGCTGCCGCGACGAACATTGAAGTTCATGTTCTCAAACACGAGCCTCGTGCCGTAGTAGTGAGTAAGATTTTTGCATTCAACTGCGTATTCCATCATTGCCTTCCGGGTGTTGGTACATTGAGAATTTCGAAATCGATTATTCCGTCGTTGGTGTCGCTGCCCGGCTCGCGGCGCTGCATCGACTTGCCGCTATACGAGCCAGGACTGAGGGCGAAGCCGCGATCCACGCGACGATCGAGTGTCTTGAGCAGATTGGAACTGGTTTGATACTCCACGCCATCGATAACGTCAACGATATCGATCCCATCCACATAGTTTGAGTCTCGACCCGCTGATACCACCACGACATCGTTCGTGACACTCAAAAAGAAATCAGTCGTGTGCGAGGAGCGCATGTTGATGAGGTTCGGAACGTTCGGGTTGTCGATGTCGCTGCCGGAGAACTGATTGTAGAATTCCCAATTTGCGCGTGTGAGATCGATTGCCCCCGCGCAGCTCGTTGAGTGATTAACAGCGTCCTGGGCCAACACGACAAACTGACGAGGCGCAATTGGATAGTTGCGTTCACCCGGCACTCCCGGAAACTTGAACTCGTACGTTGCACCATCAATGTCGCCATCGTCGCCTTCATCTCCGCCCGGGCCTTTCCCTGCGCCATTGCCGGAGAAGCGCATCACCATCATCCCATCGAGATAGCGCAGACTGTCGCTTCCATTGTACAACTCGATATACTGATCGTAGAAGTAGAATACGCTATTCACCGGACCACACGCATAGACTTCATTGATCGCGATTCCGGTGCTTGAAAAGCTCTGACCGAAAACTGTGTCGCGCCGAATGGCGCCTGCAGAGACCAACACGTCCAGTTTGCTCCCCACGATCTGCATGTTCGGTCGGTTCGGATTTGGTTTTCGAGCGGAGAGGGTGTAGGTGGTCGCGGGGAGCATGTCGAGAAAAAGTATTCCATTGCCGTCGGTTTCACGAATCATCAATCCGTACTCGGAGAGGATGATGACTTTGGCAAACGACATCGGAAGCAAAGGTGCATTGGGAACGGCGCCATCAGTCGAATCCCAGACTGCGATGAGATAGAGAGTCCCGTTACCATCCACCATCGATGGCGGATTCTCGGCGCAGCCCGCCACGAGTATTAGACTGAGGAAGACTGCTACTATGAACTTCTTCATCGTATCATCTCACTTGAGTAAATGATCGATTGACATGCTGAACTCGATCCCATAGAAGAGATCAGGATTGCGAATTGTCTCACTCGTCTGTGTGAGGCTCGAATAATGCCTCCAGATCGCAGGCTCGTCGAGGAAGTTGTTCACGTAGAACGAAACCTCCGCTCCGGCGAACAGTGACTTGCTAATGTTGAGATTGAAGAGCCACTTTACTGGCTTACGACTGACGGCGGCATCAAAGTCGCGCTGCATTTGACCGGTAGGTGTAAGTTTTGCATAGTCGAGTGGTTTGAGGTCGAGTTCTTGATAGTTCTCCAGCAAGGTGTACTCTGCGCGCAAAGTCATCCACAACCCAAGTGGTGGAAGCGTGTACTTCAGATAGTAATTCAGAATCAGCCGCTCATCCCAACCGCCCGCGCGGGGATAGAGAAAGCCGATGAGCGTATCAACCGGACCCTGCACCACTCGATACGTCGCGTACCGACCTATGCTCGTATCGGCGGCTTCCGCAAATTCATAGGCATTTTTCTTCCGCTTCGAAAAAGTGTACGAGCCGGTGATCTGCATTTGCATGTTCAGCGGCTTGATCTGTACTGTGCGCAGCGAAAGCTCAATGCCCTTCGATTCAGTCGATCCCGAATTGCCATACCGTGTGTAGGTATCGACAAAGTATGCTTTCGTTATTCCGGCCTCACTCATTGTTGTGAAGACCGGATAGCTTGATTCGATTGGTTCATTCGATCGCTTTTTGTAGTAGGCGGAAACAGATGCGCCAACGACGTCGAACAACTTGTGGTCGTAGCCAACCTCAACTTGCCCCTCGCGATATCCTTTCAGCCCGGGGGCGCGTCGATCGGGATGGAAGTAGAGAGTCTGGGTGGTTGCCTGGTTACGCCACTGCAATACATCGGGTGCCGGATAGATGCTACTCATCGACGGCGATTTGGAGGAGAGACCTGCACTCAGACGAATCTGATTCTCATCAGTCAAGTACACAAGCAGATTCAGGCGGGGGTTGAAGAATGATCCTTGATGCGAACGAACAAGATCGCCATCTCCCCAGAGTCCCTTGATATTGAATGCAAATGGTCGATATGTTTCGTAACGGGCGCCGATACTTAGGCTGAAATCCACGCCGAGCTGGCCGGTGAATCTGTCTTCTGCATAGAAGCTCAAAAGCGTTTGACCTGGAATCTCGTCGAACGCGTACGATCGTCGGCCCGAGGTCGAGCCGTAGTAGTTGTAGAGCGAATCGATGAGAAGACCCTCGCCGGTGTTTGCGTTGTACTGCACGTCGCTTCCCACCGTCAATCGGTGAATCAGATCGCCCGTATAGAACAGCGTGTTCCATTCGAGTCTGCCTCCGATGGTCCACTCTGCTCCTCTGGTTTCAACTTTCCCCGTGTAGGTCGAAATCGTGTCGCCCGTTGGGAGAATGCGAAGATCGGATTGCACGAGTTTGGACTTCATGCTGTTCTCACGTCGATACGTGACGTAGGTATTGTATTCGAGGTTCGAGACACTCTCAAGCGGAACGTACTTGCCCCAAAGCCCGTACGTGAGCGTGTAGCCGCGGTTGTAGTTCCTCGTTCGGAACACATCATCCTTCGGCGCCTCTTCATCAAAGATGCGCTGCACCAGAACCTTGTTGTTCATCGTCAGTTGATTTTCAAACAGGGTGTTCGAGAGAACAAGCTGGCCCGTCAGGCGCGAGAATTCGTCTCCCTCCAGCCGAACGTTGCGCTCGCTTTGCGCAACATTGAGATTGTAGCTGATGCCCGACTCGCCCAGACCGAATCCGCCGCCGAGGTTTGCCTCCCGCGTGTCGGGGTTGGTCTTGATCTTGAGACGATGTGGCTGCCGCCCGATTTTCGTTTGCACGTTGATGATACCGGACGTAACATCACCATAGCGCACCGACGGAATTCCACTGACGACTTCAATCGTCTGGATGTTATCGGCTGGAATCATGCGGAGATCGGCGCTGCGCCCGAGATTCCCTGATCCTGTGGTTGAGGTGGTAACCTTCTCGAACTGAAGATTCGCGTTATTCGACATAGGAATCCCATCAACAACAACGAGCGTCCCGAACTCGCCTAAGTAGTCGGCCTGATTCCCGGTCACGTTGTTACCCCGAACGGCCGCCAGACTCGACCTGGCAATGCCGGGATTCGCGCTCTTCTGAATTCCGGGAACAAGATCAAGCACATCGCCAACGCTCGATGCCTGGTAGTGTTCGATCTCCGCGCCGGTGATCACTGTTTTCGTCTGTGCCTCCTTCGGCAGCAACTCTGTTTCTCCCACACACTCAATCGCGCCGATCATGAACGACGACGGCTCGAGCGAAAAATCTGCCACTGTCGCCTCGCCCGCCCGCACAACAACTGCGCGACTCGTCGATGCACATCCGACAAAACTCACGTCCAGCGTGTACGATCCGGGCTTCAACTTCGGAATTGTATAGTGGCCGTTCACATCCGTGGCGCATCCGACCTTCGTTCCTTTGATGAGCACGCTCGCCCCCACCAGCGGATCGCCAGATTTTTCCTTGACGCTTCCTTTGATCGACCCGACCGATTCCGATACGCGCTCCTGCGGCCCG
>JACRFA010000290.1 GCA_016218065.1 Ignavibacteriota bacterium | reverse complement strand
TCCGATGGGGATGGAGAATGGCTCGCCCATCGAAGGCGATCTTCGCAATCTGAAGTATTTCTACGCGAAGGGCATTCGTTACGTCACGCTTGCCCATTCAAAATCCAATCACATCTCTGACTCGTCTTATGATCCCGACCGCAAATGGAATGGGTTGAGTCCCTTCGGATTCGAAGTCGTTGCCGAGATGAATCGTTTGGGCATCATGGTCGATGTATCGCATCTGACGGATAGCGCCGCCTACGACGTTCTTCAATGCACGCAGGCGCCGGTGATTGCTTCGCATTCGTCGTGCCGACATTTCACGCCGGGCTGGGAGAGGAACATCAGCGATGAGTTGATTAGGGCGCTGGCGAAGAATGGCGGAATCGTCAGCATCAACTTCGGTTCCGAGTTCCTCGATTCGACGAGCCAGCGCCGCGATCGATTGATAAGCGCTGCGATTGCAAAATACCGTGATGAGCATGCCTCCGAATCTTCGGATTCAGCGGTCGCAGCATTTGAAAAAAGCTTTCGCGAATCCCATCCCTTTGTGTATGCCGACGTGAAAGATGTCGTCGCACATATCGATTACGTCGTCGGGCTTGTCGGCGTCGATCATGTGGGGATAGGTTCTGATTTCGACGGGCTTGGAGACTCGCTGCCGACCGGCCTCAAGGATGTCTCGCAGTATCCCAATCTCATCTATGAGTTGCTGAAGTCGGGATATTCCGAGACAGACATCAAGAAAATTTGTGGTGAGAATTTGCTGCATGTCTGGGCGCAGGTTGAGTCTGTTGCCCGGCGCCTGCAACACAACTGAGCACTCGCGTGAAACGCAGAATTTCTGTCAAGCACATCGGACTCATCCTTCTCCTCCTGATTGTTCTTCCGGCGATCTTCTATTCCGGGTACGAAATCAGTTCGCTCACCGCCTCAGAAGAAATGCTGGACGTAATTTACACGCGCCAGCTGGATGCAATTCTCTTTTCGTTGAACCAGCACGCGTGGGATATTGTGAGCAACTGGATGACCACGATCAGCGCGAGGGTATCAGAGCGTTCATGGGAAGCTGAATGGTACGGGAGTGCTCCTAACCCGCCCACGGTAATTGCAAAGAATGAACTGAGGGAGTTTGTCGAAAAGAATCCCGCGGTGTACAACGCATTTCTGGCGGATTCATCCGGAAAGAATGTGGAGTTTGCGCGGTGGCCCGATATCGAGCGACGTCCCGACTCACTTGCTGCTCAACTGAGGCGTAGCCTCTTGCAGAATCAGGAGATGATTGAACGGCTTCGGCGATATACAGCAGCTTCGTATCGCAAGATCGAGCCAATCTTTCTAGGAGATTCGTCGAGATCATTTACCGCACTTGTGTTTGTTCTCGCGAGAAAGGAGGAGAAACGGCTTGCCGGTTTCATCCTCAACGACGAGCGATTTATCCGCGACATCATCGGTTTGCAGTTGCTCAATGTTGCGGGAAATGAGTTCATCCTCTCTGCGATCGCTACCAGGACCAACGCGATTGTGTACACGACCGAAGGTGTACAGCTCGAGGAGCTGAAACAACGAAAACCGCTGTGGCTCTTTCCGAATTACGAGCTGGGCATTCGTTTGAAGGGGACAACAGTCGAAGAAGCGGTGCGAGCACGGGCGTACCGGAACATTGCTATGATCATTGTGCTCGACGTCGTGTTGCTGGCCGGCGCATGGTTTGTCTTCCGTGCGTTGCGGCGTGAGCTCGACTTTGTGCGGGTGAAGTCGGATTTCATCTCGAATGTTTCTCACGAACTGCGCACGCCGCTGGCGCTGATCCGCATGTTCGGCGAAACGCTGGAGATGGGGCGTGTTCCGACGGAGGAACGAAAGAAGGAATATTACTCGACCATCGTCAACGAGTCGGAGCGGCTCAGCCGGCTCGTGAATAACATTCTCGACTTCTCGAAGATGGAGGCAGGACGCAAGCAGTACAGTTTTCGCGCCACCAGCTTGAACGACATTGTCACACAAGTCGTGAAGACGTACGGCTATCATCTTCAGTCTGAAGGCTTCGCTCCGGTCATCGAGCTTGATCCTGAACTGCCGGAGGTGAACGTCGATGCCGAAGCCGTCAAGGAAGCCGTCATCAATCTCGTGGACAACGCGATGAAGTACAGTGAAGCGGAGAAGTACCTGCGTGTGTTCACGCGACGGGAGAATGCCTTAGCGGTGATCGGGGTTGAAGATCGCGGCGCAGGCATTGCTGAAGAGCATCACAAGAAAATATTCGAAACATTCTATCGCGTATCCAGCGGGCTGGTGCACAACACGAAAGGAAGCGGGCTTGGTCTTTCGCTTGTGCAACATATCATGGATGCGCATCGCGGGCACGTAACGGTGAATAGCGCGGTGGGAAAGGGCAGTACGTTCGAGTTGATCTTCCGGTTGCATAGCGCGAAGGGGGAATGACCCGCGAGAGAATAGTCAATTGTCAACCTGCCTACTGATCTACGACTCGCCTTTCTACGATTCGTAGATCGGTTCGTCCTGCGACTCGTAGGGCAGCGTAGAGCAGGCAGGCGATCATTAGTCAATTGTTAATGGAAGAGCATGGCAAAGATACTGATTGTTGAAGATGATCCGAAAATGCAAATTGGCTTGCGCGACAATTTGGAATTTGAAGGATACGACGTCAAAGTTGTAAACAACGGCAAGACCGGACTGCAGGAGATGCTGGACAATTCCTACGATCTGGTTATCCTTGACGTCATGCTGCCGCAGATGTCGGGATTTGATGTGCTGAAGAAATCACGCGAGAAAGGAATTGCAACACCGATCATCATGCTCACGGCAAAAGGGGAGGAGATCGACAAGGTGCTGGGACTCGAACTGGGCGCCGACGACTACGTGACGAAGCCGTTTGGGCTGCGCGAACTTATTGCGCGGGTGAAAGCAGTGTTGCGGCGCAATGAAGGACAGGTGACGAGTGCGATTTCAAAGATCAAACTTGGGAATCTTGAAATTGACTTTGAGGGCTATTGCGCATACGCCGACGGCAAGGAACTGGCAATGACGCCAAAAGAATTCGACATTCTGAAATTCTTCTGGCAACATCGGAACAAGGCTGTAACACGCGATCAGCTGCTGACGAACGTGTGGGGTTACGACGAATCAATCTCCACGCGAACGGTGGACAATTTCATTCTTAAGCTCAGGCAAAAAATCGAAGAAGACCCTGCACATCCACGCGTCATCATTACAATGCATGGGACAGGCTATAAGTTGATTGTATAGCAAAGCGCGTGAGTCAAATCCCAAATCCCAGACAAATCTCAATCTCACACTTCAAAACCTGTAGCCCGAACCTCCAATCTCCAATCCGCACTCTCTCTAATGCTTTCATGACATTCTTTTACAAACGCTGACTCTCCTCGGACATCTTCGACAAGCTGTGGGCGTACCTTGAATCAGGTTCAACCAACAATGTATCCCCCACAACACGAAGGAGCTTGTCATGAGAGTTGCTATGGTAGTCAGTTGCTTGCTAGTCGTTTCTTTGTCGGTCGCCGGACAGCACGCCGTGGCGCAAGAGAATTCTGCGGAATCGGGTTCGAACGAGAGACCGTACTTCTCCGATATTGTGACGATTCAGCAAGCAAACTTTGCGCGGCTCGAGCGAATGTACGCCGTGGCTTTGACGTCGGAGAATGACGGCGTTGTGGAGTCTGCGTTGGCGCATGCTGCCGTGTTCAAGCTGTTGTACCCGATCAAGGAATTCGCCGTCCTGCACCGTGCCATCGAGCATTTGGAGCAAACACACGCATCATCTACGATTCGTCATTGGGCGTTAGTCGTCGACAGATTGTATGAATCGCCTGAGCAGTTTGCCAGATGCATTCGCACGTTCGATTCGCCCGACGATCTGTTCGACGAACTTGGCGCACAGCTCTCTCGCTCGCTTGTCGGGAACATGAAGTAAGTCGGCGTCGTGACATTTTTTTACATTTGGTGACGGGCAGGAGACATGTGCAGTGCAAAAGACTTCTATATTCTTTGAGAAACATATCAGAAAGAGAACGACAAGCTGTGAAAATTTTGAGTCAACACACCATCCTCGGCTTTCTTGCATGTCTTGTGATGTTCGTTGCGCCATCTCGTTCAGAGGATTTTCGACTTTTATACGGATTGCGCGGCGATTGGAAGTTTGAGATTGGCGACGACGCGCGTTGGTCGTCGCCGCGGTTCGATGATAGCAAGTGGGAAACGATGTTTGCCCCCGCGGTGTGGGAGGACGAAGGCTTCCCCGGCTACGACGGCTACGCGTGGTATCGAAAACATTTTCAAGCAGAGTCAGACTGGAAAGGGAAAGCTATTTGCATTCGTCTTGGCCGGATCGATGATGTCGATCAGGTGTTTGTGAATGGAAAGCTCATTGGCGCGACGGGCGAGTTTCCTCCAGACTTCAAGACGGCGTACAACATTGATCGCAACTACTATGTGCCGGCGTCGTCCCTCAACATCCCCGGCGACAATGTGATCGCCGTTCGAGTGTACGACGAAAGACTCGGCGGCGGACTCGTCAGCGGAAAACTGGGAATATACGAGGACCACGATGCGCTCGTTCCCGAAATACCGTTGGCAGGTGAATGGAAATTCAGAACGGGCGACGATCCTTCATGGAAGGAGAGACAGGTCGCAGACGAAAAAATTGTTGTCTCAGTCGAAGCAAATCTTCTCCAGCGAGCTGAGAGCAGTGGTTGGTCATCGATTCGAGTCCCGGGCAATTGGGAATTCCAGGGTTTCGGCGGCCCGGGCAGCGATGATGAAATTTCCGGTTACGACGGCTTCGCGTGGTATCGCATTCATTTCTACGTTCCCAAGGAATATGACGGCAGGCGAATGATTCTCGTGCTCGGCAAGATTGACGACTATGACGAAACGTATCTCAACGGCAAACTAGTTGGCCGAACGGGCACGATGGGAAAGAATGTGCGGAACTCGGACGCATGGAGCAAACTGCGCGCGTACACAATTCCATCCGGTGAGTTGATTGCGGGGTCGGACAATGTTCTCGCCATTCGCGTGTTTGATGGGTGGCGTGGAGGAGGAATCTACCAGGGCCCGATCGGCATTGCAAGTCGTGAGAGATTTGTGAAGTGGCAGGAGAAGAGCAGGAGGGATTCGAAATCCGTGTTCGAGTGGCTCTTCAAATAATTCAGTGGGCGGAACGATAGAGCATCTGAAGGGTTCCCGCAGCCTCCATCATGTACGCCACGCCGAGATGGAGAATGACGCCTCCGTAAATCGACTTGGTATTGTACGAGATCACTCCAAGAACAATCCCGCCAAAGACTGAACCAATTGCCTCGCCCATCGGCTTCTGAAAATGAATGAACGCGTAGACGACAACCATCGGCAGTATTGCGCCGGATCCGAGGTAGCGCGTAAACGCCATCACCATGAAGCCGCGGAACAGCAATTCTACAAACACGAAATCGATGCCGTAGCAGAGTTCGAATCCCGGAATTGCCAACGAGTTTGCGTCGGTGGGCATACCGAATTTGTACCGCGGATACGTCGCTTGAAAATCCCCACCAAATGAAGCAGCACAGACAACCGGCGCAACGAGCAGCAGAATTGCGAAGTATGTTTTCAGGTTGATCTTGGATGCGCTGAACCCGTAGAATGACGACGTTGCTCGATCCATGTTGTACCAGTAGATTGCCAGCGGCGCGATCACCACGAGTCCGGGCAGAAGGTTTGAGGCGTAACGAAGTGCATAGCCCCTGTACTCTGGCG
>JACRFA010000306.1 GCA_016218065.1 Ignavibacteriota bacterium | reverse complement strand
TTTAAAAGATTCTTACGCTGACTTCTTTTCTGCAGAATCACTTCGGGATCACGTTGAGGACTTTCGCTTTCCGGGCGCTGCCGGTCTGCGTTGTGATGGTTCTCGTCCAACGATCTGTCCCCGCGCAATTGTCATCGACGACGTTTCGCGCAGAGCATCTCTCCGTCGAGAGGGGACTCTCGCAGAGTTCTGTTTGGTCGATGATTCAGGATCGGCGGGGGTTTCTCTGGGTGGGCACGTCCGATGGACTCAACCGATTCGACGGCTACACATTCACGACGTATCGACACGACCCCGCCGATTCGACTTCGCTCTCCAACAACACTGTCTGGTCGCTCTGCGAGGACAGCCGCGGAATGTTGTGGGTCGGCACGCTCGCCGGTGTGCATCGCTTTGATCCTGCGACGCAAACCTTTACGCGACTGGCAAACGATCCGCGGTACAAAGGAACGGCGCTCGACGCTCTGGTGTACTCAATGCTCTGGGATAAGACAGGCTCGCTCTGGCTTTCAACACTCAAGGGTGTGAGCATTCTCGATTCCACCGGTATATTGAGAGAAGTTTTTCCTGACGGGATCTCTATCCGATCGACGACGTCGCCCCATCGTGTGTTGCACGAAGATAGCCGCGGCGATGTTTGGATCTCGAACGGTGAATCTCTGTTCAGATACGTTCGGAAGTCAGGCACATATGTGCGTGTACCGATCGGAGAAAAGGATGAGAGAGTTCAGATTCTTGGATCGACGATAGATCGTCAAGGTGTGTTGTGGTTCGCGTTGCATCAGCATGGCTTGCGGAGTTTTGCTCCGGTATCGGGTCGGTGGAATTCGTACCGCCGCCAGTCCGGAAACTCCGCGAGTCTTGCGGGCGATGAGTTGCGCACTGTCTGTGAAGACAACGACGGACGCATTTGGTGCGGCACAATATTCAACGGACTCTGCGTGCTCGATCGCCGCACGGGAACATTCGCAACGTTCACACCCACGGAGTCTGGAAACAAGGACTCGCGCTTCGAAGGCGTGACCAGGATTCTACGCGACCGCTCGGGTCTGCTCTGGGTCGGCTATGACGGCGCCGGCTTGCTAAAGCTGAATCCGTATCGGAACAAGTTTCATCATATCCTCTTGCCTCCTTCTGATGCAAAGGCGAGCGGAGATAATTTCTTCAAATCGCTGATCGTTGATCGTCGCGGCGACGCGTGGCTCGGCATGTATGATCAAGGCATCTCCGTCTTGAATCGCACAACGGGAAAAGTGAAGCGGTTCCGGCATGAACCATCAAACCCAAACAGCCCTTGCGACAACACAGTACTGGCGCTGCTTGAGGATGACGATGAGAACATTTGGGTCGGAACGCCGAAAGGTCTGGACGAATACGTCCGCCGCACGGGGCGCTTCAAGCATTACGATCTGTCCGCATTTTCTTCCGGCGATCGACGAGGTGCGGCAATTGCATCGCTGGCAAAGGACTCAGCTGGCAACATCTGGTGCGGCACATTCACGCAGCTTCTCCGGCTCAACCGAGATCAGAACCGGTTCGAGCGAGTGATCTCTCTTGAAGAAACATTTCACTTGCCCGTCACGCCGTCGGTCACGGCAATAGCAAGCTCTGCAGACGGGGCCATTTGGGTTGCGACGCTCGGCGGCGGCTTGCTCAAGCTTCGCTCCGACGGCACGAGAGACAGGTCGTTCACCAGGGAGACAAGTTCTCTCTCACACAACAACGTGAAGAGTATTCTGTTGGATCCGGATTCAGCGGGCGTGCTATGGATCGGAACCGAAGAAGGCTTGAACCGCTACGATCAGAAGCACGACAGCTGGCGCGTCTATCGGGCGGCTGACGGATTGCCGAATGAGTTCGTGTATGGTGTGTTGATGGATCGTCATCGCGGGTTGTGGATCAGTACGAACAAGGGACTGTCTCGCATGGAGACGCGTAACTTCGACCGACCAACGTTTCGCAACTACACGCCGGAGGATGGCTTACAGTCGTACGAGTTCAACACGAATGTTTATTTCCAAACGCCGGGCGGAGAGATGTTCTTCGGCGGCGTGAATGGCTTCAACGCATTCTACCCCGACTCGGTGATCGACAATCCGCATCTGCCGGCATTGGTGATTACGCGATTCAAGAAGTTCGATCAACCGTTCGACCCGGGCGGCGACATCGGCATGAAAGATCATGTTGAGTTGCAATACTCCGAGTCAGTCTTCTCATTCGAGTTTGCCGCGCTTGAGTACACCAACAGCAGCCGCAACCAGTACGCGTACATGATGGAGGGATTTGACAAGGATTGGGTGTACTGCGGAACGCGGCGTGAAGCGCGCTACACAAATCTCGATCCGGGGGAATACATCTTCCGGGTCAAAGGATCAAATAATGACGGCGTGTGGAACGCGCACGATGCGTCAATCCGCGTCGTCATCGTTCCGCCGTTCTGGAGGACGGGTTGGTTCATCCTCGTGATGTCGTTGCTTGGGGTTGGTGCGATGGGCGGCGCGATCAGATATCTGGCGACACGTGAGCTGCGAAAAAAAATTGCACAGCTCGAACGCGAGAAGGAGATCCACACGGAACGACTGCGGACGCGTGAACGCATTGCCCGCGACTTGCACGACGACCTCGCCTCGACAGTCGGGAGCGCGAGCCTGTTCATCGAATCGGTGAAAAGCACGATGGGCGATGCGCCGTCGCAAGCCAGAGAATTCCTCGACAAAACAAGCTCACTGCTTTCCGAAGCCGAAGAATCGATGAGCGACATCGTATGGGCGGTGTCGCCGCGCCACGATACGCTGGAGAGTCTGCTGGCGCGCATTCGTCTCACGACATCGGATATCTGTAAGGCGAATCATTTGAAATACGAAGTCGTGTTGCCGGACGCGATTCCGCAACTCAACCTCACCGACGACGTGCGTCGAGGCGTCTATCTTGTGTTCAAAGAATCGCTGGCGAATGCCGTGCGGCATGCGCATGCGTCAATGATTCGCGTCGAAGGACGAGTTGAGCGCGAGTGTTTCGCGCTGACGGTTTCGGACAATGGCGCGGGAATGCCGACCGAGGAAAAGCCCGAAGGCGGCACCAAGCGCGGTCACGGCTTGCGGAACATGCGCAAGCGGGCGGAGGAAATCGGCGCGGAGTTCTCGCTGACGTCTCTTCCCGGCAAAGGAACCACCGTGAGAATGTCCGTGCGAATAGCCCAAACGGGTCATTGAACATAGAACCATGTTTGCTAGATTGAATCCATGAAGCCACCGATTCGCGTTACCATCATCGAAGACCACGACGACTTCCGCGAAGGTCTGACACACATGCTGAACTTCACGGAAGAATTTATGAGCGCCGGCTCATTCTCGAGTGTGGAGGAGGCGCTGGCGAAGTTTCCGCCGACGGACGTCGTACTTCTCGATATTCACTTGCCGGGGAAGTCGGGGACGGAGAGCATTCAGGAGATCAAGAAGAAAGCCCCGAACGCGTTCATCATCATGCTGACAGTGTTCGATGATGACGACAATGTGTTCCGGGCGATTGTCAACGGAGCGGATGGCTACATGCTGAAGAAGACGCCGCCCGCGCATGTCCTCACCGCCATTCAGGACGCAGCCGCAGGCGGAACGCCGATGACGCCATTCATTGCGCGGCGGGTGATTGAGCTGTTCAAACACTACGCTCCCGCCGGCAAGTCCGATCACTCGCTGACATCCCGCGAACTCGAGATTCTGCATCAACTCGTTCTCGGTCTCGACAATCAAGAAATCGCCGACAAGTTGTTCATCGCCTACGAGACTGTCCGCAACCATATCAAACACATCTACGAAAAGTTGCACGTCCATTCAAAGTCGCAAGCCGTCGCAAAAGCGATCAAGCAAGGAATCGTGTAACGAATGACTCAGATGAGTCATTGTGCCCATGTGCTAAGATGAAGTAGATTTCACTCCAACGACCATCCCAACCATATCACCAACAATTATAAAGGAGTGCATCGCATGCGAAGAGCCACAACTCTTGCTGTTAGCTTTGTGATGATGTTTGCCCTCGTTGCTCAGGCCCAGTGGGTGCAGACCGCCGGACCTGAAGGCGGAAGCATTTCGTGCTTCACCTCGCACAACGGTTATCTTTTTGCCGGAACGACAGGCGCCGGCGTGATGCGCTCAACCGATAACGGCGCGAGCTGGCTCCCCGTGAACAGCGGCTACGGATTTCTCGCGCCAACGGCGTTTCTCGTCAAGGGCGCGACATTGTACTCCGCGACCGTCAACGTATTTCGGACGACCAACGGTGGAGAAAGCTGGACAAGCGGAACGGGTTTGCCGGCAGGAAACAGCGTGACGAGTCTTGTCACGGATGGAACGAACATCTACGGCGGCATCACATCCATGTCAGGGTCGGCGCAAGTGTACCGCTCGACGGATGATGGAGCGACGTGGCAAGCCTCCAGCACAGGCTCGGCCAATTTCGTCGGTGTTGCCACTTTGTGTATCAACGGACAGAATCTCTTTGCAGGAACCGCAGGCGATGGCGTGTACCGCTCGACGAACCAGGGCCAAGCGTGGGCGGCTGCAAGCACCGGACTTCCGGGTTTCTCCTACATCAATAGCATCGTCGCCATCGGGGGCGCGACCTTCGCGGGCACGAGCAACAATGGCGTGTACAAGTCGACAAATAGCGGCACATCGTGGAGCGCTTCGAACAGCGGATTGCCGGCAGGCGTTTCGGTGTACGCGCTGCTGGTTGATGGGACTGATCTGTATGCTGCCGGATTGCTCAGCAGCCCGCCCGCGCAGATCTACAAGAGCACGAACAACGGAAGTACATGGGCGGCCTACAGCAGCACTCTGCCGGCCGCAGCAAACATCAACGCGATTGCGAAGTTCAACTCGATTTTCTTTGCCGGAACGCAAGGCCGCGGCATTCACCGCTCGACGGACAATGGCGCAACGTGGTTGCGCTCGAACACCGGAGTGATCAACACCTGGATCTCAGCGATTGCCATAAGTGGATCGACTGTGTTCGCAGGAACAAATGCCGATGGATTGTACCGATCAACCAACGCCGGCGCGAGTTGGTCGTGGCTGACCAATGGAATTCCGGACAACGTGAAAGTCGGCTCGATCGTTGTTCGAGGCGCGACAGTGTTTGTGATTGGCTTGGATGGGAACTCCGCGTACGCGTTCCGTTCGACTGACAACGGATCGACGTGGACACGCGGCACTTCGGCGATGTCTGGCTTCGGGAACGCCACGCAGCGATCGGCGATTGTCGTCGGCAACGATCTGCTCGTGACAAACAGCTCGAGCACCGTGTGGCGTTCAACGAACGACGGCAACTCGTGGATCGCAAGCACGGGGATTTCGTTTGATGAAATCAAAGGGCTCGCGCAAGTTGGCGGGAATATCTTTGCCGCGGGCAACGGAATGTTCAAGTCCACCGATGGCGGCGCAACGTTTGCCGCGGCGAACTCGGGTCTTCCGTCGTTCGCGGGCTTTGTGGCAATCGCAAGCGTCGGGGGAAACGTGTTTGCTGTTCGCCAATCGAGCGCGACAGTCTATCGCTCGACGAACAACGGCAGCTCGTGGAGTGCCGCCGGCAACCTGCCTGGCGCTGCCGGTTCCGATCTGATGTCGATCGGCAGCAACCTGTTCGCGGGAATTCTGAACGGAGGAGTTGCGCTCTCCACCAACAGCGGCACAACATGGACTCTCGTCCGAACCGGACTGCCGCTGCAGGGAATTGTCTATCACCTTCTCGCCAACGATGCAACTTCGTTGTACTGCGGAACCGACGTGCGAGGTGTGTGGAAGCGCCCGCTCTCTGAGCTTGTTGCTGTAAAGGAAATCGCAAGCGGAACACCCGCGACGTTTTCGCTTGAGCAGAATTATCCGAATCCGTTCAACCCGACAACGATGATTCGATTCACGGTTCCGGCTAATGTAGGGACAGGGCCCGCCCGAACAGCGTCGGCGGGCGGGCATGCCCTGTCCCTACGTGTGTACGATCTGCTTGGTCGTGAAGTCGCAACGCTTGTGAACCAGAACCTCAACGCAGGGAGTTACGAGACTGTGTTCAGTGCCGAGGGGCTACCGAGCGGAGCGTACTTCTACACTTTGAGAACAGCAGAATTTGTGCAGACGAAGCGAATGACTCTTCTGAAATAGATGGAAAAGATTTTCAACTCAGTGTGAATAATTGATGTTACGCAGAGTCAATGTTTCGCACGAATGTATGAAACCCCTTCAGGGTTTACGGGTATTGCTTTGTTCTATTTCCGAGGGCGTTGCCTCTACGAGGCCGTAGGCCCTCGGCTGTAGTATTTGTCCCTTTCAGGGACAGCGATTTGCGCTGCTTGACGCTGAAAGCGTCAGATACTATAGTCGGGCAACGCCCCGACAAAGCAACCTGCAAACGAATCAAAAACCCTGAAGGGGTGAAATATCCCTTCTGCGTAACATCAGTGAATAATTGTCTTGCGCGACCGGCAGGCATGGCGCGAAGCGGAACATACAATGTCGGTTCAAGCGCGGTCGCCCCCCTCTCCGCACGCCCATCGTAGGGACGGGGCATGCCCCGTCCCTACTGAGGACTCATCAACCTCATTGTGCGCATCGGATCTTTTTCTCTATATTGGAATGTCCTCCAATGAAATCATCCGATCATGAACAGCACATTGAGAATTCTTCTTCTATCATTTCTTGTCGCATGCAGTCTTCAGGCTCAACCGGTTGAGCTTCGTGGTGTATGGGTAACACCGCGCAGCGGCAGCGGCTTCTGGTCGAAAGGTGAAATTGCGCGGTGCATGGATAGCATCGCGAACAATAACTTCAACGTCGTGTTCTTCAACGCGTGGAGTCGCGGCTGGCCGCTCTGGCGCAGCGACTACTTTTTCGGTCAAACGGGATACTACACTGATCCCGCGGCCGGCACTCGCGACATTTTGCAGGAAGCGATCGCCGAAGCGCATCGTCGCGGCTTGGAGATCGAAGCGTGGGGAGAATATGGCTTCGTTGTTTGGTGGACGGGCAATACGCCGATCCCCGGCGCGCCGAAAGGCCCGCTGCTTGCCCGCCATCCGAACTGGACGGCAAAGAAACGCGATGGCAGCGACGATTTCGAAAGCGGCAGCGGCGGCGTCTTCTATTGGCTCAGCCACAATCACGATGACGCCCGACGGTTTCTCATCGACCTTCATCGGGAGATTGCGGAACGTTACGACGTGGATGGCATCGAGCTTGATCGCATTCGCTATCCGCAAACGCCGCTGCTGGACTGCGGCTACGACTCGGCTTCGGTTGCGCAATACACGGCGCAGTTTGGCGTTCCGCCTCCACAGGCCGTGAACGATCCGCAATGGATGCGCTGGCGCGCCGACCGGCTGATCAGCTTTCAGCGCGCCGCGTACGATTCCATCAAGGCTGCAAACCCGCACGTGCACGTTTCAAATGCGCCGAGCCATTACTCTTCCGGCTCAAGCTACAGTGCGTATGAAAACGTGCTGCAGGATTGGCGCGCATGGCTCAACATCGGCAAGCTCGATGCGGCACAGATTCAAATGTATGTGCAACCGAATCTGCTTCAGTCGTACATCCCGTCGGCGCTGAACGGTGTGCAGGACTCGATGCGAAGGAAATGCTACGCGGGCGTCGCACCGAAGACCGCAAGCTACACGCTCGATGCCGCGGGAACAATTCAGCTCATCACCACCTCGCGCAATGCCGGACTTCGCGGACAAACCTTCTGGTATTACAATGATCTGATCGACCTCGGATTTCTCGGAGTGATCAAAGCGCAGGCGTATCAAACCCAAGCTGCTGTGCCTGATCGGCGCGTTGACTGGCGGGACGAAGGGAGGATTGACGACGACACGAGCGGCAACAGATCAAGCGGCTGGATCAATATCAACTTGCCGGCGAGCGGTTCGATCTCCGCATGGAACAGGAACTTTGCGTACGCCAGCGACTCGCCAGCGCACTATCTCGACTATCGCGTAAACGCTCCGGCGGCCGCGTTCTACGAAGTGTACGTCTATCAAGCCGGGCCGCTGCTGAATGTGACGTCTGCCGCTCCGTTTGAGATTTTCGAATCGAACGGAACGAGTCGAACGGTGCTGGTTGACCAATCGAACTCCACGCAGCTCGGGTGGCACAAGCTGGGCGATGTTCATCTCGCCGCGGGCAACCAGCTCGTCGCCCGACTCACGAACAATGCTATCGGTTCGGGCAGATATGTTGTTGCCGACGCGATGATGCTCGTGTTGAATCGGAAACTCAGTCCTTCGGCGATCATCAACGCTGTTGAAGAGAGATCGCATGCCGGAAGTCCGACCCGCGCCCGGTTACTTGTCAACTTTCCGAATCCTTTCAATCCCTCAACAACAATACGCTATGAGCTGCCCGCGGCCGCTGACGTGAGCATCGACGTGTATGATACGCTCGGCAAGCGCGTGCACGCTCTTGTCAATGAAAAGAAAGCCGCCGGTCTTCACGCGGTTTCGTTTCGCAGTGATGCGCTTGCCTCCGGCGTGTATCTGGTGCGCCTTCGTGCAGGGGACCAGAGTGACGCACGAAAAATTCTTCTCGTGCGCTGATCAATTGTAAGATGGTTTGGGAGAACACGCAGCCGAGACAAAGTCTGCCTGCTCTACGAGTCGAGGGGCCGGCCTGTGGTCCAAAAAAAAATCGGAATTCAGGTTGACATCACCAGTTGTCTTAACTATATTCAGTTAGTTAGGTTGGTTAACAAACCAACAGATCGGCGCAATCTGACACTCGCCACCAGACAAATCTCACGGCGTGACACCACATGGAACACAACAGGCTCCGCGGCTTGCGCTGAATCGTGCCAGTCAGTTCTTTGACGAACCAAACGAATACCGAATACTCCGGCTTGTCCGCGACGCGAAGGTAATCTCCCGGACAGAAATCGCCCGTCTCTGCCGTCTCTCCAAACCGACAGTCTCCGACATCGTCAACCGCTTTTTGGCGAACGGATTTCTTGAGCGCATCGGCGAATCTGAGTCGACGAAACGCGGCGGACGCAAGCGCGAGCTGCTTCGCTTCAATCCGACTGCAGGATACGTGATTGGGGTTGACGTTCACCGGGGAGAAACGAGAGTTGCCATTGCCGATCTCAATGCCGACATCATCGTCTCGAAGGCATTCTCCTACAAGGTTCGCTCGTCGCCGGAAGCAGTCTTGAAGCAGACATCGGATGCAATTGACGTGCTTCTTTCGGGAAACAGAACGTATCTTGACCGCTGCGTTGGCATCGGCATCGGGTTGCCGGGACTCGTTGATCATCATAGCGGAATTCTGAAGGTTGCCGACACGCTCCGGGGATGGAACGGACTCGATCTGCGGAAGTTCTTTCAGAAAAAGTTTGGCGTGCCGGTGTACGTCGATAATGATGTGAAAGCGCGAACGCTCGCGGAATTTTTGTTCGGATGTGGAGGAGGCAGCGCGGATCAGGTGTTCTTGTGGATCGGGGCGGGTATCGGCGTTGGCATAATCATCGACGGAAAACTTCACCGCGGCATTACGGAAAGCGCGGGAGAGATCGGCTACAATGAGCTTCGGTTCGGATCGGCCGGGAAGCAGTTGTTCCCGATTTTGTACAACGGGCAGCGCGACTACGGCGATATTCTTTCGCACAGCGAGATCATCGAACGATACCTGGCAAGAGCAAAGCACAAGTCCGACGCGACCATCGAATCTCTCATCGACGATGCGGAGCGCGGTGAGAAGCTGGCAAATCGGCTGATGGACGAAATCGGACTCTTGGTAAGCATCATCTGCATTAATCTGATCAACACACTCAACCCGCAGCTGCTGGTTATTGGCGGCAAGCTCGTTGAAGTCGGTTCGGGGGAGGCGCTTCTGCAGCGCGTTCGTCGTAGAGTGAGGGAAGATTTGTTGAGTGTTCCTGCCGAGGCAGTGAGGCTCGTTGCCTCGCAGGTGAAGGAAAAGGAGGGCGTTGTTCTCGGCGCGGTCGGTTTTGTTTTGTATGACCTTTTCAAACCTGCCCGCCAGAACTTTGAGCTTCAAAACATTTCACGCTTCAACTCACAACACTAATCACCAACACATCACACAAACCTAAGGAGATACCATGAAAAGAACATTACTGTTCTTTTTCGTACTCTTTTCAGCGTTCATGCAAATTACGTTTGCACAACGTCTGACGCAGCTATGGAAGATCGACGCAGGAGTCGATCCGCGGTACCCCGCGACAAGCGATTGGTACCGGGGAGCGGCATTCAATTCGGCGACCGATCATTATCTGGTAATCTCGCGCGCATTGACTCCAAAGATCTACATTCACAATGCCGCGACGGGTGCGCTGTTGGATTCGATGAACATCACCGGAGTGACGGGTGGGACATTTGCGTTGAATGATATCGAGGTGGCGAGCGATGGCGTCGTGTTCGCATCCAACCTCATCACGAACAGCGGCTCGGATACGACATTCAAGGTTTATCGGTGGGCGACGGAAGCTGCTGCCCCGACGGTCGCGTACACCGGGCGTCCGGGCACGGCGCGCATGGGCGACGCGTTCGACGTCGCGGGCGCTGGCGCTGCAACGCGGATCTATGCGAGCGGCAATGCCGCAGCGTCGGTTATCCAAACCTTCACCACGAGTGACGGCATCGCCTTCACACTCGGAACGCCGATTCCCATCGTCGGGCAGTCGGCAGGCGCGGGCATCGCGCAGGTGACGCCGGGCGGCAACGCGTTCACCAGTCGCTTTTCGCTGGACAACAACATACGCCTTGTGAATACGAGCGGTACCGTGCTCGATTCGGTTCCCTCGATTGTTTCAGGTCGGGCGCATGCCGACCTGCATTACGTTGAAGTCGGCGGACGGAAATTCCTTCTGAGCGCTCCTGCAGCTGACGGCGCGACATTTGCCGGTGTGCGACTGATGGAAGTGACGGTAAGTCCCTCCGCCGCCGTTTTGATCGACACGACGGCAGCACTCGGCGCGAATGCCAATGGCAACGCGTCGGGTGATGTCGATGTGAAGCTCGGGCCCGGCCTCACGGCCACGGTGTTCGTCCTCGTTGGCAACAACGGATTCGCGGCGTACACCATCAACATTACGCCGCCTCCGTTGGCAGGCACGAAAACTATTGGCGGTACTTCGCCCGACTTCGCAACAATCAGAGAGGCTGTTCGGGCGCTGAACCTTGTTGGAACAGCAGCACCGGGCGTGACATTCCTGATTCGCTCGGGCGTGTATAACGAAGACTCGCTCGTCATTCGTACGAGCACCACCGGACCCTCGGCGCGCGTAACATTCAAGCCGGCTCCGGGCGCGACCGTGGAAATCAACGTGCGCCCCCCCTCGACCGCATTTGACTTCGCATTCAAAGTTGATTCCACGAAGTACGTGACGTTCGACGGAAGCAACTCGGGAACGACGACTCGCGATATGACCATCAACGCAACGGGTGGACTTGGACGTCGCGGTCTTTGGTTCTCGGGCAATTGTAGTTACGGTGTGGTGAAGAATTGCATCGTGACGGCGGGCCGTGATACAACACAGACGGCCGTGTCGAGCTCGTACAGGGCGATTGATTTTCTGTATTTGTCCGGAACGGGGAACGACGCTGACTACGTGCTGATTGACAACAACCTCACGAAGTACGCATACACCGGCATTCGCATCGAGGGAGTCACCACCGGAGACGTGATGCTGTCTCCCATCGTGCGAAACAACCTCGCCGATTCCGTTTGCAACGCGGGCATCTATTCGCACTATCACGCGGATGCAATGATCTACAACAATGATGTGAACGTGAAGCGCGGAAGTGCAGCGACGATGTATGGAATTTATGTCGGATCGGTCACGTATCGCGCACGCGTCTTCAACAACCGCGTGCATGATTTGAACCAGTTGAACACAACATCCAGCGCGACCTACGGCATCTTTACGTCGACTTCCACATCAACAACATATTCGTACGGTCAACACAGTATCTATAACAACTTTATCTGGGGGTTGAACGTACCGACAACCGGAACGGGCGGAATCTACGGCATCTACACCAGTGTGTCAAACGTTACGCCGCCAGATACGATAGCATTCAACAGCATCAATCTCTCGGGAACGAGTGGCGTTCTCAGACCATCGTATGGCTACTATAAAGCGAGCGCCACGGGCGGCGCTGTTGCGCTGAACAACATCCTCCACAACACACGCAACGACAGTACCGCAATCACTGCGGCCATCGGCAAGACGACTGCTGTGACGGTTCTGATTTCGAACAACAACAATCTCTACGTGCCTGTTACATCTGACTCGTCGAAGAATGTTGGAGTGATCGGAACCGTTCGGTACAAGACACTCGCTGCGTGGCAAACTGCCAATGCCAGTGATGCGGCCAGCTTCAGTGAGAATACGCCGTTCGTCAGCCCAACCGATCTCCACATTCAGACCGGTGTTCCGACGCAAATCGAATCGGGGGCGATACCAGTCGCCGGAATTACGACTGACATTGATGCGCAAGCACGCAACGCGAGCACCCCTGATATCGGAGCGGACGAAGGCGGATTCACGTTGAATGACTTGCAGCCTCCGGCAATCACGCACACGCCGCTCGCCAACACAAACTCGACTGCGAACCGTGTTGCGTCGGCCACGATTGTCGATCCTTCGGGAGTCGCGACCGGCACAGGTGGACCGCGGCTGTGGCACAAGCTCAGCACAGCGGGAACCTACACCGCAGCGACCGTTGATTCAACGTCGGGAAATATTCGGTACTTCACAGTTCCGGGTCAAGCGGCAGGCTCCTTTGTTCAATACTATCTTGCTGCGCAGGATCTTTCTCCTCTCAACAACACGGGTACGCTGCCCGCAGGTGGTTCGGGCATCAATCCGCCCGGCTCTACTCCGCCTCCGAC
This sequence comes from Ignavibacteriota bacterium, assembly GCA_016218065.1. Lineage (GTDB taxonomy): Bacteria > Bacteroidota > Ignavibacteria > UBA10030 > UBA6906 > CAADGV01. Next base: position 16,512 of record JACRFA010000306.1, on the reverse strand, counting down.
AGTGTTCAGCTACGCGGTTCGCAATCCCATTGCGGCAGGTACGTACACAATTGGCGTAGGAGGCAACTATCCGACGATCGACTCTGCGTTCAAGCGTCTTGTGAACGACGGTGTTGCCGGCGCGGTTACCTTCACGCTGACGGACACGGCCTACGTTGCTTTGGGCAAGCCTCTGCAGAATCTGCGGCCTGCTCAGCCGCGGTTCGAGATGGTGAACGGGCGGCAGGAAGAGCTTGCCCTACCAAGTGCGTACGAATACGATGCACCGAACGACACGATTCCCGCGACAACGCTGACGGGTCCGATCTTCGGCGCGAGCGCGGCGACTCGTATCACGTTCCGCCCGGCAGCAGGCAAAGCAGTGCGCATCCTCGGCAGCGGCGCGTACGTTCTTCGTTTGCTCGATGCCAGCTTCGTGACGTTTGATGGAATTAACACCGGCGGCGCGAGCTTGAAGCTGCAGGCAATTGCCGGCGCAGGACTTCAGATCGAAGGAAACTCCGATAACGTCATTGTCCAGAACATGAGCTTTGCGACGCCGAACTTTACGGCAATGCTCACGCAATCTGGCAGCAACGGCATTCCCGACAGTCTGTTGGTCCAGAAGAATACGGTTGGCGGATATTCGTTCAACGGCTTCTTCGCATTGAACCTTGTTGTTGGAACGGGCGTTGCACGCGGCTACACAATTACCAATAATGATTTCGGCACGGCGACCGACAGCATAGCTCAGGCCGGACTCATTCTGCAGAATATTGATGGCGGCGTCTTCTATAACAACCGCATCCGCAACACCTACAAAACTTCCGCTCTCGCTGGAAACAATCTTGGCATCGGCGTGCAGACGAAGCACTTCCGGCTCAAGATTTTCAATAACGTCATCCGCGACGTTGCACGGCGGTCCGGAACCGCGGCAACGATCACGTCGGGGATCTCGGTATTCGGCACGACAGGCGACACGACGGCAGCTGACGTGTACAACAATATGATGTACGGACTCGACAACCAGGCGACGAGTACAACCGGCGTTGTTCGCGGTATCTATCTTTCGACCGGCATTAATGACCGCGTAGCATATAACACCGTGTACCTCGCCGGAACCGATCCGGTTGCGATCCTGACAGCAGGATTGTACTCCGGCGCGACGGGGCAAACATGGTTGAACAACATCGCGATCAATGCCCGCACCGCGAGCGGTACGGGAAGGGCGGTGTCGTTCTATCGCACCGCAAGCGGAACTCCGTTCATGTCCAACAGGAACGATCTGTATGTCCCAACTCAGGCGCAAAGTTTTGTCGGCGCCGTTGGCACAACGAACTACACAACCCTTACAGACTGGCAAGCAACAGGGATCGATTCGCAGAGCGTGAGTGCGATGGCAAACTTCCGCGCGCCTGATCTGCATATCGATTCGGCAGTCGCATCCCCGATCAGCAATGGCGGCGCGCCGGTTGCCGGTATCACCACCGACATCGATGGACAATCGCGACACGCAGCCACACCTGACATCGGCGCCGATGAATTCGGTACACCGGGCATCGGACCGCTGCTCTTTGAAGACTTCGAGACTGCGCAGTTCCCACCCGCTGGGTGGTCAACGTATGTTGTCGTTGGCGACAGCGGATGGCGCTCTGGAACGACTGCTCCGCTGAGCGGCGTGCAGCATGCGTTCAATCGCTATCAAACGCCAGGGACACTCGGCAGCAAGTTCCTCGTCACTAAACGCGTGACGCTGCAAGCCGGAAGGACGTACGAACTCAGCGCATGGATTCGCCGCGCATTCACCACGGCTTATCCGCCTGACACGGTCTATTTCAAGATGTCGACCACCGACAGTCTGCCGGCAAGCTTCACTACTACGTTGTACAAATGCTACACGGGTGACCTCGCCGACACGGCGACGAATCCGAACATCTACGGTATGAACTATCGCAAGTTCAAAACCTCAGTCACCGGTTCGGGCACGCGGTTCTTCGCCTTCGATCACCAGGATAACGACGGCCAATCGATCTATCTTGACGATGTGAAGTTGGAAGAAGTCGTGATCACAGCCAATGACATCGGCGTTGAAGCACTGACGATGCCGACCGCGGCGGCGAACGACTTCCCCACCGAATCGATTGTTGCTCGCGGATTGGAAGGTCGTGCTGAAAAGGAATTCGCAGAGCAGAGCGGCATTGAGTTGGAGCCGGTGATACTGTCCGCTCCGACCGTGTCGCAAGGCGACCTTGCGATCATCTTTAAAGCGCGCGTGCGCAATTTCGGCACAGGCGCTGTCAACTCGTATCAAGTTGGTTGGAGTGTTGATGGCGCTGCGCAGACGCCGGTGAACAATACGCGTCCTCTTGCAATTGGCGGACGCGACACACTGACGCTCACGCTTGCAACCATTGCGCCGGGAACGCATCGTGCGCGTGCATGGACGATTCTCGCCGGCGATCCGACGCCGTCGAACGACAGCTCTGCTGTTCTGGTGTTCGATGTGCTGCCGACGAATATTGTCTATGAAGAAATCTTTGCCGATACGCTCATTCCCACCGGCTGGAAGAGAGTGAACGTTGACGGCAACACAGGTACTGATACATCGTGGACGTTCCGTCAGGTTGTGAACTTCACGAGCGGCGGCACGGTGAATCCGCAGGCGGGTCGCAGCTTCTGGTTCGACAACTTCAACAGTGCGAACACAAGCCGCTTGATCAACGACTGGCTCATCAGTCCGCGCATCAATGCAGCCGATTTCGACAGCCTGTACTTCTTTGCGGGGGCAATCGGCGGACAGTATCCCGACTCATTGCGCGTGTTCGTCTCGACGACGGGCAACAACGTCAGCGACTTCACCAACCAAATCGCTTACTTCAAAGTCGCCGGACCGGTCGGCACGTGGACAAAATACAAGTTCAACCTGTCGGCGTTCGACGGACAGAACATTTACATCGCCGTGAACTACTACATGCTTGATGGCGGTCCGTCGGGCAACGCCTCGGATAACGTGTGGGTCGATCACTTTGTTGTGACCGGAACAACGGGACCGCAGCCGGGTTGGACATCGCAGACATCCGGCATCACCAATCAGTTCTATTCGGTGAAGGCAGTGAACGCGACAACGGCATGGGCAGCAGCAGTTGGTGGGCGCGTTCTTCGCACCACGAACGGAGGCGGCACATGGACATCGGTGGGCGGCGGTCGCATCGGTACAGCAGATATTTATGCTATCGATGCAGTCAGCTCGACGACGGCGTTTGTCACCACCACACCATCGACAGCAACGTACATCTTCCGCACGACGAACGGCGGCACGAGCTGGGATACAGTGTTTACTCAGGCCGGCGGATTTATCGATGCCTTCAAGATGTATGATGCGAACAACGGTATCGCGCTTGGCGATCCGGTCGGCGGCAAATGGGTCATCCTCACCACGACAAATGGCGGCGCGAGCTGGTCACGTCTCGCTACCGAACCAACGCAAGTGGGGACGGAAGCAGGAACACAGAATGATCTCGCGACTTTTGGTACGACGCACATCTGGTTTGGCAGCAGTGCAGCGGGTCGCGTTTATCGTTCGACCAATGCAGGCGCAACCTGGACGTCGCCAACGGTGCCCGGTGCAGCGGCCGGGACGCGTGTCATTTCTGTGTGGTTCAATGATGCCAACTACGGTATTGTTGGGCATTACACCACCAGCGGCGTGTACAACGCAGCGCGTTCGACCGATGGCGGTGCAACGTGGACAGCAACGACGGTGGGAGCGGCAACGACCTACAACATTGCTGTTGCAGGTTCGGGCGTAGATTTCTGGATGGCGAGAGGAACGGATGTCTTCAAGAGCACCAATCGCGGTGCGACGTGGGCATCATCCTACACTGGCGCCGGAACATTCTACGATCTCGACTTCTTCACGTTGGGCGCGAATACGTACGGATGGGGAGTGAAGGATAACGGCAACATCGTGATGTACTATGGTACAATCTCGGGAGTTGATGGAGAGGAGAACACTCTGCCGACGACGTTCGATCTCGCGCAGAACTATCCCAATCCGTTCAACCCGGCAACGACAATTCGGTACGCGTTACCGGAAGCAGTACGCGTGAACTTGAGCATCTACAACCTGCTCGGTCAGCGTGTCGCCGAACTGACGAATGAAGTCCAGAGTGCAGGCTACTACAACGTGGTCTGGAACGGACGCAACGACGCCGGCTCACAGGTTGCAACGGGCGTGTACTTCTATCGCATCGAAGCAACCCCCAACGGCGGCTCGCCGTTCGTAAGCTTGAAGAAGATGTTGTTGTTGAAGTGATGTTTGAACAAAAAGGAGCGGTCACTCGACCGCTCCTTTGCTAATACTTATCACAGACAATACGAGGTTGCCTATGAGGCGAGTGATTCTACTTTCAGCAATGATGCTGGTGTCGGCATCGATGTTTGCTCAGCTGCAATGGCGGTACAGTCGTGCGCTGACGTTTCCTCCGACAGATACGGCGTTCGTTCGACCATATCTCTGCACCGTAACTAGCACAGGACGCGTGTACGTTCTGTCTTCGACCGTGACGGACGCGGCCGCACACAACGCAATCTACTATGCCGACTCAAACGCAACGACGCTCACGCGCATGATTGACTACTACGTGATCGGCGCCTCGGATACGCTCACCGGAGACATTGGCAATCTGCGCGGCATTGCTTCGGCCGGCAGAGACATTCTCATCAATGCAAGCGTTCCCTTCAGACGCTCAGCGCCGAACACTGTCGGCATGATGTATTACTATCCGAACGGAGACACGGCGCTTGTTCAGAAGTACGGCTTCTACTCCGTGCCGCAGTCGGCTGGTCACGGAACGTATCATCACGGCATTGCGCTGACGAAGGACACGATCGGGTTTGCAGGCCTGTCATTCAACACACAAATTCGGTTTTACAATTTTAAGTACGCGCCAATCTCCACCGGCACTGCGCGCGGCAGCTGGATCAACGCGACCTACGCGGTCGAGCCGGGCGGCCCCAATACCGGCGGCTTTGACATCGTGCGCGATTGTGCAGTGAACCCGGCGTCCGATTACAATGACTCAACGAAAGTGTGGTACACATCGCGCAACTCCCTGTCAAGCACGCAAGTCACCGGCGGCATTGCGCAGTGGTCACGCGGCCGCCAGATAACCAATCCGGGCGGCTATCAGGGGCAGCGCGTGCAGGATGCATTTGGTCTGCTCGTGCTTGGCTCATCCATCTCGTATGGCATTACCGTCGATCGCAACGGTCTGCTCTGGGTTGCGGGCAACGACTCGACGCGGCGATGGGTGAAGGCGTTCGATCTCTCGGCGGGAATTTTCGCGAACGAAGTGTTCGAGCTTCCTTCCAGCAACAGCATTCCCAATCCGGTTCCGGGTGGAGCGCCCTTCATCAATCCCGTTGATATCGGACTGACGCCGAACGGAACGATTGCCTACGTGCCGGACGCATCGCAGAAAAAAGTCTATGTCTTCAAGTATGGAACAACTGATGTCGGTGAAAGCGGCGATCGGCCAATCGATTTCAGACTCGAACAGAATTTTCCCAATCCTTTCAACCCCACGACCACTATCAGCTTCAGTCTGTCAAAAGCATCGAGCGTGAAGCTCGTTGTCACGAACATGCTGGGCGAGGAAGTCGCGACGCTTGTTGACGGGAAGGTCGAGCCAGGCAAACACGTGAAGGTCTTTGATGCTGAGAAGCTTGCTTCCGGCGTGTACTTTTACAGAATGATTGCCGGTGAAGTTTCTCTCGCCAGAAAAATGATGCTGGTTCGATGACAGATGCGGGCGAGTGTGTCCCACTTGCCCCTCCTTTCTTGCATGAGATTCCTTTCCAACATATTCCTCCTCCTGAGTCTCGCCACCGCAGGGTTCGCCCAGTCCGGCAAGATCTCCGGTCTTGTCACTGATGAGCGAACGCGTGAGCCGCTCGTCGGCGTCAACATCCTGATGGACGGGACGAAACTCGGAGCGACAAGCGACGTCGATGGGCGTTACGTGATTCTGAAAGTGCCGCCCGGCTCGTATTCACTCTCGGCCTCGTTGCTCGGCTATGCCCGCGTCATGAAGCGCGAGGTTGAAGTGTTCATCGACCGAACGACCACTGTTGATTTCAGACTCACGGAATCGTCGGTGGAGTTGCAGGAAGTGAGTGTCGTTGCCGAGCGTCGCAAAGTTGTGAAAGATCAGACGTCCTCGGAGTACGACTACGCCGAGAAGCAAATCACTGCCGTTGCGACCGAAGGATTGCGCGGCGTGCTGGAGTTGACGTCAGGTTTTCTGCGCGATCCTCAAGGCAACTTCACGGTGCGCGGGTCCGGCGCGTATGATGTGAACTTCCAGATCAACGGCGTGTCGCAGGTGAATTCTTCGACCAGCTCGCCCGGCTCGTTCGGCAGCAGCAAGGCGGACAACTCGTACAAGTACGATGTAAACCCGCTTGCCGTTCAGTCGCTGCAGTTGATCGCAGGCGGCTTCACGGCGGAGTACGGCAATGCGCAAGCGGGCGTTGTGAAAGTCGTGACGAAGGAAGGAACGCCGCAGCTCAAAGGCGAGTTGCGCGTCGAGGTGCGTCCGAGCGGACAGTATCACTTTGGCAACTATCTCTACGATCAATCGCATCTTGAGTGGCAGCGTTGGGGATCGGTGGAGAACTGGTTTGCGCGTCGCGCGGAAATAATTTCCCAGCTCGGCATCGATCAGCGCTACAGTCAGCTGGCTCGCGACACAGCGGCGGCAGCGCAAGCATTGTACAACAGCATCATCGATCGCGAGATCCGATGGGCGCACAGTGTGTGGCTGAACAATCACACGCCGAGCGATGACAATCCGCTGGGCGTGTACGATTACCGCGACCGCATGTACACACGCTATCTTTGGGGCATTGGCGGCCCGTTGGGAAGGGATGCCGACGCGCTGCGTTTCTATTTTTCCGGCGAGTACCGTCGCAACCCGACGCGTCTGCCGACTCCCGAGAAGACGCAGGTCTTTCAGTACTATCTGCTCAACGTCACGTACCAACCAATCCCGAACCACAAAATCAAATTCAGTGGTTCATATCAGAAATATCGCGGCGGCATCTGGTCAGGCTCGGAAGATATCCGGTGGTCGGGAATTGCCTTCACCCCGCCCGGCGTGTCGAGCAAATACTATGTGCTCATCGATCCCGTTCGCAACGAACAAACTGTCGCGCAAACGGCGACATGGCTCTACTCCATCAGCGATCATTCGTATCTCGAAGCGACGCTGGCGCATCAGCAAGAGAAGTACGAGCTGCCATACGAGTACTTGACGGGCACAGCGACAGAACGTGATAGACTCGATAGTCTGAACGATCCGCGCGGGCAAATTCTCAAAGATGGCATTTGGTGGGATAGCCAATATTTTCGTCCGCTGTTCAACTTCAGCACAAACTACTATCAGGACAATCGAACGGAAAGCTGGAACGCGAACGTCGATTACTCAAACCAGATTGGACGCAGTCATCTTGTGAAAGTCGGCGTGCGTGCCGCGTACTGGGACATGCTGAACAACGGAGTCAACTCGAGTTTTCTCGCGAACACGTACGTCACGCGCTCCGGCTTCGCTGAATACTACCGCGCATATCCCTGGAATGTTGCCGCGTTCGTTCAGGACAAGATGGAGTTTGCGGGAATGATCGTGAACGTCGGTGTGCGCGCTGAGGCGTACAATTTCAATGAAGAAGTCGCGGCTGATCCGTTCAATCCTTTCTATCAGGGAGAAGGCGGAGCCGGCAACCGCGGCAAGCCTGAAACGGCGATGTCCAGGACGCAGTCTGTCGTTATGCCGCGGCTTGGCATGTCGTTCCCCATTGGCGAGAACACAGCTTTCCGCATTCAGTACGGCCACTTCGCCTCGATGCCGATCTTCAGTCATGGATTGTCGCAGCGGACCGAGAGCGGATGGATTGGACGCGGCAATCCGAATCTCAAACCCAAAAAGACAATCAACTACGAGTTCGGTGTGCAGCAAATGTTGTCCGACGATGTGCGGCTCGACGTTGCGCTCTACTACAACGATCGCAACGATCAGATCGACTTGTCCCGCTACGCATCGTACTCCGGAAGTCGGAACAGGCCTGCCGGCTTCGATCGTCAAAACAATCCGCTCTACTTCTACACAACGTTTGCCAATCGCGGCTACGGTTCGACACGCGGCATTGAGACGCGGCTCGAGAAAACTTCGAGAGAAGGATGGTCGTATCGTATCAGCTACTCGCTCTCGCAGTCGTTTGAGGGAAGGTTCGGCGCTCAGGACATTTATGAAGACGGAAGAACAACAAGCAATCGCGCCGCGGCAAATGAGTATGTTGCGTCGAGCGACCGCACACATAATCTTCGCGCTCTGCTTCAGTATTATGTCGGAGAGAATGAGGGAAGATTCTTCGGGCTTGATCTCTTCTCGCAAATGACGGTGAGCCTGACGTATAGTGCGCAATCGGGAATTCCGTTCACGTACACCCCGGCGTTCGAAGACGTGACGAGCGGGATCGTCAACAACAGGCGCTATCCGCTTGAGTCAAGTTTCGATCTGAACATCATTCGCGAATTCACGCTTGCCGGGTTCAGAGTGAACGCGGGGATGCGAGTCATGAATTTGTTCAACAACAAATGGCTCACGCCGATGGATGTCGCCGACGACGTCACGAGCTGGATTGAAAATGGCATTACCGTGGCCGATCCCGGCAACGATCCCTTGCGTCTGAGTTACGTCGTGGCCGACTACCGGGCGTACCGGAATATTCCGCGGCAGATCTTTTTCTCGTTAGGAGTTGGATTCTGAAAACCTGCACGTCACTATGTGTTTTCCTTCTCTTGCTGCAGCAGGGTGTTGCGCAAATGGAATCGCCTGTCCTGGTAATGAACCGTGGAATGTTGTGGCAGAGTGTGTTCAACGGAAAGATCGCCGGCAATTTCAACAACTGGGCCCGTCGCGGCATCGGGTTGGATTGGCCGGGCTTTGACGAATCGATGATCAATGAGAACATTGGCGGCGCGCCGTCGCATCTTGCCACCGGCGGCTTCTGGGTCGGCGCGAAGAAAACACGCGACACAATCCTCAACGTGGAAGATTGGTCGATCAGCGCCTCGACAGTTGCGTCCGAAGGCGGCGCAAAATATCGGATCACGAAACACTGGCACAAGTACAAGAACGGCGCGAACTACTGGCTGCAGGCAAACGGCTCGGAAGGCGAGGAGGTTATCGAAACGGAGTGGGAGTACAATCTGAACTACACCAACATCGACGACCGTGAACGCCAGCTGCCCATACGTGTCAGGCGCACGATGCATCAGTGGAGTGGTTCACGTCGCGATGAGAATTACATTCTCTACGAATACACATTCAAGAACATTTCGCCTGAGCTGCGAGCCGCAGGCAGAGTCGTGCCCGACACGCTCTTTGGATTTCATCTCTTGCTGAGCTACGCGATGCATGTGAACTCGCGTGCATGGAACATTCTCTATCCGGCATTGCCGCCCGGTGCGCGCAACACCTTCTTCTTCTACGATCCGTCACGACGCATGATCTGGGCGCGGTCAGCAGACTACCGCGACACGCCTACTGATGAGAGCTTCATGTTTGCCCCGACGCAAGGTCCGGTGGTGAACGGCCTTGCGACAGGAGAATGGTTAGCGCCTGGCATCGTCGGCGTTCGACTGCTGTATGCGTCGCCCGATTCGACCGGGCAGGCGACGCGCATCAACAAGTACGGATGGTCCGCGGCGAACAGCTCGATTGATTTGAGCGGACCGTTCACCGGCATTCCGGGAACGAACGAGGCGAAGTACGCGGTGCTCGCGAATCCGGCGCTGGCGTCCAATTTCGTGGCGAGCACTGCCGATACAGTGTTCATGCGACGCGCGCGACTCTGGTCGATGATGTCGCTCGGACCGTGGACGATTGCGCCGGGCGATTCGATCATCGTCGCGCTCGCGGAAATTGTTGACGGCGCAGACTATCGATATGCCGTTACTTCATCGACGCCGCAATCGCGATTCAGCGGCACGGCGCCGGGACAGGGCGCCAACATCTTTTTCGCAACCGCCGACAAAGCAAAGTTCTCGTACGATCAGCGACTCGCGGGTCATGGCTTCAATCATCCTGATCCGCCGGCGGCTCCGAAATTTTCTGTTGACTTCTTCAAAGGTGCAGAACGGAAAGTCGCCAACGTCGTGACGTGGGGGAACGAGACGGAGAACATTCCAGACCCCGACGATGGCGTCAGAGATCTCGCGGGGTATCGACTCTATCGTTCCACATATCTACCGATTGGTCCGTGGGACACGGCTGGCTCTGTCATGAAAAGCGACCCACGATTCTACAACGGCGGCACGGGCAAATACACATTTGTCGATTCGACCGTGACAGTTGGAACAGTGTACTACTATGCGCTGACCGCGTTCGATACGGGACGAGCAACATGGTCGGTCGACCCGACCGCGATTCATCCCGACAGCCGATCGACGCGCGTGTTGCCGTGCGAGTCGTCCATCTTTGCCAACAGAACTGTAACGGCATTTCGGGCAACATTGGAGGCGAGTAGTCAGCCGGCCGACGTCCTCGTCGTGCCCAATCCTGTCGTGGCAAAGAGAGGCCAAGTCGCGCAAGATCAGCGCGTGCAGTTCGTGAATCTTCCGAATCCGTGTACGATTCGCATCTACACAATACGCGGCGACTTGCTCGCGGCAATCAACGTCCCGGATGGCTACGGAGGCTTATATCCGTGGCTCCCGATGACGGACTACGGCGGGTTCATAGAAAGTGGTGTGTACGTGTTTCATGTTGAGTCGCCGAAAGGAACGAAGATCGGGAAGTTTGCTTTCATCAGATGAGTATGAAGAAGCTGTTCATCATAACGATGCTCGCGGCGATGCCGTTGCTTGCGCAGGAGTTCAAAAAAGTCGGGCAGTCGGGATTTGTATTTCTTGAGATTCCCGCCTCGGCGCGCATTGCGGCCTTGGGTGAAGCAGCCGTCGCATTGTCGGATGTAGGCGCCGATGCGGCGTTCGCCAATCCGGCTGCACTCGGCTGGATTGAGAAGTCGCATTCGGCATCGTTCTCTTACGCGCCGTGGTTCGCTGACACGAAACATTACGCTGCGGCATACGCGTTCAACTCGCCGATAGGTGTGTTCGGCCTCGGCGCTGTATTGTTTGATTTTGGTTCGATGCCGAGAACGGAGTTTGTCTCGGGCAACCGCGTCTACGACATTCTCGGAGAATTCAAAGCCGATGCTGTGTCGCTGGGCCTCTCGTACTCGCGGAAGCTGACGGATCAATTCTCGTTCGGCGTCACGTTGAAGTATGTTCGGGAGACAATCGACATGTATCATGCGAACAACGTTCTGTTCGACGGCGGCATCATGTACTACACCGGCGTCGGTTCGTGGAGGATCGGCGCGAGCATTCAGCACTTCGGAACGGAGACGGAGTACATCACCGATCAATTCAAGATGCCGTCGATTCTCCGGCTCGGCGCCGCGGCGGAAATTCTCGGCACGCACGACTCCGATGTTCGCGTCACGGCCATGCTCGAAGCTCTGCATCCGACCGACGGGCAGGAGCGCATCAACGTTGCGTGTGAGGTTGGCTTGTTAAGAACGTTTGTGCTGCGCGGCGGCTACAAGTTCTTCTACGACGAAGAGTCGTACAGTTTTGGCGCCGGCGTTCTTCCGCAGTCGTCGTTACCCGCGGGAGTGGATTTTGCGTTCGTTGACTACGGCAGATTGGGGAACGTCATTCGTCTCACGGTCTTCATGGAGGTGAACTGACGTGAGGAAGCTCGTGATCATCTTCTGTGCTGTGTGTCTCTCCTCATCGTATGCGCAGATGCATTCCGTAAGCGTGTACGGAAGCTATCTCACCGCGCTCGCGAAACGGCAGGGCTTCATGAAAGTGACCGGCTTCGGCGGCGGCGCTTCGGCGCGTTACCTTGTTGCGCAAAACATCGGCGTCAATCTCTCGTTCGGCTACGGGCGCTACGGAAGTATCGAGCAGGATTCTTCACTCATCAAGTGGAATTGGAAATTCTGGAACGAGCGCTACGGCGGCAACGTCCGCATCGATACACTTTCCGATACACTCAAGGCAGTTCTCAATCCCACACAATACATGGAAGTCCTGCCGCTTCTCCTCACGGCCAGCTATGAGTTTCAACCGTTTGAGAAATTCTTCGTGCGTCCATCCATCGGCGGCGGAATTCTCTTCTACACACGCTCGCTTTATATGGATGAAGAATGGAAAAAACGGTTCGCGTCGTTGAATTACACATTCGAGTACGACTTCAGGAATTTCGCTCCGGATAAAAAGGGAAATCCGTTCGCGTTGGTCGGCGGACTTGAGTTATCGTACCAGGTATCAGACCCGCTCGCCGTTACAGCGCAGTCACACTTCACGAGTGTCGTGAAGACCACCGGCAAATACGGCTACGATGATTTTCCGATGAAGAGTTCGCTTGCAGTTTCACTCGGTCTCAGCTTCCTCTATTGATGAGATGAAATATCGAGTACCATGTTGTCTGTTGTTCGTGAGCTTGTTTGCCGCGCAGGTCGGCGCAGCGCAGGATCGCGAATTCACCGTCGGTGTTTCCGGCTCGATGCTGGTACCGACGAGTGCGCTTTCGAAACGGTTTGTTGCTGCGCCCGGCGGCTCATTGTTTTTCTTTGTTAACCGGGGGACGCCGCAATGGGGCGCGGCATTTGAATACGTCAAGTTCTCGAAGCTCGCCGACAATCTTTCAGTCAGCCGACCGATCACCGACACGGTAGGCGGCGTTCCGCAGAAAACGTTCTATCAGATTCCGTTGCCGAAGCTGGCAATGTCGCTAGAGATGTTCGGTGCATCGGTGCAGGCGCGATATGACGCCGTCCGTTTTGGAGATTTGCTGGTCAACATCGGATTTGGAGCCGGCATCTATCGCTGGACATTCAAGCGCAATGAGTACCGCGACTCGTTGCGAGTGCAAACGTTGCGCGGCGTTCGAACAGCTGCCGTCCTTAATGTTCCCGCGCTTCAGCAACAAGATTGGTCGGGCGGACTGAACGCGGGCATCGACCTCGTGTTCAGGATTGCCGATCCGGTTTCAGTGACCGGCGGCGCTCGCTACAAAATCATCATCGGCGAGTTGTGGCCAACGCTCGCGCTCGATCTCGAAAGCGTCAGCACGTTTCAGATGCTCGATCTGCGAGCCGGCATCAGTGTTGATTTCTAAGAACCGACACGGAGCGGCCTGACGTGAACACGATTGCCATCCACTTATGTCTTGTGCTCTCCTTTCTTTCCCTCCAGATTGTATCTGTGAAGCCAAAGCTCTTGTGGTTCGATGCAACGGCGAATTTCGCCCGACTCAACTCACCCGATTCTATCCGACATTATCTCGACAAGGCGGCACGGGCTGGATTCACAGATGTTGTGGTGGATGTGAAGCCGATAACCGGCGAGGTGTTGTACCCCAGCCATCATGCACCTCAAATGAGGGAATGGCAAGGCGTCATCCGGCCGGACAGTTTTGACTTTCTCCGCACTTTCATCGATGAATCTCACGCCCGATCTCTGCGAGTGCATGCATCGCTCAACGTGTTTGCCGCCGGACATAACTTCTTCGATCGTGGACTTGTGTATTCAGCTCATTCTGAGTGGCAATCGATTCTGTGGACGGATTCGGGATTGATTCCGATGACGAAGATGAAGAAGAAATACTCCGCGATGACGAACCCTGCGCATCCCGAAGTCCGTCGTCATGAACTCGCCGTGCTGAAAGAGCTTGTCACGAAATATCCGACGCTTGATGGTGTTATCCTTGATCGTGTCCGATATGACGGCATCGAAGCCGACTTCAGCGATCTTTCTCGTCGCGAGTTTGAAAAGTACATCAGCGCGAGGTTGAAGAATTTTCCTCGCGACATTTTCGCGTGGCGGCACGACGAGGCTGGCAAGCCTGCGCGCGTAGAGGGAAAGTACTTCAAGCGATGGATTGAATGGCGTGCGAGCGTTATCAAGTCGTTCTTCGTTGAAGCGCGTCGAGTTGTCAAGAAAGCAAATCCTCGCATATCATTTGGTGATTACACAGGCTCGTGGTATCCGATCTATTATGAAATGGGCGTGAACTGGGCGAGCGTATCGTATGATCCATCAAAACAATATCAATGGGCAACGCCGACGTACAAGAACACAGGCTATGCAGAGTTGCTCGATCTTTACACGTCGGGGAACTATTACTTCGAAGTCACGAAAGAAGAACTCATCTCAAACAACACTAACGTGGCCACCGAAGCAGGAACCGGCGGAGGAAAAGAATACTGGTATAGCGTAGAGGGTTCGTGCGAGATTGTCAATGAAGTTCTGGCTGGTGCAGCCCCTGCGTACGGCGGCTTGTACGTTCAGCAATACGAAGGACATCCGGAGCAATTCGCAAAAGCCGTGGAGATGTGTTTGCGAAAGTCCGACGGGTTGATGATCTTCGATCTGGTGCACATCGTGAACTTCAACTGGTGGGAAGTCGTGGAGAAGGCAATCAGAGCGGAGGCAAAAGGGCTTGAGCCAGGCAAGTAACAATTCACCATTAGCGCTGTTCACCATTAAGCATTGCATTTCAAATGGTATTGATACGTGATCACGATTGATCAACTTACATCTCAATCTATTCCGACGCTTCGTTCGGTTGACGTCCTCGTTGTAGGAGGAGGCTCGGCGGGCGCGGTTGCCGGAATTGCAGCGGGGCGGGAAGGGATGCGCACGCTAGTCGTTGAGCAGCTCGGATTTCTTGGCGGCACGCAAACCGGCGCGCTCGTCACGCCGATGATGCCGAATCAGATCGACGGCATTTCGCTCAACGCCGGCATCGACGCGGAAATCAACCGCCGCATGAACGAGATGCACGAAAGCGGTGTGTGGAAAGACGGCAATTGCGGCTGGTTCAATCCCGAAGCGCTGAAGCACTTACTTGAACGAATGAACCTCGACGCCGGAGCGGAGCTTCTCTACTTTACGATATGCGAGGACGTGATCGTCGATGATCGTCGTGTCAAAGGAATCGTTGTCGCGAACAAAGCCGGCCGCGGCGCGATACTCGCAAAGTGCACGGTTGACTGCTCAGGCGATGCTGACGTGGCATTTCGCGCCGGCGTGCCGTGTGAAAGCGGCGAGGACGGGTCGGGCACGACTCAGCCGCTCAGTGTCCGCTTTCAGCTTGGCAACATCGACCTAAAGCGCTTCGGCGACTTTCTGAAATCGCTCGGCAAGCACGACGTGATGGAGACGGCCGCGGGTTCCGATGTTCCCCTGATTCACACCGCGATGGTGTGGGGCAAAGGCTGGACTCTTGAGCCTCTGTTTCGACAAGCGGTCAACGATGGCGTGCTGCGCGAAAGCGACGGCAACTATTTTCAGGTGTTCAGCATGGCCGGCCGGCCGGGAGAGATGGCATTCAACTGTCCGCGCATCGTTGATGACATTGACGGAACGAATCCATTCCATCTCACAAACGCGGTAATTACAAGCCGCGAGATTACCCAACGCTATTTGAATTTTTGCAAAAAGTACTTGCCCGGCTTCGAGCATGCGTATCTCGTCATGACTGCTCCGCTCGTTGGTGTGCGGGAGTCGCGGCGCATTCGTGGCGAGTACCGCATGACCGTGGATGATGTTCTTGGAGGAAAAAAGTTCGCGGACGCGATCTGCCGCAACTGTTATCCGCTCGACATCCATCGAAAGAAAGAGGAGGAAGGAAAAATCACGCTGCAGAAACTTCCGCCCGGCGAGTATCACGAGGTGCCGTACCGCGCGTTGGTGCCGTTGAAAATCGAGAGTCTTCTGGTTGCCGGACGATGTCTCTCAGCCTCGTTCGAAGCGCAAAGCTCCATCCGCATTCAGACGAATTGCCGCGCAATGGGCGAAGCTGCAGCCGTTGCGGCGTCGATGGCAATCAGAAAGAATATTCTGCCGAGAGATCTTGACGGAACAGCGTTGAGAGGAGAGTTGAGGAAGAGAGGCGCTAACTTGTAATGCTCATTTCAATCCTCATACTCCTCATCTTTCTCGTCGCAGCGGTGCTGATGTTTCTCCGCAAGCTGCCCGCGATACTCGCGCTGCCGCTCATGGCAATCGGCATCGTCACGCTCGAAATTCTCGCCGGCAAGTTATCATTCGAAGATTTGACCCGCGCCGTGATTGCTGACGGCGCCATTCGCCTTGCCGATCCGATTATCATCTCCATGTTCGGCGGCATGCTGAGTGTGTTGATGCAAAAAGCGGGCGTCGCGGAAAGCTTCGTTCGTCGCGGGGCCGAGCTTGCAGGCGACAGTCCGCTCGTGGTCGCGGTGATCATGGCGGCGATCATCGCGCTGCTCTTCACAACAATCGGTGGGCTTGGCGCTGTCATCATGGTCGGCACGATTGTCTTGCCGATTCTCGCGTCGATTGGCGTTCGCGAGTACATCAGCGCGGGCGTGGTGCTCTTTGGCATCAGTTGCGGCGGATTGTTGAACGCC
>JACRFA010000288.1 GCA_016218065.1 Ignavibacteriota bacterium | reverse complement strand
GAGAGTCTCTTCTCTTCGAACGAACATTTCATATTCCATGAATATTGGCAGCCTATATTACAATATTCAAGAACGAATTTCAAGCTCGCCATCCATGAATATTGTCAGCCAACCTGACAATATTCATGGAGAGAATTCGAACACGAGCAATAATCGGTCATTTTCACTGAAAGCCTTTACATAGTAGTCTCTGCCGCACTCTTCCTTATGACCCGTCCGCGTTCCTTAACGAATCAGCACCATCCTCTTCACTGCAACAAAACTTCCAGCCTGCAATCGGTACAAATACACGCCGCTCGCGAAACCCGAAGCCTGCCCGCCGCCGTGCCTGCCGGCAGGCAGGGAGTTCCTGGAACGCAGGCGGGCGTCCCACCGCACTGTGTACGTCCCCGGTGACTTCACCTCGTTCACCAGTGTCGCGACTTCGCGACTTAGAAGATCGAAAACCTTGAGACTTGTGAATTGTGAACTTTGAATTGTGAACCGGATATTGGTGGTTGGATTGAACGGGTTGGGATAGTTTTGATTCAAAGAACAATCGAGCGGCAGAACATCCGCATTCTCATCACGAAAGGTAAGCCCACCGTTTGTCGTGTGAAGAACGAGAGCCTCGGAGAACGCCGTGCCCCCGCTGACATACGCGCTGGCCGTAGATACAACGCATCCGCCATTCAAGATGTGGTCCGGATAACTCCCTGGAATGTTCTGCACCGACCAACTCGTTCCGGCGTCTGTTGATCTTGCAATGAATGGCGGCAAAAATCCGGCGCTTACGACATTGCCAAAAACAAATCCCACGTTGGCATTGCGAGCGAATCGTACCCCGGAAAGAAGAACAGAATCCGGCGCAAAGGGCAGGCGAGTCCATGAATTGCCCGCATCGTTGCTCTTGAACACAGCGCCGCGAATCGAGTTGTCAATTCCAACTGCATAACCGACCACGCCATCCTGAAAGAAAACATCGGTGAAGTTGTCAATACCGGCAAACCCCAACTGTTGCCAGGAGGCGCCGCCGTTGGTTGTGAGGAGAAGAGTTCCAAAGATGGATCCGGCTTCTGCCGCGTATCCCGCCGCAACAACTCGCAGAGAATCAATCGCGTAAATATGTCGCAACTCAATAACTGATTCGGGAATTGATTGACGGCTCCACGTCGCGCCCCCGTTGGTTGTCTTCAGGATTGCCGCTGTGCCAAATTGCGTGTTCGCGTCAGCGGTTACGTACCCGATTCTTGGATTGGCGAAACTCATTCCGATCAGATAGTAGATGCTATCGGGCAATACACCGGGAGCGAACCACGAACGACCGCTGTCGGTGGTCTTCAGAAACATCCCGCGATACTGTATTGTGTCCGTGAGTCCGATCGATTGAAAATAGCGCGCCCATCCTAATGCTCTGGGTCTGGTTCTTCTGACGAAGAGATTCGGATTCGTCGCACTTGACGTTGTCGGTCGGACATTGTACGCGCCTGCAATGAACGCGGTGTTCCGGTCAATGAACTGGACCGACACAAGAGATCGCGCAGAGTCGGGTACCGCCGAAAGCTGCCAATCGGCGCCGGCGTTTGTCGTATGAATTGCTCTTCCGAAAAAGTTCGTTCCCCACATGTATCCCGATGCAACGCCGACAGATGAATCTGCGAAATCAACAGACAACATCATCGTCGGGCCGGACGGAAGAGCTTGCGGAAGCCATTGACCATGGAGTGAAGCAGTCCACAGCAAAACGAAAATGAAGACTGTAGCTGATGATCTCATGACCAACCTTTCTGGATTCACTTTGTGAGAAATGCGGCGTTAAGCCGACAGCCTTCAATGTTCTGCCGCCAGCCTACTCAGTTGAGGATTGAGCGCTCCTCACTTCAGACAGTCACACCGCCGAGCTCTCCGCCACCCGCTTCCTCGTATACGCAACCAACCCACCCGCATCGATGATCGCCTGCCGCGATTGGGGCAACGGAACGATCTTGAACCTCCTGCCGGTCGTCTTGTTCACCAACTCTTTCCCGACGATCTCCAGATCATCACCCTCACTGGCCTCGATATCGGAAACCTCGATCAAGCGCAAGCCGAGATTGACGGAGTTCTGCAGGAAGATGCGCGCAAAGCTCCTGGCGACAATCGTGAGCTCATATCCCTTCAGTGTTGAGACTGCCTGCTCGCGCGACGAGCCGCAACCGAAATTCTTACCCGCGACTATTACGCTGTCGGGCGGAACTTGTTTTCCCTTCAGCTTCGCGTTGAACTCCGTCATATCCGCGAACGCGAACTGCGGTGTTTCCGTGGGCAGCACGGTGGCCATGTAGCGGCCGGGATAAATGACATCGGTGGAAATATCATCGTCCAATTTGATAACTACTGTTGACATGTGGTTTTCTCCTTTATACATCCTGAGCGAACGAAGTGAGCGAAGGATCTTGACTGCAATTCACTCACGACTCGCTCGAAATTGGCCTTGGCGTTTTCATGAAAGAGTTTCTACCCATAAGCATTTCTCGCCGCACGACGGGATGCATACATACCCCTTCGCAGAAAACGTTCAGGGTTTGTCAAGATCGAGGATCTGTAATCACGCCCGTAATCGCCGACGCAGCGGCGACTGCCGGCGAGCAGAGATACACCTCGCCGGTTGGGTTGCCCATGCGTCCTTTGAAATTTCTGTTTGTGGTGGAAAGCGCAACTTCGTTGTCTCCCAGTGCGCCCTCATGCACACCGAGACACGGACCACAGCCGGGGTTCATCACCACCGCGCCCGCGTTCATGAAGTCGCCGATGTACCCTTTGGCAAGCGCCTGACGATAAATCTTACCGGACGCGGGAAACACCAGCATACGCACATGCTTCGCGACCTTTTTGCCCTTCATAATCTTCGCAGCAGATTCAAGATCGTCGAGTCGCCCGTTCGTACACGAGCCGATCACGACCTGATTCACTTTCACGTGATTGATCTTGTCGATCGGCTTCACGTTGTCGACGGTGTGCGGACAAGCGATTTGCGGATCGAGGTCAGACACATCGATGTTGAGAATCCTCTCGTACCGCGCGTCGGCGTCGGGAAGGACAAGCTCGATATCGCCGACGACGCCAGCATCATGGCGGAGATAGCGAATCGTTTCGTCGTCGCCGGGAACAATGCCCGAAGTCGCGCCCGCCTCCACCGACATGTTGCACAACGTGAGTCGCCCCGATGTGGGCATGTTCCAGATTGCTTCGCCGCCGAACTCAATCACTTTGAAGTTCGCGCCCTCCGCGCCAAGTTTGCCGATGAGATGAAGAATAAAATCCTTGGGCCCAACAAACTCCGGAAACCGACCAAAGACGTTGACGCGTATCGTTGCGGGAACTTCAACATTGAGCACGATTCCCAACGCCCATACGCTTGCCATTTCTGTCGCGCCGATGCCGAACGAGAAGGCGCCAAGCGCGCCATGGCTCGTGGTGTGCGAGTCCGTTCCGACGACAACGTATCCGGGTCGCACATACCCATTCTCCGGCAATACCTGATGGCAAATGCCGCCCATGTCGCCGCGAATGTCGTGAAACTTATGAATCATGTGCGATGCAACAAACTCACGAATCTTCTTGTGGTTCGTTGCAGTCTTCGGTGATTCGGCCGGCACTCTGTGGTCAAAGATAATCGCTACCTTGTCATGGTCCCACACCTTCGGCGGCTTGTTCGTGCCCTTGTAGATTTCCAGAAACTGGTTGATGACGAGCGCTGCGTTCTCGTGCGACATCGCCAGATCAACTCTCGGCTCCACAACATCGCCCACCTTCACGGATGAGCGGCCTGTTGCACGAGCAAGTACTTTTTCGACTACGGTCATTGGCATGATGGGACTCCCTGATAGTTCATGTTCTTGTTTTCTCATTTCGATCTATCATCGCAACAAAACAAACTTCTTAGTCTCTACACATCCGTCGGACTTCAATTGATAGAAATAGATGCCGCTCGACAATTGTTCTGCCGAGAACACAACCTCGTGCTGCCCAGCGTCTTTCAATCCATTTAAAAGATGAGCAACCTGTTGACCTAGTAAGT
>JACRFA010000287.1 GCA_016218065.1 Ignavibacteriota bacterium | reverse complement strand
TTCCCTTTGCGCAAGTAACGCAATCTGTCCCCGTTAGGAGTTGCTGCAACAAGATGCTCGACAGCCTGTCGGATAAGCTCGCGCCTGTCTTTTCCCGTGCGCAGCGAGAGAGCCCGGAGCTTCCGCTCCGTCGCTTTGGAAAGCAGAATTTGAGTTCGAATCATTTCGTGTCTTTCTCTCTGGATACAACCTATCTATCCATTGGGAGACAATCAAGTGTCGATTACAAACGGGCCGCCACCTTATCCACCGGCCTTCGCGTATTCTCCACCATGCGTTTGAATGCACTTGGCGTCATGCCGGTGGTCTTCTTGAATTGGTTGGAAAGATGCTGCACACTGCTGTAGCCAAGTTGGTAGGAAATTTCGCTGAGAGTGAGTTCTCCGTACTTCAGCAACTCCTTCGCCCGTTCAATCCTCTGTAGAATAAGATACTGCTCAATGGTCACCCCCTCCGTGGATGAAAAGAGCATACTCAGACCACCGTACTCCTGCCCAATCTCACGAGCGATGAACTGTGATGGCGTGCCCTTGATGGGATTCTGGTCATGATCGTTCTGCACATACTTCAAGATCGCGTGCTTGATCTTTTCGATGGTTGTGATGCGGCGATCTTCAATCAGCTCGAATCCGTTCTGCTCCAGAACGTCGCGGACGCGTGCATGGTCCACGGCATCTTCCGATTCCGCCAGCACGGCTTCCCCGAGCGCGACACTGCGAACGTGAAGTCCCAATGACTGCAGCTCATCGCGAACCACTTTGATGCACCGGTTGCAGACCATGTTCTTGATGTGCAGCGTAGAAGCCTGAACTTGGCGGGACTTACCGTGAGACTTCATTTCAACAAAACGAACTTCTTTGTTTGAGAAAAGTTGCCGAGGCGAAGCTGGTAAAGGTACACGCCTGACGCCAGAGAGGCGGACGCCGAGAATTGCACCGCGTGATTGCCCGCGGATTGGTTTTCTTGAACGAGCGTGGCGATTTCTCTTCCATCAACAGAGAAAATCTTCAAAGAAACTGTCCCTCCTACCGGCAACGAATACGAAATCATCGTGGCGGGGTTGAACGGATTCGGATAATTTTGTGCGAGTGAAAGCTCAACAGGAGTCGTTGCGACAGGCGGCAACACACCGGTGGTGCTGATCAAGCCGGCATCGACCCACGCAGAATACCAGAGCGAGGCGAGGTCGTGCGTTGCTCTCTGCACTTGTTCCAACGTGATTGATCGCGTCTTCAACCAGAGCGCGTTGTAGTATGTGGCGTTGTAGGTTCCACCCGACACAGACCTTGCATAAGCGTCCGCAACCAGGAGTGTATCGACGTAGCTGTTGCTGTGAAGGATGTAGTCAAAAATGAAATTGATACGGTCGGCGATGTAGCGGACGCTATCGGGAGTGATAAAGAGCTGCGAAAGATAATACGTTGTACTGAGCATCGTCGTTTCGTAGCGCGAATGAAGGCCGCCCGGATTGTAATTCCACGTGTTGTGGAGCGGCTGGTGCGCATCGCCCACGTAGTGACCAAGATCGGCTGCCGTGAGTTTTGCGTTGTTCCAATCACCACGGCGAAGCTGAGCAACAAGCGTGTCATAGACCCAAACCGTGGCCCATGGATTGGTGCCATTGTCCTTCACTCGCTCACGGCCATACAGCAGTATCAAGGTGTCGAGGCTCCGCGTCAGATTTCGGAAGTTTGGATAGTCGTCAATATCCATGAAGTGGCGCGGGCGTTCAGCGTACAAGCTGGTGTCAGCGGAATTCACTCGCCTATCGGCATCCTCCGCATGATCCTGGAAGAACAGACTGTCTTGAATGAACAGCATCATCTGGCTTGGAAGATGATAGACGGTTTTTCTGTTGATGAAGTAGTGGGTGTCCCAACCCCATCCCGATGCTTCGTAGTACACGACAAGGACCGCACAAAGTAGGACGACAATGAGTAATGCTTTTTTCATATTCACCATTCCATTTCAATTCTCAATCAATATACGTTCAGCCCGAAGGAGTTGCAAACGGGTTCTTTGCACCTCGCAATACACTTTCCTATATTCACAGCATGGAAGCATTCTCGCTCGAACAGATCCGATCAGCGTTCCGCCACACCATCCCCCGACTGACGCTGCACACCGAAGGCTATACGCGAGCCTCAGTTCTGGTACCGATCTTTGTTGATCGCGGGATCGAGCTGCTGTTCACGAAAAGAACCGAGACGGTGGAGAAACACAAAGGACAGATTTCATTTCCGGGCGGCGTAGCAGATGACGCTGATGCTGAAGCAGTCGCAACCGCCGTGCGTGAGGCAGAAGAAGAGATCGGGCTACACCAATCCTGCATTGAAATCATCGGCATGCTTGACGACATGATTGTTCCGACCGGCTTTCTCATCACTCCAGTTGTCGGAGTGATCTGCTCTCCTCCACCGCTTGTTGTGAACAGCGGCGAAGTGGCAGAAGTCTTTCGCGCCCCGCTGGAGTTCTTCGCCAATGAAAAGAACGGACGACGAGAAGCGATGATGTTTCGCGGCAAGGCGCGGGAAGTGTGGTTCTACGAATTCCAGGGACACACCATCTGGGGCGCGACGGCGCTGATCATCAGATCACTGTTCGCCAGAATTTCCGCTCCTCACATCGCCAACGCCACGTCGGTCGGAACAAACGATTCACTCACATCGTAGCCTCGCGACTTCGCATACGTCTTCAATCGCTCGTAGAGCAACGATCTTGCTCTGTGAAGTCGCGAACGCACAGTCCCGATGGGAATCTCCAGAGCCTCGGCGATTTCCTCGTACGGCAAAACTACAATATCGCGCAACACAATCACGCTCTTGAATTTTTCCGGCAACGCTGAGATCGCGCCGGACATCTCGTCGTCCAGCGTGTCACGCTCAAGTTTCCTTCTCAGTTCATCCTGATCATGATACTCGTTCGCCAGCAACTCAGCGGACGAGAGTTGCTCTTCGTAGCTCGTCAACTCTGGCAACCGTTTGACACGACGATACTCGTTGATGAATGTATTGCGCATGATCCGGTACAGCCACGCTTTTGCATTCGTCCCTTCTTCAAACTTTTCGAGAAATCGGAACGCCTTGAGCATCGTCTCCTGCAGCAAATCGTACGCGTCATCCCTGTCGTTCGTCAGATAGATTGCATAGTTGTAGAGCGAATCGGCGTGTGGAGCCATAAGCTGGGTGAATTTTCCTTGTTTTTCGCTCGCATTCAAGACATCCATTGCGTTCTCCGATTCAGATGATATATACGATTTGTACGAATATATGTCGTGCGCGAATTGATGTCAAGAAGAATTTTTTTGATTGGGCGGATTGGCGCGGATTGGTTTTTGAGGTCAATTTCCAAAAACAATTGGCGCCCTGGCGGTGAATCTTTTGGGCTGATGGTTTTCGGCCAGACTTCTCTAGATGCATCATCGTGAAGTGCCGCGGAGTGCGGAGTCGATTTCCTCCTTCACTTCGACGTTGGACTCGGTAGCTCTGCAGTGTTCAAGCGCAGCGCGAGCATCATCGCCTCCCCATAAGCCCAGCGTTCGGATTGCTCTTTTGCGGATGGTCGTTTCGGCATCGCGCGCATATTTGATGAGTGATTTCCGCGCGTTGAAATCCTTCTCGCCAACCTCTCCCAACACATCAAGAGCCATCACGCGAATGCCCACGGGGTTGCCAAGCTCGGCATACTTTAGCGCATATGGGAGTGACTCTGCTGAGCGAACAGAGCGAAGCACCTGCAGCGCGGATCGCCGTAGAATATCGCGATACGATTCACGCGCGACGAATCGCTGGGCAGCCGCGAGCGCTGCGTTCGTATCGATGACGGCGAGAGCTTGAAGACAGGATGATTGTATGACGTAACTTGAGTCTGTGTCGAGAGCAGTCTTGAGGAATTTCGTCACGTCATCTGATTTGAATTGCTCGAGCGCGACGATCGCAGCGTTGCGCACGGAGGCAACCTTGTCGGTGTAGATACGAAACATTGCGTCCTTGACGCCGTTCTGCTTCATCGTCCCAAGATAAATCGTCGCTTCTCGCCTCACAGCCCAGAACGGATCCGCGAGTGCGCTCTGCCTGAGCGCTGCATACACAAGCGAATCGTTGGTGAACTCGCGTAAGGCGCGCACCGCCGCAAACCGGTTGGCAATATCTTCTGCATTCGCTAACTGAAACAAGAGGTCTTCTTTCGGCTTTTCAAACTTCACAGACTTCAGCAGCTTCATGCCTTTGTCGAACAGAACCATCAGAGGCTTTTCAGGAAGCTGCATCGTAATCACTTCCTCCTGTTTTGACAGCCAGACGGTTTTTGTCGTCTTGCCTTGAGTGGTCGTGCACTCGATCTCGACGGGAACCGCGAACAGTCCGGTGAGACTATCCAGCGTCTGAGTTTGCCGAACTGTGACGGACAGTGTTCGTGAGGCATTATCCCATTGCGTGAAGACATCGAATTGCGGATGGCCCGCTTTGCGCACCCATTGTTCGAAGAACCAATCGAGGTTCTCGCCCGTTGCGTCTTCGATCGATCGTTGGAGATCGTGTGTGCTCACAGACGTGAATGCGTGACGCTTGAGGTAGAGATTGATCCAACGTTGAAAGTCATCATCGCCCAGAATGTTGTTGAGCATGTACAACACCATCGCGCCTTTCGAGTAGAGGTTGGTGGTGTAACTCCCTTCGCTGACAAGTGGCTTGCGTCCCTGGTTCCGTTCGGTCGCAATCACTGCCGCCATCTGCGACATGAGATCGTATTGCTGATCGTCCTTTCCCTTGGCGCTCCCCTTGTAGAGCGCTTCATAGTAATTGGCAAAGCCTTCGTTCAGCCATAACTCTGTCCAGTCCCGAGCCGTGACTAAGTCGCCGAACCACTGATGCGCGAGTTCATGCGCAACCACATCGTCCGCCGCAAAATCGAGAGCCGCGTTTCTGTCGATAATGTAGGAGGTATTGAGGGTCACCGCCGATGTGTTTTCCATCCCTCCCCACATAAAATCATCGATGAACACCTGTGCGAATTTCTCCCACGGATAGTGATAGCCTGTTGCATTCTCGAGAAATTGCATCACAGCCGGAGTTGCAGAGAGGCTCCGCCTCCCATCGTCCGCACTTTCGTTGTACACGTAGTATTCAAGCGGGATGTTTCTGTGCTTCTCGGTGAAGACTTTGTATTCACCTGCAACCAGCATGACGAGGTACGAAACATGCGGCTTACCTTCCGACCAATGAAATGTCTTCGTCCGGTTCTTTCGGTCATGCGCGACGCTCATCAGTTTGCCATTCGAAACCAGAGTCCACGAGTCTTTCACTGTGGCGATCACCTCCGAGGTTGCCTTGTCGTTTGGATAATCCCAGCAGGGAAACCAATTGCGGTTGTCCATATCCTCGCCTTGCGTCCAGATTTGGGCGTGTCGTTTCGGATCGGTGCTGTCGGGAGAAAGAAAGTGCATTCCCGCTGTCGGCGAGCAGGTGTAATCAATGCGGACGCGGAGCGTGTCGGAAACCGTGTACGTCCGGTCGAAGAAGATCGTAAGCTGCGATCTGTCGTTCAGGTAGCGCAAAGATTTTCCGTCGCGAAGCTTCAGTGCGCTTACGTCCATGTTCACTGCATGAAGGATGATCGAATCGAGCTTACTTCGCAGAGGAACCAGCGTCACGGTCGTCGAGCCGCTCACGTGTTTCTTCTCAGCATCGAGGCGAAGCTCGATTCTGTAATGCTGCACATCGTACGTGCGGCTCGGTCGGGAAAGGGTGTCGCTGCCGAACAGCCTTCCACTCAACGCTGAAGAGACTGCGATAAACAGCACGCCAAGCACGCCGACAAATTTACTCTGCATAACGCTCCCTCAGTAATATGAAAAGCCGTTCCGATGACACGGAGCGGCTTTTGTGTTTCTCGTGAGTCTTGAATGCTCTGCCTATTTACAGCCGACTCTTTCCATGGCCTTCTTCGCATCGCCCAATCGGGGATCGAGTTTCAACGCCTTGACGAATTCCGCACACGCCTCTTGCTGGAGTTTCTTATTCCCTGGAGTGTCGCCCTCGCGCCGCTGCATAAGCAAAGTATTCCCCAGCCAAAAATGCCCCTGGGCGTTGCTTGCTTCCAGTTGCACAACGCGGCGGAATTTCTTCACTGCGTCGGCTGTCCTGGCTTCGCGCTCGTCAGGGTTATCACCCAGCGTCTGCATAATCGCAATTCCCCACGCCAACTGCAGTCCGGAATTATCGACGCCCGCTGCCGATGCTCTGCGGAATGTCTCGACCGCTGATGGATACTGCTGCTTCTGGTAGTAGTACGAACCAAGCTGCATGTACGCTTCGCCGAGTTCCTTCTTGTATTTCGCCGGCTCCTTCGTTGCGATATCGATGACATCGTCGTAGGTTCGCTTCATCTGCTCGATAGAATCGACTTCTGCATAATACCGCGCGAGCCAGAGCTTTGCGCCAAGGTAGTCGGGTTTCATTTCGATTGCCTTCAAGAAAAGCTCGCGAGCGCGCGGCAAGTTCTTCGGCGCCTGCATATAGCATGTGCCTGCGTTGATATATGCCGTCAGCGATTTGGGATCGCATTCAATCTTCTTCTCAAACATCTTCGATGCATTTGCGTAGTCCTGCTTCTTCATATAAAGGAAGCCAAGATTGAAGTACGGATCGCAGTTGGTCGAATCTCTGGTGATGACATCAAGATACAGCGCCAGCGCTTTGTCCTCCTGCTGCGTGTTGAAGTACGCTTCCGCCAGGGAGATCGAATCCTCTCCATGCATCGCGCCCTTCTTCATCACGCGGCCATACGCGAGCAACGCGGTCTTGAAATCCCGCGTCTTTGCCAGGGCCTGACCGTATGCACGCCAGTTTTCGGTGTTGTTCGAATCGAGCTTCACTGCTTCGGCAGAGACCTTCGCCGCCTCAACCCAAATCTGCGACTCGGCGAGGGACTGGCTGTAGAGGGAGACCGCCTCGACATTTTTGGGCCTCAGCTTGTATGCCTTGTTCAGAAATTGTGCTGCGCGGCCAAATTGTTTCGCACGGAATAAAATCTTGCCGGCTTCCATGTAGGCATCGAAGTTTGTGGAGTCGATATCGACAGCCTTGGTGAAAGCCTGTACCGCTTCGCCCCATTTCCTGTTGCGCACAAACGTTCGCGCAATCTTCATCAACGTGTTGAGATCATTCGGGGCGATCTCCATCGCCTTTTGATACATTGTGATCGCCATGGGGGGACCGCCTTGCTTGTTGTACGCGTCGCCCTGTGCAATATAGACCATCGGATTCTTCGGGTCGCATTCTTCCGCACGCCTCAGCTGCACGATGCCGTTTTCAGGTCCGTCAAGCACGCCCGCTTCGACAAGCGCAATGCCGTAGGCAAGCGGAACGCGGCAATCCTTCGGCGCAATTTTCTGAGCGCGCTTGAACTGCATGATGGCGTTGTTGTTATCCTTCTTCTCGACATACGCCTGACCCAGCGTGATCAACGCATCCACATTCTCGTCGTCGATGCGTACAGCCGTTGTCAGGTAGCTGATCGCGTCGTCGATTCTCTCTTGCTCGAAAGCGATTTGTCCGAGATAGTTGTTGGTCTCACCGCTTTTTTGTCCTTGCTTCAGCGCATCCTTGAACGCGGCGACCGCAGCAGCGGTATCCTTGACGGCGAGCGCGGCCTTCCCCTTGTTGAAGGCGTCTTGCGCTGAGCTGATGTGTGCAACGCAGAGCATCGCCACGAAGAGTTTTGCAAGTTTCATTCTAGTGCACCTGATTAGATGTTGTTTCTACTAAGCGAACCGGCTGCGTCGCCGGAACGAGTCCCTCATTCAAGAATTTCTGTTGCCCGTGCGTATGAGTGACGTACGCAATAAATCCATCCGCAATTGTGAAGCCATACTCACGACTGTACATAAAGACAGGCCGTGCAATGGGATAGTAGTTTCTATAGACGTGTGCTTGCACGGGCGTGTAGTAGATTCCGTACGGTTGTGTAGAGTCAGGACGCCAGTTCGGCGCACCGAGGGCAAACACGGTCAGCTTCTCTGCGTTCCCCCTCAACCAGTTGAGTCCCACAATGCCGATGGCGTTGGGATTGCTTGCGACGTATTTGACCAGGCTATCGCTTGATTCGAACTTTGTGGCCGTGAGCGTGAACGGTTTGTTCTTCAGAATTTTTCTTTTGAAGACTTCGTTGACGCTTGAGTTGAGATCGCCGATCGCCACATCAATCAACGGGCCTTTGCGTCCCCACCGCGTCACCGAGCCGTCGAAGATGCTATCCACCTCGCCAAGACGCAGTCGCTTCTGCGAGTTGTCCTTGTGTCCGATCACGGCCACTGCATCGAAGGCGCACTTGAACGACTTGTACTCAATGTTGTACTTCTTGAGTACTGCGAGTTCTTCGTCATTGAATGCACGCCCGCTGACAATCACGCGAACGCTGTCATTGATGAAGTTGGTGATGGCTTCGCGGCCTGAGACGGGAACGATCCGGATGTTCGATTCCGTGTACGACATCTGAAAACTATCGGCGATCAGCCGCATGACATTCACCACGGACTCGTCGCACTCTACACGCAACGAACCTGTCGTTGTGGAGACCAGCTTTCGTTCCTCGCATCCACTTGAGAGAAGCACGAACACGAGAACAGCTGTGAAGGGTACAATTCTACTCATTATCATTGCGAAGTCCCCTACCGCGGAAGAAAATCACTGTGAAGCGAAATGCCCCATATAAAAACACTACCGCGCCGATAACGACGCGGTATTGTTGGGGGAAGTACTTCGGCACAAGATATCCTGCAACTATCACCGCTCCCATGACCATGGCAAGGGCCGCAAGGACGAGCGCAGTGTACCTCAAGAGTGCCGCAACGTTTATCATGGGTCTTCGAGCTTACGCCGGCAAGTGCTACTTTCTGTCAGCGAGTTTGAACTTGAATGGTACCGACACCCACACTGCCACGGGACCATTATTCATGTATGCCGGAGTGAAGACAAATTGCTTTGCTGCTTCGACGGCGGCTTCATTGAAAATTTCCGCATCGCTCTTCTGCACAACAACCTGCTTCACCTTGCCTTCTTTATCCACCCAAATCTTTACGAAGACCTTTCCTTCGAGACCGGCACGAATTGCCAACTCAGGATATTTGGGTTCGACACGCCGAACGATCTCCGGCATCTTTTCTACCGGCACGAAGTCGGCAGGCGGA
The DNA here is from genome assembly GCA_016218065.1 of Ignavibacteriota bacterium. Taxonomy (GTDB): domain Bacteria; phylum Bacteroidota; class Ignavibacteria; order UBA10030; family UBA6906; genus CAADGV01. The sequence continues at coordinate 1,439 of JACRFA010000287.1, read as the reverse complement.
CCGTCATCCTCGATCTGGATGTCCTGCTCGATCTGCACGTCTCCGCCTTCGGTCGATGACTCGCCGATAGGCGCAGCGACCTGGCTCATTTCCGTTTGCGTGGCGAGTGTTTGCTCGGGGCTCGCTTCGGCATCCGGCACGGGCACCGGCGCACCCACCGTCGGCTTCGCGACAGGCGCCGACACCGAAACAGGCGGCGGCGTGTTGGTTTGATTCATTGACGGCGGTGGACCAAGGTCGCTGTACTTCAGAATGCGAACAGTGATCGGCGGCGGCTCATCTTCCGCGAGCACCTGGGCAAGGTAGTAGGAACCGACAATCAACGCATGAATCGCAACAGCGATCATCAGGCCGCGCATCCAATACTTCTGATACACCGCCTTCAGCTCAACCGCGCCATACTTCTGCGTCGCGCCTATTGTTCCGCTTGCACCCGCTCCCGCCATGGACAGTTCTGCCATAGTTGTTCTCCCTCTCTTCTCGTTAACGAGAAAGATTTGTTAGACTAAATTTTTGAAATGATTTCTTGATCTTTTTCCGTCATGCGCGTAACACTAAAGCGCTGCATGTCGGCCTGGTTCAGCTCATCCATGATATTGACCATCACCTCGTACTTTGCCTTCGGATCGATCTTCACCAGCGTGACGAGCTTCGGTTTTTGTTGCGCCTGCTCTCTGATGAACCCGCGCAGCTTAGTGAACTCGATTCGCTCCGGCGTTTCGATTCCGAGATTCCAATAGACGTCGCCCTTTTCGTTTACGCGCAGCGTAATCAAATTGGACTCCGCAATCTCCACCTTCACATCCTCGGGCGGAAGGTTGATTTCCATTGTCTGCGGTCGCGACATCGATGTCGTGAGCATAAAGAATGTCAAGAGCAAGAATGCCACATCCACAAGCGGAGTCATATCGATGCGAATACCGAGACGCTTACTCTTCTTGCGTTTCTTCTTGCTGTGACTTCTAGGTTGTGGGGCATCTCCACCGCCACCTGCCATAACCTAACTCCTTCCTAAAAATAACAAAAATTGGCAATCATGATTGAATATTTGCTAGAGCCTTGTAATCCTTATCCTCGAACTTAGCCACGCTGAATCGTTGCATATCAGCCTGGTTCAGTTCGTCCATAATATTAACCATCATCTCGTACTTTGCCTTCGGCTCTATTTTCACCAGCGTAACAAGCCTCGGATTCACCATAAGTTCCTGTCGAATGAATCCGCGCAACTTGACGAACTCAAGCTTAGCTGGAGTCTCGATGCCGTAATTCCAAAACAAGTCGCCTTTCTCGTTAACTCGAATCGTAATGAGACTGTGTTCGGGAATCTCGACAATCACGTCATTTGGCGGAAGGTTGATTTCCATTGTCTGCGGTCGCGACATCGATGTCGTGAGCATAAAGAATGTCAAGAGCAAGAATGCCACATCCACAAGCGGAGT
>JACRFA010000286.1 GCA_016218065.1 Ignavibacteriota bacterium | reverse complement strand
GCTTTTGTGGGGGGATTCGAAATCGTACGGCGATGTGCGTTGGGAAGATTCACTCGAAGGGGTCAAGTTTCGGTGAAACTGTAGTGCCCTACTCGACGGTAGATCGTTTCCGCACCGAAACTTGTGGCATGCGGGTGGAGAGTGAATCGTGCGTTTACGATTTCGAAAGGGTTTCTTTGGTTACTTTCTTTGCCCTTCAAAGAAAGTAACAGTACACCATTCCAATTCTGCTGTGCGCTTACATGGAACGAAGAACAATTATCGAATCGCAAAAGGCCGGTTGGCAAGAGCGGGGGTTGTTCTGCCGATTAACAGAAGAAAGGCTTTTGTCGCACGCTAAACCCAATTTCATTTCTCCCTGAGATTATTTTGGACAGCAGTGATTCGTGGTGAACAGGTAATTGTGAATTCTTAACTGAAATGTCTCAACACGCTACTAACATATCAACCTCTCTCTCGTCTTCAACAATTCAGACGTGCGATCTCTGCGGACTCAGACTTCCGAAGAAGCCGTATGTCGTTGAGGTGAAGGCGCAGACGTATCGCTTCTGTTGTGGCGGATGCAAGCAGGTGTTCACGCTCCTGAATGAGAGTGGCTTGTTTGAAGGCGATTACAAGTCATCCGACCTCTATCAAACAAGTCTCAAGCTCGGCATCATCGGCAGGCCCGAAGAGGATACGTCGGTAGACGAGCCGACGCCTGAGGAACTGAAGAATTGCAAAGAGCTTGTTTTGCATGTTGACGGGATGTGGTGTTCATCCTGTTCGTGGCTGATCGAGAAAGTCGTCGGCAACGAATCCGGCGTCGTGCATTCTCGCGTCATCTACGCATCGGATACGGCAAAGATTTACTACAGGCCTGAACAGATCGCGCCCGAACAAATCACAAAAAGAATCGCCAGGCTCGGCTACACAACATCATCTCGCGACGCCGATCCTAAAGAAAGTTGGGCGGAGCGAAAATCGCTGCTCATCAAGATGGGCGTGGCGTTGTTCCTGATGAACAACTTGATGATGTTCAGCTACGCGATTTACATCGGCTACTTCCATGATGTGCCGGCGCAGATCCACGCGCTCTTCCCTTGGATCCTCTTCGGCTTCGCAGCGCCCGCGGTGTTCTGGTGCGCAATTCCCATCCACACAAAAGCCTGGCAAAGTGTGCGCGCAAAATCTCCGACGATGGAACTGCTTTTCTCCATCGGCATCTTCGCGGCATTTTTCTATAGCACGTACGAAGCGATCACCGGAGGCGATCACGTGTACTTTGATACTTCCGGCGGCCTTGTGGCTCTGCTGCTCGTCGGCAAGTTCATCGAACTTTCTGCCAAACACAAAACATCCGAAAGCATCAACCGCCTCTACCAGATGCTGCCGAAGAAAGTTCGCGTGAAAGCTCCCGAGGGCGAACGTCTTGTCTCAATTGAGAAGCTGAATGTCGGCGAGAGATTTATCGTGAAGGCGGGCGAGAAGATTCCCGCCGACGGAGTCATCGTGACAGGAAGAGCGGTTGTCGATGAATCGCTGCTCACGGGCGAGTCGAAGCCGATTGAGAAGAGCGTTGGCAGTTCTGTCGTCGCCTCGTCGATGAACGTGAATGGCATTCTTGAAATCGAAGCGCAACGCATTGGCAACGAGACGACGCTCTCCTCAATCATCAGAATGGTCGAGCGGGCGCTCACGAATAAGTCTGCGTTGGAACGAACAGTCGATAGAATATCGCGAGTCTTCATCCCGGCAGTGCTTGCCGTTTCATTTCTCACGGGAGCGGTTCTCCTCGTCGGCGGAGCGGGAATCGAAGCCGCGTTGCTGCGGGCAATCACCGTGTTGGTCGTCGCATGCCCTTGCGTGCTTGGCATGGCAACGCCGCTTGCCGTCGCAGCGGGGATCGGGTACGCAGCGAAACACGGCGTGCTCATTCGCGATGCCGCAGCGCTGCAACAGGCCGGGAAGATCTCGACTGTTGTCTTCGACAAAACCGGCACGCTCACCGACGGAACGTTCACTCTCCTTGCAGGCAGCAACCCAATGTTGAGGCACAGAGACTTGCAACTTGCGTCTTCTCTTGAACAAGCATCGAATCATCCTATCGCGCTCGCGCGTGTTCATGCAGCGCGCTCGCGCGGTCTTCAGCTCTTCGATGCATCCGACGTCAGGAGCATTGATGGCATGGGAATCGACGGGAGAGTCAACGGAACGCGTGTTGTGCTGGGCAACGAGGCATTCGTTCGCCGCTCAGGGTATTCCATTGGCGACATGACGAGAGAGCTTGCCGATCGCGAAGCCGAAAGGGGACACACGGTTGTCTTCTGCGGCATCGCAAGCCGCGCGGTCGCCCGCCACATTGTGCTTGGCGATTCGCTGAAAGCGGGCGCGTCCGAAAGCGTCGCAGCGCTGAAGAAACTCGGCATCACGACCCGATTGCTTTCGGGTGATATGGAGAAGACCACCGCGGCGGTTGCGCGACTCGCGGGCATCGCGCAATTTTCCGCGCAAGCGCTTCCATCAGACAAGATCGAGACGATCAAGAGGCTGCAAGCGGGAGGAAGCATCGTTGCCATGGTTGGCGACGGCGTGAACGATGCGCCCGCGCTCGCTCAAGCCGACGTTGGAATCGCGATCGGAAGCGGCGCGGAGATCGCGATTGAATCTGCGCCCATCGCGCTGCTGCGCGACGACATCGCCCTCGTCGCCGAAGCAGTCGAGATTTCCAGGCGAACCACTGCTGCTGTTCGTCAGAATCTTGCGTGGGCGTTTCTGTACAACGTCGTCGGCATTGTGCTCGCTGTTCTCGGGCTGCTCAATCCATTCATCGCCGCAATTGCGATGCTTGCGTCGAGCATTTCTGTGGTGCTCAACTCGATGCGCGTCAGCCATCCGAAAGGTTTGTTCACGCAGCGGATGATTGAGATTTTGTTTCCATGGATTGAAAGAGAGTAAGACGCGTGCCACGGATCTCCTCAGGAACTGTGTTCGCTTTAATGAGGCGATCGATCTCTTCTTGATGATCGTCGTAGTAACTCAGCGCGTCAAATACTTGTGAGAGTTTCAGATGGGGAATGTGGAGGACTATTTCCTCGGGCTGCGCCCCTTGAAGCCACAACTCGGCGATGGCTCGCACCGTCACTCCTGTGTCGTTGATGATTGGCTCGCCGGTCGATTCCCTCTTCGTGACGTACTTATGTTTGTTCGTGACCGTGTCCATACTGAAATCCTCCTATCTTCCGAAGTAAAGTAGTTATTGAAACAGCCATAATCAAACCAATAGCCGTAGACCCGTTCCTACGTCAGAATTAGGCTGCCCCCCGCTTTCTTGCTTCTCCGCTTGGTTCGCATTACCTTATCGCCAGGGACGTGGACGAAAAGTAGCATCCCTAAAATTTACCTGCCGGTTTTGTCGCAGTAAACGGTATCGAGATCTTGCACAACCTACTTCTCGTCCACGTTCCCAGCAAGCCCACCGTTCTTTCCAAAGACGTACTCCCAAAACCTACTTACAACGTCTTCGACATTGATCACTCATCATAGGAGGCGAAATGTTCATATTGTTGCTGGTCATTAATTTCGTGCTTGCATTCGTCGTCTGTTTTATCGTTGCATATCTCTTCCGCACGCCCGTGAACAACATCTTGCGCCGACTGGTTGCAGACGACATCTTCAGTGCGTGGGGGAAGTACATTGTGTTTGCGATTTATGTTGTCGGTATTTCGGGCGGCGTTCGGATCTGGGATCTGGAGAAGTACATCTCCCCTGCGAGAGACGGCGTGATATTGGAGTTAACGCAGGAGCGGTGGATACTCGAACTCTATCGGACCATCATCGGCACACTGCAGAGCATCGCGTGGATGCTGCTGATTTTCTTCATGTTCGCGCTCATTGCCTACGTGATTGTCAAAGGGATGGAAGCGAAAAGGACGGTGAAAGTGTGAGCGTTGGGTTTCAGTGAACGCTTCTCGTTCTAAGAACAACACCATCAGCTGTGAATCATTCTAAGGCAGATTATGCCTGAGGAGACGCAATGAAACAGCTTAAGCGATCGAAAAAGGCGCGCGGCACTGATGCAACACGCTCGACGACGCCGGAAGAAATCCCACACGAGAGCGAAGAAACCTTCCGCGCTCTTGTCGAGCGAGCGGCGGAGGGAATTCTCGTGGCCGATGTCGAGACAAAGAAATTTCTCTATGCGAATCCCGCTATGAGTCGTATGCTGGGATACGCGACAGAGGAATTGGAGCAACTGAGCGTCGAGGATATCCATCCCCGCGAGGAACTAGACGGCGTGCTGAGCGAGTTCATGGCGCAGGCGCGCGGCGAAAAGATTCTCGCCCCCGATATTCCGTGTCGGCGCAAAGACGGCT
>JACRFA010000036.1 GCA_016218065.1 Ignavibacteriota bacterium | reverse complement strand
TTATCGCGACAGATAACGTGTCTTTCGCTCGTTTTCGATTTCAATTTACGAACGCTGCAATGGTCACGAGAAAATATCAAAAGTACTCAGCAAAATTGTAATGGTACAAGAGTTGAAACGAATAATAGTTGGACAGTAATGGGTTAATAGATCAAAGAACAAAATCGCGAACCGTTCTCAACGGTTTCAACCGGTCAGGCAATCAACTTGAATACTTGACTAACATACCCTTCGCGGAAAGCGCTCAGGGCTTAGGGTGAAAGCGCTCAGGGTTTACTGATGGAAGAAGACAAAGGGGCGTCAGCAATGGCGCCCCTTTTTTTTGTGATAGAATTGGAACACAGATGACGCAGATTGAGCGGGTGTGCAATACACTCGACACGACTTCTTGAACCGATCACTCCGTCGCTACGCGACGGACGTTGCTGTCTTTAGTAGCCCGACCTTGAAAGGTCGGGCTACTTTCGAGAGCCACCACCTTAAGCCCGTCCCAGAGGGACGATACGACAATAGGCCGACCATTCATGGTCTGCCTGGGAGTCGCCCACAGTCACCGTCACGTAGTGACGAGGTAATTGAGAAGGATGCGAATCCTCAAAACCTCTCGCACTGTATCGTTTGATAGATCAATAACCTTCATGTCGCACACCCATTTCCGGAAGTCGCCCATTGATTTGAAATTTGATTCCAGTATATTGGGAGTAGATCAAAAGGGCTGCTGATGAAGGAAATGAAAATAGTTGGACGAAGGAAGGTGCAACCCTCCACCCTGGAACGTGCGAGAGGTTTTCTTCGTCTCGTGGCAAGACTCCACAAGGGAAATCCTCTTCATCCCAAAGGAGTATTTCGGTTTAGAAGTTTTGAAGAAGCAGACGCATGGACAATGAAGATGATTACCAGGGACCGCAGTCGAGACCGCCGGAAATAGAGGATCTTGTCAACCTGTGTCGCAGATTGAATGAGGCGGGCGCGAGGTACATAGTTGTTGGCGGCATGGCCATTATCCAAAATGGCTTTCTGCGTGCGACTCAAGACGTTGATTTGCTTGTCGACTCATCAGAAGACAACTTCCAACGGATTCGGAAAGGCATGCTTGGCTTGCCCGATCAGGCAATTCGAGAAGTCGAGCCCGGCGACATAGCGAAGTACGTAGTTGTAAGAGTTGGCGATGAAATCCTTGTTGATCTCATGGCAAAGACGTGTGGGATTGATTATGAAGAAGCTAAATCACATGTCGTGGTTGTCGAGCTGGACGGAGTTCGCATTCCGGTCGCCAATATGGAACTCCTCTGGCGCATGAAGCAAACCGGCAGAGACAAAGACATCCCAGATTTACTCTATCTCAGAGAACGCCTCAACAAAAATCATCTCCCGCCACGATCGGCACGACACACATGGAATCCGATTCGAGTGCTCTTAAAACTACTTGGCAAATAGACCGAATGTTTGGGGCCACAAGCGGGCATCTTCTCTTTAACAGGTTGTTGAAGTCCTCCTATTTCTTATCCACGAAGTTCACGAAGGAGCACCAAGAAGTGTTTTTTGCTTGTTTCAGAAGTACCTTCGTGCCTGCACGCCGAAGTGCGTCGTTTCGGCACGCAGGCGTGTTCTTCGTAGATCGTTTCTGCCTTTTCCAATATCCGGCTAAAGGGCGGCGGGATTTGCTGAGGAGCGTTCACCAATCTCCAACCCCAAACCCCGAACCCGCTCTACACATTCTCCGTCTTCTTCTTCAACTCTCTCACCTTTTCGAAAAACTCCGGCATGTTCATCTCGCAGAGGAAAATCATCCCGCGTGCTGCGCGCAGTCGCGGATGATCGTTCTTCAGGAAGAAATCTTTGCCGAGACACGTCTTCACAATCTTGTACTGCTCAACCTGAATTTTTTGTGCGAGTTGCGAGAATGGCCCGTCGTGCTCGTAGCTCGGGAATGATGCCGCGCTCTGCGACCCGAAGCAGTTCATGAATGCCGTATGCAACATCGAAAGCGAGTTCAGCGAGACGGGCACCATCAGATTCGCTTCCGACGGCTTGAAGCGATACCAGACGTTGCGATATCCCCACACTCGCACCGTCGAATCGCCGCTGTGCTTCTCATACATCTTCAACGCCTCGGCAACTGCTTGCAGAGCTTTGTAGTGTGTGTCCGGTCCGCTTCCTTCCGGATCGAAAGCAACCGACACGACGTTCGGCTTCACCTTCTTCATCAATTCAAAAATCGGAATCACATCGCGATCAACTTCCGGCTCTTCGGAGAAGATGTCGCCTTTGTAGAATCCGAGCCGAAGCGGAAACACTGACGACGTCTCGATGCCCAAATACGCCCAGAGCAATTCCACTTCCCATTCACGCAGTGTGCCCTTGAGTGTCTGCACATCCGGCGGATCTTTCGCTCCCGGGTACTGGGTCACGAGATACTCGTTCAGATCTCTTAACCTAATCTTCAGCACCGTCAGGTCCGTCGTCTGATAGACTTCGACCATGTTTCGCAGCAGACGCCGCGCTTCGGCTTCGTCCTTGCGCGCCGGATTGTTTTCCGCGGCGCCGTCGAGATAGAGATACACATCCTCCATGCGCTTGGTTGTGCTCTTCGGATCGAAGTAGCCGGCGCTCATCAGATCGGCGAACGATTGTGTATTGAATCGCGCCTTCAGTTTCTGGACGAGTGAGAGACAGTACGCATTCGACACCGACGTGAAGCCGGACGTAAGATTCGCGAAGTAGTGCTGGTTGCTCGGATCGCGCACGAGATGATAGATGTGCGCGAGGTACGCAAGCATGATATCGTCATGATGCGGCTCGGTGTGCAGGAATGTTGTCTGCGAGATGTGCTTCAGTCCCAGACGAATTTTCCCTTCCATGCTCTCCCGCGTTGCCGTTGCAAGGTCGGAGTATTCCCGTTCGGTCTTCACCAACAGCGCCGATCCGAATCGATCCGACGCACAATCGCTCTGCGTCAAATCCGTCAGCGCTTTCCGATTCTTCAGCGCGATGGACGTAACGACTTCCTGCATCTGCGCATCCGTTAGTTGATCGGTGTTCACGAAATCCTGGTACTGGCGCTCGACGAGCAGGCTCGCCGCGCCGTGTGTCAGATAGAATCTGCTGTTCGGCAGATCCTGCAACACAGACGCGGGATACTGTGGATTCTTCTTCTCTTGAATTGCGAGAGAAGCGATGGGCGCCTTCGCATCGCCGGCAGCGATGATCAGCGCAGTTGCAGTCGGGTTGTACGTGATTGTCGCGAGACCGATGGTGATGACAAGACGGCTGCGCGAAATCTCGATGCCGCCAAGATCCGTGGCCGCCGCGGCTTGCGTTTCGTAGTTCGTTCCCGTCAGTCGTGTCACGGAAAACACGCTCGACCCGCGCACGTTGAACGCAATGTGCCCGTCCGGCCCGATGCCGCCAAGGAAGAAGCCGATGCCCCCCATCTCGCGAATCTTCGATTCGTACTCCATGCAGAATACGTCGACGCGATTGATCACTTCTTTCTGTAAGCGCTCCAGATCAGTCCACGTTTGCCGCACACGAAGCGTCAGGTCAACATTGTTATCGGGAAACACTTCGCTCATCGATTTGTCTGGCGGAAGCCCGAGCGACGTTGCGTTGATCAGCAGCGCCTTGTTCGGATCGAGACCGAAGCCTTTGATGTAGAACTCATTCACATAATAGTGAAAGCTGTTATGCTGCTGAGCATTCATCGGGTAGAACTCGTCGATCTGCACAAAGCGGAGCGACCTCATGTCCGGCTTCTTGTCGGTCGCGATGCCGTACGATTCGAGCAGCGACTTGATTTCCTTCGTCTCCCAGCGGGCAAGAATTCTCGTCACCCACTTGATGAAGTGTTCGGGCGTCTTGCCGGTCGGCAACGAAATGACGCCGCCCGGATTCTTCACTACCCACTCAATGAAGCGAAACGCCGTGAGTTTTCCGAGCGCGGGAAAGTTTGACACTTCGATGACGTTAATTTTTTCTGTCGGGACGTACAACAGCTCGCGCCCGCTTGCCTTCAGTGCGATCTCTTCAACCGTGGAGGTCGCGTCGTAGATGTTCATTTGGTGTTTCTCTGTTCTGTTCGTGGAATGTGCCACTCGTTGCCAAGCTTGCCGAGCCAGTCGGCAAAAAACGTTTGCACAACTTGATCGTGATCGACGCTCGTCGGGATGAAATGAAGTTGGCGAGCTTTCTTGCCGTGCGTGGCTTTGACGAAGTCTTCATGTTCGCGTTTCAAATGATCAGTGTATGCGGCGTAGAGTGAGGTATTGCTCGCGTTCAGGAATGCGCGGAAGAAGTCGTGGTTGCCGTAGAACGCGTCGAACAGGAACAGATCGGTGATCTGATTGTTCAATCCGCCGCGGTCAAGCACATACGCCGTTGGCCTGTAGCCGCCGCTGTGCGCGCTCACGACCAGCTTGTTCAGCTTCGCACTCTTGATCACCTCTTCTCGCTTCATCGTCTCAAGCACGTCGTCGATCAGTCGCTTGAGACCGCCGGCATCCTCCATCTTCCCGCCAAAAGAATCGCGAGCACGATACGGTCCCTGAGGCAGCACAAGCAATGCGTTCGTCTTCTGAGCAACCATTGCTTGCGGCATACCGAAGCGCTCTAGCACGCCCATGTTGTCGTTCATGTGCCCGTGGAAATGGACGATGAGGTTCGTGCCCTCGGATGTTTCGACAAAATGTTTTGGCACAAAGATAACAATGCTGCTGTCGGAATAGTGGGGCGGCGGCGGATAGAACGTCCCGTCGTTCTTGCGCAGTCCGTCTTTTCGTTCGGGATGAGGAAACGGAGCGTGCCCCGAACGGTAGATCAGCCAGTTGCCGCCGGGGAATGTATTCCAATCCACGTGCGATGCAACGACATCACGTAGCTTGTAGCCGCGGTCGCCGGTGAAGAAATTCCAGACCGCCCGCGATGCGTGCGCGCCAAGAAGCACGCCGCGGTTCTCAATGTCTTCGTGATGGTCGGGGTGCTTGTCGATGAAAATCGCGACGGCATACGTTACTTTCTCCGTCATCACAAGCGCGACATCAACCTTCGTCTCATTGATCCAGCCGGTTTTATGGGCGACGTCGAATTGCTTCAACTCATGCTTTGGCAGCAGGCGTGGCACCATATCATTATACTCCTGCCTCTTCAAGATCTCCAGCATTGAATTGCAGGACGCCTCCGACGCGAGAGTCTTGTTGTACAGTTTCTCCATCAGCAGTACCATATCCTCCGGCGTCGACATCCCGATGCCGTAGCGCATTGCCTCGGGTGTTTCCATCTTTGTGGAGAATGTGTAGAGCCGGTTGAGCAGCATCGTGTTTTTCACTCCCGCCTGACGGACGAAATCATTCACGACCTTCAGCCGCTCAGCGTGGGTTGGGGCCAGACGATCAAGCACGAGATTCGTCGCAGTGTTCTCGCTCAGCACGATCATGAGCTTCACGGCGTCGAGCAGCGTCATCTTCAAGCCGTCGTCCATAAACTGCAGCAGGCCGGGTTTCTTGTCCTCTTTCGTCAGCACAACTTCTTGTTGCGGATCGATGAGCTTGTGATCCACAAGATCGAAGAACGCCGTCATGATCGGCAGCTTGATGACGCTGGCCGTTGGGAATCGCTCGCCGGCATTGAACGCAACCACTTCACCGGTCTTCAGATTTTTTGCAGCGACTCCGAGGTGGCCGCCGAATTCATTTTCGAGACGCTGAAGCTCAGCCGTAAGCGCGGAATCATTGGTTTGAGAAAACATCTGAGACACAAATACGAATTGAGCGAGAAGACAGATTAATGGGAGTGATGCACGAATGGATTTATCTATGAGCGGAATAACGCCGCGTCTGCACGTCTTGGTCACAAGTTTCTTTTGATTATGGATTTTCATTGAACGTTAAATCGAAAATGATCCCTTACTCCCGTCAACGCCAGTTCAAGTAACATTGCATGAGGTTTCGACGACTGAAAAGACCGTGTGAAAAATGTAGAACTCATCCCCCTGCCCCTTCTCTTGAGAAGAGAAGGGGAGGATTGTGCGTGGATGTAACAAAGTCTATGGTGAGTTCGATGTTTTCACATAACTCTGAGTTGTGGACTTATGGACTAGAAGATCCATCTACACTTTCCAAAACCACTTCTTCCTCCACATTCCCCACACGACAAGATACATCACGGCAATAAACGTGATCGCAAAGAGTAGTGACGCGTTCACCGCCGTGGCGATGGTGAGATAGAAATTGTCAAAGATGAAATTCTTGAGCGATATCGCCGTGCCGTCCGCGTTGTTCAGCTTGATGAGTCCCATCATGCGGGCAACAACTCCTGAAAGGACAAAGACCGCAATCGCGTTCATCCCGTACACAACAAACGGATGCGCCCACTTCTTGAAGCCCTTCACATCAATCAACCAATAGAACATCGCGAGACATACGAGCGCCCATCCTGCCATGAACACAACATAAGAGCTTGTCCACATGTTCTTGTTGATCGGCATCCACATGTCGAAGATAGCGCCGAGCAGCAGCAGGATATTTCCCGCAACGAACATCCATGTCGTCTTCACTTCGTTCGACCGCTGCGAGCGAAGCCATTGTCCCGTGAGCACGCCGCAGAGTGTCGTTGCTATCGCGCCGAGCGTACTGACGATTCCTTCGGGATCGAAACCGGGCGCGGGTGCGCCTGCCCATGTGTGTCCGGCCAACAGATTCGAATCGATGTACCAGCACAAACTTCCCATCGGCTGCAACACGCCCGCCCCATACCCCGGCACGGGATACGAAACAAGCAGAACCCAGTAGCCGACAAGCAGCCCGACGATCCATGCCAGTTGCGACCGCCAGTTGGTGTTAAGGTAAATGATACTCACGATGAGAAAACACACGGCGATCCGCTGCAGCACGCCCGGAATGCGCATCGTGGCAAACGCGAAGTCGTGGCCGAATAGAAGTCCGAACGGAAAGCCGTTGAGAAACAAGCCGAGCGCAAAAATCTTGAGCGAACGCTTGACGACCTGCATGTAGAGAACCTTCTTGCCGGCTCCGCTTTCCTTCCGCTTGGCGAATGAATAGACCATCGCAACGCCAACGATGAAAAGGAAGAACGGAAAGATCCAATCGGTGAACGTCCAGCCGTCCCACGCTGCGTGTTTCAGTTGCGGATAGATGGCGCTCCACGTGCCGGGATTGTTCACGAGAATCATTCCGGCGATTGTCGCGCCACGAAATGCATCGAGTGAAAGAAGTCGCGATGATGGTTGAGTCATGGCGTTCACGTCACTTCACAACCTGCATCTTCTTCGTTTCGGCAAACGTGCCGGCAACGAGTCGATACAAATATGTTCCGCTCGCCCACCTGCTCGCATCAAACGTGACGTGATACTCGCCCGCCGACACGACATCATTCATCAACACCTCAATCTCTCGTCCCAGCAGATCGTACACAATGAGTGATGCGTGCGTCTGCTCGGGGATGCTGAAGGCAATCGTCGTCGAAGGATTGAACGGGTTCGGATAATTTTGTCGCAACGCAAATTCTGTCGGCAGACCCGGAACCTGTTCAACAGATGTGGAGATCGTGCGGAACCGCCAGATGTCAGACCAGGCGCTTGTCCCGAGCGTGTTCGTTGCGTTAATGCGCCAGAAGTAAATTGTCGATTGCGTGAGCGGCGGAAGGACGATGGTCGTATCAACGACACCGCTCGTATCCTTGATCACCGTTGAGAAATCAAATGTCTGTGAGAACTGAATGCGATACGTTTGCGCGCCGCCTGCAGGTCGCCATTCAAGTCGGGCGCCGGCGGGATTGACGCTTGTGGAATAATTCGCCGGCGATGCGAGCAGAGGCGCCACCGGGAATCCCGTGCGGAAGTTGAACGCCGATCCGAATGAACTCCAGCCGCCTGCATTGATTGATCGAAGTCGCCAATAGTACGTTTGTTGCCCGGCCGTTCCCGTGAGCACCTTGAACGTATCGACAATCGATGAGTCGCTCAAAAACATCCCTGACGTGAATGATGGATCGGCGGCAATTTGCAGATGATATGTACCGGCAGCAGCCGCGCCGTTCCATCCCAGCGTCATTGTTGGCGGTTGGTTCTGCGCGCCGTTGGCGGGATAGGCAAGCACCGGAGCGACGGGCGGATTGACTGTAACAACGTTTGACATTGAACCTTCGTTGTAGTTTCTGTCCAGCGAGGTCACGACGAAATACCACGGACCTTGTGTCGGCGGCGCGGCAGGCTTGCTAAACCGTCGCCCTTCGATTGCTCGAATATTCTTGACCGAATCAAGATCAGTTGGCGACACAATCGGAAGATCGAACCGATAGAGCACGTAGCGATATGCGCTGTCGCCATCGGCGGCAGTGATCGGCAGATCCCACTGGAACGCAGCAGAGCCTCCGTTCGGCATGCGTGCGTAGCGGATGTTGCGCACGGGATTCGGCGCGATCGAGTCCTTCCACCTCATCGGAGGAACCAGCGACGGGTAGCGGAACAGGTCCTGCGTCAGGCTGTCCGTGATGCCGCCGCGATTGCCCGTAATATTGTTCGCGGTGAATTGAATCGCGCCCTGCGCGTTGTCGGTGGTGCGGTTGAAACGAAGCTGCTGCGCAATCATGCTCGCGCTGCCGAAGTTCGCGTCCCCGATGCGGTAGGTCGCGAGTCCCGGATACAGATGTCTGCCGTTCCGCACCGACGACCACCAGGGTTGCAGCAACGTGTAATCCTGCGGTCCGCCAATCCTCCAGTACAACTGCGGCGCCATGTAGTCAAGCCAGAGAGAGTCGTACCACTTTTTTGAATCGGTATAGATGCTGCTGTAGTTGTCGTTGCCGGTAATGCCGGGGGGAACGCCGTTGCGATAGATGCCGCGCGGGCTCACGCCCCACTTCACCCACGGCTTGATCGTGCGGACACTGTCATAGATTTGTTTGATGAGAAGGTTGACGTTGTCGCGCCGCCAATCTCCAAGATTTGTGAACCCGCGCGGCTCCGTAGCAAATGTATTTGCATCCTGCGTCGAAATTCCTTCGACGTAAAAGTAATCGTCGATGTGCGTCGCATCGATATCGTAGCGGCGAACAACGTCGGCGAAGACGCCCGACACATAGTTGCGCACGACCTGCTTCCCGGGATCGAGAATCTTCGTTCGGCTGATCTTGATCACCCAGTCAGGATGCTGCACGGTGACATGATTGGGGGCCGGCGGATATGCGCCGAGTGTGTCGCGCACAGCGCGATAGGGATTAAACCATGCGTGCAATTCAAGGCCGCGCTTGTGCGCCTCTTCAACGGCAAACTGCAACGGATCATAGTAGGGAGATGGTGGAGTCCCCTGTTGACCCGTGAGCCAGTACGACCAGGGCTCGTAAGGCGATGAATAGTACGCATCACACTCGGGGCGGATTTGGAAGACGACGGCGTTGAAGCCTGCGGCTTTTACCTTGTCGAGAATCGCGATGAGCTGGTCTTTCTGCGTTTGCGCCGGAAGGCCCGGCGCAGTGGGCCAGTCGATGTTCGTCACTGTGGAAATCCACACGCCGCGCAGCTCGCGCTTGACGATCGGTGAATTGGTTTGCGCAAAAACCACGTGCAATGGGAACATCAGCGCAAACGCGATGGCTAGTGTTGCTCGCATAGACTTCATTCTGGTAAGAAATTATTCATGAACAATGATTTCGGTGTTTGTTAACTCAAGCAGATCGTGATGTTCGAATTGCATTGAGAGTCTGTGTGAAAACCGTCAGAACTCATCCCCCGGCCATCTCTTGAGAAGAGAAGGGGAGGAATTGTGCGTAGGTTCAATAAGTCCCCCTCTTCACAAGAGAGTGATTTTCCCGAAGGGATTCCTTCGGAAAGGGTGAGTTTCTCCAAGCGGCCAAACAAGGAATTTCATGCCACAACTTTGCGCACACTCTTTACCTTCGCTAACCGAGAAGCATACGCGAGACAAGCCCTTATATCATCTTCCACAATCGCAGGATAATCCGTCAATTATTTCTTTGGGCGTCATTCCTGCGACGGGATGTCGCATACCGCGAATGCTCGGTTTGCCGTGACAAATTTCCGGATCGATGGTAATCCGGTTCAAGAGAGGTGTTGTCATGTCATGATCCATTTGTGAGTGACTCTTCCCAATCTACCATCTTTTCCACAAACAACAAAAGGGCACCCGACAGATGACCGTCAGGTGCCCATACCATTACTCACATACAGAGGTCATCAGAATTACTTCACCACCATCATCTTCTTGCTGATGCTCTGACCGTTTGCCGTCAACCGGTAGATGTATGTGCCGGATGAAAGCTTCGAAGCATCGAAGTGCGATGTGTAACCGCCAACGCCCAGTTCTTCATTGACAAGTGTTGCTACTTCCTGTCCCAATGTGCTATAGACTTTCAACGTCACGAAGCCGCTCTTGGTGAGCGTGAACTTGATTTCCGTTGCAGGGTTGAATGGGTTGGGATAGTTCTGCGACA
>JACRFA010000283.1 GCA_016218065.1 Ignavibacteriota bacterium | reverse complement strand
TCTGCTGTTGCAGCTGCTGTTCCTTTTCCTTGTCGCTGCAGCCGATCATCAGCGCTGCAACGAGCGCCAGCAGTATTGCGTGTTTCTTCATATCTCCCTCCTCTGTTTGTGTTAATATGCCCGTGACTCATCTGCATGTCACGAGCAACTTCCCCTCACGTTCATAACCGACAGGCGCACACTGGGGAGATACGTAGGATCCTCACCCAACTGCTCGGTACAACAGCACAGATCCAACGCGCCCGGTGCGCCTGCCGAGGTTTCTGCACTAGTCCACGATTTCCAGAATCACTCGCTTTCCCTGTTTTGCTGCGATAGCCGTTAGCAAGGTGCGCATCGCTTGCGCCGTGCGACCGTTTTTCCCGATCACCTTCCCGATATCCGGTTGCGCCACCTGAAGCTTGAACAGAATCCGTCCATCCTTCTCTTCCTGATCGAGAATAACCTTGTCGGGATTGTCGACCAGATGCTGCGCCATAAACTTCAAGAACTCCCGCATGTCCATGACGTTCTCCCTCCGAAAAAATTCCTGACAAACATCCGTCGACGCCCACACATGATATTCCTTTCGGGCTGGAATGACAATCAAGAGGATAGCGTAATTTTGCGACTACCAGCGGCTAGAGTGTGAACACTAGTGTGGATGAAGTAGAGCGAGAGTTTTTTTTATGGGCTAAAGGTGGACCTGACTGCCGCGTGCCTGCCTGCAGGCAGGGGGTAGGTAGGTGTTCCGCGTCTAAACTGTGTTACGCACGAACGCAGCTGGAGTCACCTCGTCACTACGTGACGCCTCAGCCCCCTGTGGTTTTTGTTGCAGACCGTAAACCCTGCCCGCCTCATTGTTCTCTTAAGGCAGGCGGGGGTCTGCCTAATATCATATCGTCCCTACGGGACGAGCGTAACGCTGCTGCAGACGCATACGCCACGTAGTGGCAAACTGAAAGTAGCCCGACCTTTTCTCCAAAGGAGTCCCTTCGGGATAAGGTCGGGTGAAAAGACCAAAACAGTGAACTCCGTCGCGTAGCGACGGGATGGACACGTCGGGATGTGAATTACGTCCCTCACGAAGTGTCCCTACGAGAGAAGGGGTCAAGTTTTGGTGAAGCTATAGTGCCCTACTCGACGGCAGATCGTTTCCGTCCGAAACTTGTGCATGCGGGGTGGAGAGTGAAGCGTTGCGATCCTGTAGGGATGGGGCATGCCCCGTCCCTACAGGGGTCCTCTCTTGGTTGCCGAGAATTCCAACTGGAGTCAGGCGTTGATCTTCACGAGACCCGTTTCAATCGCATAGCGCACCAATGTCGCGGTGTCGTGGATGCCGAGCTTCTGCATCAGGTTGGTGCGATGCGTGTTCACGGTGCGGACGCTGAGAAAAAGTGTGTCGGCGATTTTTCTGTTCGTCAACCCCTGGGCGATGAACGTGAGCACTTCGATCTCGCGATTGGTGAGTTGCTGTCGGGGATCGTTTTTCGCGGGGGGCGCGGGCGCGGCCGTTTGTTCGCGCGCGCGATTAATGAACCCATCGATGATCAGATTGGAAATGCCCGGACTAAAGAATCGCTCGCCGGAGACGGCCGCGCGGATTGCCGCGAAGATTTCCTTCTTGCCGGCGCTCTTGAGCACATAGCCGCTCGCGCCTGCACGCAGAATCTGAAACACATACTCTTCATCGGCATGCACGGTGAGAATGATGACTTTGATGTCGGGGTTGTTCTGCTTCATCGCGCCCGTAGCCTCGATCCCGTTCATCACCGGCATCGAAATATCCATCACGACGACATCCGGTTTCATCTTCGCGGCCAGCTCAACTGCGTCCTGGCCATTCTCGGCTTCGGCAACGACGACGAATTCGGGCGAACTCTGCAACACCATCCGAATTCCACTCCTGACGACACTATGATCGTCGGCAATGAGTATGCGTATCTTCTTCATCCGTCAACTACCATGAGTGTTTGAGGGCCTGGCTGCTTGCGCTCGGCCAGAGGGATTTGCACATGGATAACAGTTCCGCCGCTGACTGAGGAGTTCACGATCAGGGTTCCGCCCAGCTGTTCCGATCTCTCACGCATGCTGACTAACCCCAACCCGGTGAGGCCGGACGTGCGATTCTTCCGCAGCGTCTCATAGTCGAAACCAACGCCGTTGTCTTGCACCGTCAGATCAATCCAGCCCTCCTTCTGCGCGGCTCTCACGACGGCATGGGTTGCCTGCGCGTGCTTGGCAATGTTCGTCAGCGACTCTTGAACGATTCTGAAGACAGCGGTTTCTACTTGCGGATCGGATTCTGCGGGAGGGCTGTCTCCTGTTTCGAATCGGATTTTGATCTTATGCAGCTTCTCGAATTCCTGGCAGATTGATCGCAACGCGGCGACCAATCCGAAATCGTCGAGCGCGCTCGGTCTGAGATTATGCGAGAGCCGGCGGATTTCGTCGATCGTCTTCTCAAGGTCTTTGCCGAAAACGCGCAGGCGGCGCGCGGGGCTGCCGCTTCGGGCATCGATATCCTCTTCAATCATTTCGAGACTCATCTTCATCGCACTGAGTCGCTGGCACAAGTCGTCATGCAGCTCGCGCGAAATGCGGCGGCGTTCTTCTTCCTGCGTTCGCTGAATGGCAATGGCGTACTGCCGGAGGTCGGCCCAGCGTTTGCGTTCAGCTTCGAAGACCTGCTGCTGCAGCGTCCGCTGCTCGCTGATGTCGCGGATCGCGCTCGAAATGAGCGTCCCCTCTTCAGTGTCCAACGGACTCAGACTCACTTCCACCGGAAACTCGGTCCCATCCTTCCGTCGTCCGAACAAGTCCAGTCCCGCTCCCATCGGACGCGTATGTGGACTCTTGAAGTACGTCGAACGATGGTTGGGATGCATTCCACGGAAGCGCTCCGGCAGCAGAAGCTCGACATTGTTCCCGAGCATTTCCTCCCGTGCAAACCCGAACAGTTTTTCTGTTTGAGCGTTCACTAGCACAATATCGCCGTTCTTATTCACAATCACCATCGCGTCCGGGGCAGATTCAAGCAGGCTGCGGAATTTCTCCTCGGCTTTTCTCCGATCGGTGATGTCGAGACAAACGCCGGTCAAGTGCGCCACTTCGCCGTTGGGGTCAACCGCGACTCTTCCTTGCGTCAGCAGCACGCGCACCGCTCCATCTGGCCGGATGATGCGTTCCTCGAATGAGAAGGGAGAGTGTGTCTTCATCGCTTCTTCGACATGGCGCATGGTGTTTTGCCGATCGTGTGGATGGAGGTGCGCAAGAAACGCTTCGAGTGTTCCGTCGAACGTTTCCTGCGTGAGACCGTAGATGCGATACAACTCCTCCGACCACGACACTCTATTGGATTTCACGTCCCACTCCCAGCTGCCGAGATGGGCGATCTGTTGCGCGGTGTTCAGTTGCACGTCTCTCTTGCGTAATTCAAATTCCGCCTGACGACGTTCTGAAATATCCTGTCCCGTGCCGATCATGCCGATGGGCTTTCCCTGTTCATCGACGATGACTTTTCCGCGCGCGTGGATGTAACGGTCGCTTGCCGCCGGATTCGCCAGCCGATGATCGAACGAAAACTCTTTTTTCCCGACAAGCGCCTGTTCGAGAATCTTCTTGACTCTCTCGCGATCATCAGGATGGAGCAAGTCAATGTACGCGTCGTAACTCACCGGCGGATGACCCGGCTCGAGGCCGAAGAGGCGGAACAACTCATCGGACCATGAAATCTCATTCGTGGGAATTTCCCATCGCCAGCTGCCGATCTTCGCGACTTCCTGAGCTTCTGCAAGCTCCAGCCGGCTGATTCTGAGATCATCTTCGACCGTCTTGCGCAAGAGCATGTTGCCGAGTTGCGCGCCTACAGCGAAGATGAGTGTGAGAAGCCGTTGATCTTCCTTGCGCGGCTGGTGCATGAAGAACTCCAGCACAGCGATAATCTGATCGCGCGCGACAATGGGGAGCGCCATCGCCGCGTTCCACTCAAATGCCGCCGTCCACTCCTTTCGGGCAAATTCGTCATCTTGCGCGATATCGGGAACCCACGTGGGCTTCTTTGATTTCCACACTCTTCCCGGGAGCGATCGGTCGTTGGCGAGGGGAAGACGCTTGGTATGCAGAGGCGACCTATAGTTGGTGGACTCAGGGGATGAACTTACGCAACGCAAATGCGTCTTCTCCTCATCAAGAAGCCACGCCTGGCCCAACTCCCAGCCGGTGATCTCACACACCTTTCGCAGTGTCGTGACGAGAGCCGATTCCACCGAATCGCTTTCCGCGATGGCGAATGCGAGCGATTGCATGAGTCGAAGCTCTTCGTTCGCCTGGCTCAACTCTGCCGTACGCTCGACCACGCGGCGTTCCAGCACATCGTACGAGTGTTCAAGCTCAACGCGGGCGCGATTGCGTTCGACAGCTTGCGCGAGCACGTTCGCTATCGATTGGACAAAATTCACATCCTCTTTGTCAAAGTCCCGATGATGAGCCGTATGCACTCCGAGGACGCCCCACTGATGCGTCGCGCCGCCAATACTCACGCTGATCCCGCTGACGACGCCATGCTCTTGCAGCAGCGATGTTGCTTTGAAGCGTTCGTCCTCATGGAGATCGGAGACAATGATTGGCTTGTCAGTCTTGAGCGCCTGCACAGTCAGCGGCTCCGCATCGATGCTGAGCATCGCGTTGCCGACGAGACCTTCGCGCCAGCCTACTCCCGCGCGCAACAGCAAACGGTTGCCGTTGGGGATGATCTGAAGAATCTTGCAGAACTCCACGTCGAGCGTGGTTGCCAAGAGCCGGACTGCTTCGTCCAGGAGCGCCTGCACGTCGGAGCCGGCGAGCGCGCGCTGGCCAAGATCGGCAACAACGGCTTGCTGCTTTGCGCGCCGCTGATATTGCTCCTGCACTCGCTTGCGTTCTTCGATTTCCTGCTGCGCTTCCTGGTACAGGCGGGAGTTCTCAACGCCGAGCGCAGCACGGTACGCTAACTGTTCTGCGATGGCAACGTCGCCCTCATCGAATGTTCGTCCCGATTCGGCATTCAGCAGAGAGATGGCGCCGAGAGTTCGGTTGCGCGCGACCAGAGGCACGATCACTATCGAAGTCGGCCTGAGCTTCTTGAGCAACTGTGACTGCCGTTGGTCTTTCACCATCGTAGCAAGCAACTCGTCCGTGACTTTCGGATAATGCTCGGTCTTGCGCGTGCGGATAACATGCGGCACTCCGAATTCTGCATCGGTGTTGAGCGCAAACCTCGCATACACCTCGTGTCCGAATGCAAGTCGTGATTGATCGGAATGAGCGATGATCACGCGCTGCGGAGTTCGGCTTTCATCGAGAATATCGATAGCGCACCAGTCCGCAAGCGTGGGAACAGCGAGCCGTGCGACGTTCGAGAGCGTCGAGTGATAGTCGAGTGAGCCGGCAATCTCGGCGCCCGACTCGACAAGGAACTTCTGCGCGGCCTGCGCGCGCTTGTGTCGGGTAATGTCGGTGACCGAAGCGAGCCAATTCGTCAACTGTCCGTTGCTATCGCGTAACGGTGAGGCCGCAAGATGGACATAGAACAGCTCGCCGCTCCGCTTCTTGAACCGCAGCTCAAATCCTTCCGGCGGTGCGGTCCCTTGCTGCGTCAGTTCCAGTGCGCGCCGGATCTGTTCGAAATCTTCGTCCGGCCAGTACACAAAGGGCGGCATCTTCCCGATCAAGTCGTTCTCACTCCAACCCACCATCTCACAAAACGCCCGGTTGACATACGTCTGCTTTCCCGTGAGATCCACGGTCGCGATGCCCGACGAGACGGATTCTTCAATCGCCCGACGGAAGTGATAAGACCGTCGCAGCTCCTCCTCCATCGCTTCACGATACGTTGACTCTTCGTGCCTGAAGAGCGCCAGTTCCAGCGTCGCGTAGAGTTCCCGCGGGTGACACGGCTTCACGAGATATCCTGACGGATCGGTGATGCGAGCGCGCTTCAGCAGTTCATCATCAAGATAGGACGTGAGGAAGATGACGGGGATGTTGTAGGTGTCGCGGATTCGTTGAGCAGCATCAATGCCGGTGATCTTACCTTCGAGCTGAATATCCATCAGCACGATGTCAGGCCGGAGCGCGTCGGCTTTGGCCACCGCCTGCTCGCCCGTGCCGACAATACCGACGATAGCATAGCCGAAACTCGCCAACACATCGCTGAACCCTGATCCGGTCAGCTCATCGTCTTCGACAATTAAGACTTTGGCATTTGTCATACATTCCTTGCGTGATAGATTTAGCGCTACGAGGAGATTCTGCGCAAAGCTATCGGCAATGGTTTCTCATGGAGAAACCTCCATACCTCACGCATGCTATTAAGGAAATTCCGAATAAAAGACAACCCTTCGACTACGCTCAGGGTGACACCCTTCGACTGCGCTCGCACAAAACGCTCGCTTCGCTCAGGGTAACACCCTTCGACTGCGCTCAGTGGCGGTAATTTTTTTCTTTGATATGGGTATTCGGCTACGCTTCCAGTGCCTACGACCGGGCATATTCTCTGAGCGACTGATGCAGTAATCTCCGCGCACGATGGAGGCGAGATCGTACTGTGCCAATCGGACATTGCGTAAACTTGGCGATGTCGCGATACGAAAATCCTTCGATATCGCACAGGATGGCAACAGTTCTGAAGTCGTGAGGTAGTGATGCGATGGCGTTCTCAACTTCGTCTCCCAGGAGATGCGAAAACGGATCAGGCTTCGGATCGCGCGGCTCGACAGATTCGTCGTGGCTGTACTTGTCGCGTCCCGCTTCGTAGTTCACCGTCTCCGGTTGGTGCGACTTTTTTCGGTACTCGTTGATCAAGGAGTTTCGCAGAATGCGAAACATCCACGCCCGAATGTTTGTCCCGGTTTCATAATGGTCCCAAAACTTGTACGCCTTCAAATACGTCTCTTGAATTAGGTCTTCGGCATCTTCTGCGTTCTGTGTCATCCGTTGCGCATAGCCATACAGCTGATTTCTATGCGGCAACGCTTCTCGCAAAAACTCGGCTTCTTTTTGTGACAGCATTCCCTCGTCCATGGAGTCCTCGATTGTGCTGGTTGTGTGTGTTAAGGCGATGTGTCGCGTTTTGCGTCAAGACGTTGTCAAAGGCAAGGTGACCCCACCGATCACCTTGCCTTGACTCTCACGATCGATTCCTATCAATGGAACTGGAACTTGGTAGGCGACCGGAGATTGCGTTCAGCCTGAACCTTGAGCGGGACCAGAGGCGGCTCGGCCGATACTCTGCGCCGATTTTCTCTGAGGTGTCCCCCCAGCAGTGTTCCGATGGTCGTGATCATCGATGGAGCATCAGTCGATTTTTCCGTCCACACATCCGCAACGGTATTCTTCAGTGCCTCGCGGGTTTCTGTGTCGAGGAATCCTGACACGACGAGAATCTTCATGTGCCAGTCCAGTTTTCGTTCTGTGAGCAGCTGCAGTACTTTGAAGCCGTCAAGCTTCGGCATGCGGATGTCGAGAATCATGAGTTGCGGGCGCAACTCGCCAATGCGCATCAACGCGTCATAGCCGTCGTCGGTTGAGATGACCTCCACGTTGGGCAATTCGCTTTTCACGATCTGCTTCAACAGATTCGTGTACTCAGGATCGTCGTCGATCACGAGGATGCGATGGCTTCGTTCGTCGACAAACTCAAACTCGATATCCATGCCTGTTTTGTCGATCAATGTTTTGAGGTCGGCCGGCCAAATACGATGATGCCCGCCGTAGGTGGTGAACGCTTTCAGTGCGCCGCTGTTAATCCAATTCAGCACTGACGGTTTGCTCACCCGTAGAATGCTCGCAACTTCTCCGACGCTTAACGGCTTGCTTACCATACCCCCTCCTGTTTTGGGACTGTTCCTGAATGATGTTTAATGCACAATAGCCATTTTAAAAAACTCTGAAAAAATCTATATCTCGCAACCGCAAATACCAATACGGCAACAGATGTAATTATGTAACTACATTTCGTGCAGTACGTTGGCTAAGTACTTTACCTGAGGAAAAAGCCAACTCATTATTTTGATGAGAGATCTTCATCGCACAAGAAGCATCTTTCCAGTTTGTTGATACTGACCGGTTGTGAGGCGGTAGAGGTATGTTCCGCTCACGAGGTTGCGTGCATCGAATCTGATGCTGTGCGATCCGGGTTTTGCATTTTCATTCACGAGCACTGCCACTTCACGCCCAATCAAATCGAACACCTTGAGCGTTACACGACTGTCCTCCGACCTCTGACTTCCGGTCTCAGGAATATCATACCGGATTGTCGTCGTGGGGTTGAACGGATTGGGATAGTTCTGATACAGCTTGAATTCCGACGGCGGCGCGATCATTCCGGCAGATAACGCTCCTGCCGACGTGACGCTGGCAAGGTTCTCATACAGCACAACACGCGGGTTGTCCCACCCAATCGAAATAATATCCAGATCACCATCGTTGTCGATGTCGGCGATCTGGGCGCCGTCGTGATGCTCTTCGCCGGTGTACACCACGTGTTGAACCCAGGAGGCGCCGTTGGAGACATTCTCGAACACCAGCATGCGGGCGCTTGCAGGATTACTCAGATTATGCTCGCCCACTACAACATCGATATCGCCATCGGCATCCAGATCACCGACATCCAGGCTCATCGGTCCGACGGTTGTGCTGGAGATGATGTGTTCGGTCCACGTACTTGTCGCCGACGAAGGCGCTTCATACCACGCCAGTTTCCCCTGCGTGCTGATCGCTTCAAAGCCGACGACAACGTCGAGCCGTCCGTCGCGATTGATGTCGGCGACGCGGTTGCGATCGGGCAAGCCGCTGCTTCCATTGAGCGTGAACGCACTCCAGGACGAGCCGTCGTTGCGCAGCCATTGCGTGCCGAGCGCCAGATCAAGATCGCCGTCGCGATCGATATCGCCCGCACTCACCTGTTCGTCCTGCGAGGTCGTGGTGAGTCTCTTCCATGTCCATGTACTTGATGAAGGATTTGCGGGAACGGTGAGCGACTGCACGCCGCGGTTCGACTCGTGCCACGACAAGGCAACCTCAAGCGCGCCGCCCTGAAAGCGTCCGACAGCCGTCCCTTGCAGGAAGTCTCCCTGCCCGCTCTGGATGTTGTTGAGCATAGTGAATGATCCTGATCCGTTGTTGCGCGCCCAGACGAAATTCGCGTTCGCGTTTGCGCCTTGACCTTGCGTGCCGAGCACATCCATCGTTCCGTTGCCGTCGAAGTCATAGACCGCCGCCATGTTATTGAGCGGAGAACCGATCGTGTTGCGCGTCCACGAGCCTGCCGGCGAGCCGGGGTTCTTGTACCACCAACCGCCGGTGAGAATATCTTTGCGCGAGTCGCCGTCAAGATCTGCGGCAGTGATGAACACCGCGCGCCAGGGTTTGTTGGAATCGATGACATGTCGTCGCCACGAGTCAAGCGGAAGTCCGGAGGACGAACCGCCAAGATTCTCCCACATCGTAATCGGCGCGCCGCCGGGCGCGCCGTTGTTCCAGTTTGCGCCAATGATATCGATGTCGCCGTCGTTACCGATATCGGCCACGCGAATATTGTGCGACCCCGTCGTTCCCGCGACAACTTGCGTCCAATTGAGAGCGCCTCCTTCGTTCCGATATACCGACACTTCATCGGGATCGGGCGCCTGATGCATCTCAGCGGTAACCACATCCAGATCGCCATCGCGATCCATGTCGGCTGTCTTGAATGTGTGAATGTACGAGACCGTGTTGTCGATGACGTGTTCCGTCCAGGATCCGGTTCGCGGCGCGGTGGATTCATACCAGGCAAGTTTTCCGCTTGCGCTTTCCGACGGCGCGAGCAACACGTCCTTGCGTCCGTCGCCATTCACGTCGGCAATATGGACGCCCACCATCGAAGGCCAACTACTATTGATGAGGCGCTCAGTCCAGGGCGAGGTCGCGGGTTTCGGGTTCTCAAGCCAGTAGCCGTTGATGGCGATGTCGAGATCGCCATCGCCATCGATGTCGCCGAGAGCCGTGCCTTCCGACGATCGAGAGTTGGCCGTGACTGCTGTCCATGAGTTAGGATTGTTCTGATAGAAGATGACGAGCGAGCCGAGCCGCACAACGATGTCGAGCTTGCCATCGCCGTTCAAATCTCCTACTTCAACATCGTGTGC
>JACRFA010000285.1 GCA_016218065.1 Ignavibacteriota bacterium | reverse complement strand
CCGTATATGAAGAAACCGTGGCGCCGGTGATGGCCGACCCGTTTCGTTTCCATTGATAAGAAAGCGGCTGGCTGCCAGTTGCCGAGACTGCAAACACCGCTAACTGACCAACCTGCACAGTCTTGTTTGATGGTTGTTGCGTAATCGATGGCGGAAAACGTCTCACATGCAGCACTACTGAGTTGCTTATTGTTGTGCCGCAGGAGTTCGTCACGATGCACCGGAATGAACTGCCACTGTCACTTACTGACATCGATGGCGTCGTATAGGAGGAAATGATTGCCCCAGGAACATTAATGCCGTTCTTTTGCCATTGATAAGTCAATGGGATTGATCCGATGGCAGACAGAGTGAATGTCGCTGAATCGCCGTCCAGAATTGTCTGCTCGACAGGATGAGAGACGATGAGGGGCGCTCCGGTGTCGGAAATCGCAAGCACTGCCGCGAGACCCGGATACCACTTATCGCTGATCTTTTGATTTCCCGAAGCGTTCGGATGCAAGCCGTCGTCGGTATCGGTTGCAGGATTGAATCCGTTGAACTGATCGATAAGCGTGATGGGCGACTGCGTTGTGTTAAGCGAGGCAATGAGTCCCGGGATTGCGGCATTCAACGTGACGACATTTTGCGCTGGAATCGATCCACCCTGAGTGCGCGGCGTCAGCAATGCAAAGAGGATCTTGATGTTCGGATTGACCTCGCGGGCTTGCGCAATTGTCTGAGGGTACGCGTAGAAGATAGGTCCGGTGGGATTAGCGCCAACCCAACCCACGTCGTTAGTCCCCATCAAATAGACCATCACGTCCGGATGTTGCGCGTTCATCCACGATCTGAAATGCCCCTCCCGAACTGTGCCATCGGCTGTCCATCCTCCATGTCCCTCATGGTCGGGATCGAAATCTAATCCGCAGCCTCCTGTAGTCATACTGCCAACGTAGTTGATGTTGGTGAAGCCATTCTGCCGGAGCCGGAGCCAGAGCAATCGCCGCCAACAGCCCCACTCGGTTATCGAATCGCCGACTAGCATGATCTTCACGAGAGGCAGGACTTTAAGAACGGCGGCTGAACTTGTATCTCTGCCATACGGGCTGCTCGCGATGCAAGTGAAACTCACACCACTGTCGCCCATGGCCACCGATGCGATAGTAAAGGTGGAGCTTGTCGCTCCCGTAATATCAAGGCCGTTTCGCTTCCACTGATATGTTATCACGCCTGAACCAGTTGCTTCAATCCGAAACGCTGCAGGACTTCCCAATCGGACGACTTGATTCCTTGGTTCGACTGTGATAGTAGGCGCGACTCCACGAACATGCAAACGAACAACGCGGCTTGTATCGCTCCCGGCGGAGTTGCTTGCTATACAGTAGAATGCTGCGCCGCTATCAGCGAGCGACGTTGCGGACATGTGGTATGCTGAGTCTGTTCTCCCGCTAATGGCCGTTCCATTTTTCACCCATTGGTATGAGATCGGCCTTGTGCCGGTAGCGGTCACGGTGAACGCCGCGCTCCCTCCTTCGTTCACAATTTGATCTGTAGGCTGTTGCGCGATGGAAGGTGGATTCGCATTCACGCTCAAGATCGCAGAATCACTCATCACGGTACCGGCGACATTAGTGACAACACAGCGGAACATCGCGCCGCTGTCTGCCATCGTTGCCGAGGCTATCAGGTACAGAGAGTCGGTTGCTTGCGAGATGATGAGTTCGTTTCGTTGCCACTGGTACGAGAAGGGGCGGGTTCCGAAAGCAGATACTGTGAAGACGGCCGGTTGGCCATCATTAACCGTTCGCGATTGCGGATGCAAAACAATCGTCGGCGGCCTGCCGACAACAGTCAATGTTGCTTCCCGACTTGTGTCTGCGCCCGATGCATTTGCGACAAGGCATCTGAACTTCACCTGATTGTCGAGCATCGACGTCACGCTGAGAACATACGTGCTATCTGTCGCGCCCGTGATAGTTGCCCTGTCACGTTGCCACTGATAGCTGAATGGACCAGAGCCGGCTGCGACAACGGAGAAGTTCGCGGTCTGCTCCTCAATCACCGACGTGTCTCGCGGCTCAATGACGATGACCGGTGTTGCCGCAACAACGGAAAGTATTGCCGGCGTGCTTGTCACGCTTCCGGCGATGTTCGAAACAACACATCGGAAAACTTTGCCGCTATCGTTGCGCGATACTGTTGGCGTTGTGTAAGACTGACTTGTTGCGCCCGCGATGTCTGTCGAGTCTTTGCGCCACTGAAAGTGCAGAGGAAGCGTTCCCGTTGCAGCGATGGTGAATATTGCAGTTTGAGTTTCGAAGACTGTCACGCTCGCCGGCTGCGATGTTATTGACGGAGGTCTGGGAATAACACTAAGTGTCGCGCTGTCGCTAACGATAATTCCGTATGTGTTTGCGACGACGCATCGAAAGACTGAACCGCTATCGCCGCACGTGGCTGACAAGATTCTGTACGCAGAGTCGGTAGCTCCTGAAATTGGGGCGCCGTTTTTTAGCCAGGTGAATTGCACAACTCCTGAACCGGTTGCGCGGACGGAAAATGTCGCTGAATCCCCGTCGGCAACAACTATGCTTGTGGGCTGTACGGTGATGGTCGGAGGATTCCCGTGAACGATAAGTCGCGCCGATCTGCTCGTGTCGGTTCCGAACGCATTGGTAACGAGACAACGATACGCTGAGCCGGAATCGGCGAGAGATGACGCTTGAATCATGTACACAGTATCCGTGGCGCCGATGATATTGGTCTGATCCTTCTGCCATCGATATGCCAGCGGTGAACTGCCCACTGCCGTTACAGTGAAAGTGGCGCGCTCTCCTTCTGCAACCGATTGATCGGATGGATGGATCGAAATCAGCGGCGCAATTCCCTGTACCGTTAGCATCGCCGCCGCGCTCGTGTCAGCGCCCGCGCTATTTCGAACAATGCAGCGGAAGAGCGAGCCGTTGTCGGAGAGCGCTATGCCGCGAACGAACAGCAGCGTGTCGTTTGCTCCCAAGATGTTTGCGCCGTTCTTCTGCCACACATACTCGAGCGGTTCGGATCCTGTCGCCCGAACAGAAAAGTTCACCGTGTCTCCTTCTCGCGCCATCACATTCATTGGATGCATAGTGATGAGCGGCTTTCGAGGAAGGACGTGGAGCAACGCAGGGTCGCTCTGAACGACCCCAGCCCGATTACTGACTGTGCAACTGAAGACACTGCCGCTATCGGAGCGTTGAACGTAGAGCAGCAATGTCGGAGCGATCGCGCCGTCGATGTTTGCGCCGTTTCGTTTCCATTGATACGCGAACGGCGATGAGCCGATTACTTGTATGGAAAACCTCGCCGTGTCGCCCTCGGCAGCCGTTTGCGTAGTCGGCTGAACCAAAATTCGTGGTGGAGCCGGCAGAACCGTGAGCACAGCGACGTCGCTTGTGTCTCGTCCATACGGATTCGACACGATACATCTCATGCTCGATCCGCTGTCCGAAAGCGCAGCTTGCTGAAGAACAATCACGCTGTCATTCAACCCGGGAAGCGCAACTCCGTTTTTCATCCAACTGTATGTCAGAGGCAATGTTCCCGACGCCGCGACGCCGAACGATGCCGAGTCTCCTTCCTGAACAGTGCGATGTTCGGGATGCGAGACAATCGAAGGCGCAATGCCCGTGACATGTAGAATCGCGATGTTGCTCGTGTCGCGACCGACCGGGTTTGCGACTATGCATCGATATCTTGATCCACTGTCTGCAAGCGCTGTAACTGCTATATTGAGCGTTGAAGAATCTGCATTCGTGAGGTTTGCCTCATTCTTCTGCCACTGATAGAGTAATGGTGCAGAGCCGCTTGCGCTAACGCTGAAAGTCGCTGACTGTCCCTCCTGAGCGTGATGACTCGCAGGTTGACTTGTGATCTGTGGAGGAACGAGAACGTTTAAGTGCGCTTCTTCACTCGTGTCGGCGCCGACTGAATTTCGCACGAGACAACGGAACGTTGCTCCACTATCTGTCATCGATACTGAAGCGATTCTGTAAAAAGAGTCGGACGCGCCAGGAATCGGCGAACCATTTCTCTCCCAAACATAAACGAACGGCAGCGTTCCTTGTGCCGCTACAGTGAATGTTACCGACTGCCCGACGGCGAGTGTCTGGTCCTGTGGCTGAGCGATGATGAGAACAGGAGTGTTGACGCGGAGCAAAGCGCTTGAACTTGTTGCAGTTCCAATCGCGTTGGAGACGATGCACCTGAAGCTGGCACTGTCGTCATCGGCAGAAACAGACGGAAGAGTAAGTACCGAGTCGACGGCTCCCATGATGGTTTGATTGTTGCGCTGCCATTGATAGCCAAGCGGCTCAGAGCCGCTCGCGCGGACTCTGAATGTGACGGCACCCCCAAGCGCAGACGTTTGGCTGATCGGGTGTTCGAGTATGATCGGTGGATTGAGAACTGTAAGCCGGGCAGCGCCGCTCGTGTCGGCCCCGAACCTATTCCGAACAAGACAACGAAAGACGGAGCCGCTGTCAGTGTTTGAAACAGCGTTCAACCGCAGCAATGAATCTATCGCTCCGACAATATCAACTCCGTTGCGCTGCCACTGATATGCAAGCGGCAACGAGCCTGTGGCAGTGACCATGAATGTAGCGGCGCTATCCTCGATGACTGTTTGATCCAGCGGGTGAACTAGAATTGTTGGGGGAATGCCGCGTACACTTAAGATTGCAGCCGCGCTTGTGTCCGAGCTTGAAGCATTTGAAACAACACATCTGTATGTCGAGCCGCTATCTGATAGCGCAGCATTGGTGACAACAAGAAAGCTATCTTGTGAGCCGATCAACACAGAATCATTCTTCAGCCATTGATATTGAAGAGGCGGGGTTCCCGATGCGGAAACAGAGAATCTTGCCGTTCCGCCTTCCAACACATTCTGGTTTGCCGGATGCAGAGTAATTCTGGGTGGAATCGGCAAGACGGCAAGTAGCGCGCTGCGGCTTGTGTCGCTGCCCACTGCATTGCTCGCGATACACCGATAGCGCGATCCGTCTGCACTCAAGGTTCCGTACACGAGAAGCGAATCTTCCGTCGCGCCCGCGATGGTTACTCCATCTTTCTGCCATTGATACAGCACCGGTTCCGATCCGTTAGCCTCGGCATGGAATGCCGCAGTGTCGCCTTCATGTACTGATTGGTCGGCGGGTTGAGAAAGGATGAGCGCAGGGGTCAGCACGCGCAGTAGGCCGGCGTCGCTAGTATCTGCGCCGACAGAATTTCTCACAATACATCGAAATGTTGCGCCGCTGTCTTCTCTCGATACAGTTTGGAGGAACAGAATAGAATCAGTTTGACTGCTCAGCAGAGTATCGTTCTTCACCCATTGATATGAGAACGGGCGGCTTCCCGCGGCGATTATGGAGAACGTCGCTGACCTTCCAACAGCGGTCGTGATATTTTCTGGATGAGCGACGATGTGAGGAGGAGAAGCAAGTCTCAGCAACGCTGAACGACTCACGATGGTATCAATCGGGTTTGTGATGATGCACCGGAACGCAGCGTTGTCATCTGCGAGTGTGATGGCTTGCAGTGTGAGCGAATCGAATGTTGCTCCACTGATCGGCTGATTGTTTTTTTCCCATCTGAACGCGAGTGGACCTGATCCTTGTACGCCCACTGAAAACGTGACGCTGTCCCCAGCCGTGGCGACTGTATCATGAGGTTGGAGGAGAATGATCAGCGGTTCGAGTGCTCGCAGTATTGCGCTCTCGCTCGTGTCGCTGCCAAACGAGTTCGCAGCGATGCAGCGGAATTGAGCGCCGCTGTCCGCGAGTGTCGCAGCAAGCAAGTCGAATGATGAACTCGTTGCGCCCGGAATGTTCATCCCGTCTCTCTGCCACTGAAAGCTCAGCAAGCCTGAACCTTCCGCCGTCACAGCGAAATGTACCGGGCTGCTCACGTGAATGATCTGACTGAGAGGCTGCGTCGTGATTGTGGGAGGATTGCCACGGACATGCAGGCGTGCAGTCGTGCTCGTAATTGTCCCGGCGGAATTGGAGAGGATGCACGCGAATGCCGCGCCGCTATCGGCGAGCGAAGCAGGCGGCGTGTGATACACTGAATCTGCCGCGCCTGTGATCGGCGCGTCGTTTTTTTGCCATTGAAACAACAACGGGGGCGTGCCTGATGCGCTGATCGTGAATGTCGCGCTCGCCCCTTCGTTCGTAGTTTGATCTGTCGGCTGAACGAGAATGATGGGTGCCCGGCCTGTGACACTCAATATTGCAGCAGCGCTCGTGATCGTTCCGGCGCTGTTCGAGACAACACATCGAAAAGTCGAGCCGCTGTCGGCGAGAGTTGTTGGAGAAGTTGCATGCGTTGAAACCGTTGCGCCGGAGATACTAGCGCCGTTCTTCTGCCATTGGTACGAGAGCGGTGCGGTGCCGCTTGCCGCGACGGTAAAACTAGCAGTTTGTCCTTCCGCGACAGAAATGCTGGTCGGTTGGGTTGTGATTGTTGGCGCGGTCGCAGTTGCTGACGTGAGGACAAAGTCGTCGAAGTAGAACATGTCGTTCTTCACTGCAGTGGAGGCCAACCAGATCCTGAATCGCCCATCGCTTCTGATGCCGGTGAATCCTGATGCAGTGAACTCGAAGGAGTGCGATGCCCATGCAGTCGTGAGATCAGCAGTTGCTCCATCAAGTCCGTATGACGAGTAGGGCGGACCATGTTTATGAATGTACAGCAGAACGTCATGGCCCGTATTCGAGTACGCGCGGAACGTGAGTCGGTAGCGCTTTCCGGCTTCGAGAACAATGCCCGTTTGGTACAACTGAGTATTTGAGCCTGCTTTTGAAATGGAGACCTTGCCAACCCTGTTGTCGCTCTGGATCTCAGTCGTGAACGTTCCACCGCCATTTGTGTAGAACTCCCATGACGACGTTCCGTTTTCGAATCCTGGATTGGAAATCAGTGATTGGCTCAAGGAAGTTGCTGGCGTGACTACAGAAGCGATGAGAACTGCAATCAGATGTCTGGAAACCGTGAGATATCCTTTCATAGTACCACCTCTCGTGAAACTGAAAATGTATGAGCGCACATAGGCGACTCATCCGCCACAAAAAAAGGGCGCAACAGGGTCTCTGCCGAGATCCCAAGCGCCCTCCAATCAAAACGAACAGTTCTACTGCTATCCCTTCATCACAAGCCTGACGCGAACATCATGCAGTGCTTGTGTATTGCACCTCAAAAAAAATTCTACTGACTACAAAAAAAAGAGGCGCTTTCGAACCTCACGCGTGTGAGGTTTAGCGCCTCCAATTGAACGAACAATTCATTCAGTATGTCTTTGTCACAGGCCAAGCACCGGGCCGGGCTTGTGAGGCAAGCCGCGTTCATGGTCTCGCTTCAGATTCGACCTGGCGCGCCTTTCTTCGAGAACATACATACCGGAGAAGACCAGCGCTTACGCTTGTTATCGGTCGAATTGGTCGGGACCTTGACCTAGTTTTGGCTCACTATCAACGAAATGAGTAGGGAGAGAATTCACTCATTGAGGTGAAGAGAGGCGGGGCTGTCAGAATTGATAGGAGTGCTGGACAGCCCGACCACCAGAATGCTCGCACATCGGTGACAGCCCAGACCAAAGCAATTGAGTAAGAACGCAAAGAATACTAGTAAAGCTGACGCAAATATACGGACAAGGAGGGAACGATGTCAAGTAATATCTTTTCCCGTTTTGGGTTGAAGTACCCCAATTTCGGTAAATCCGGGCTGGCTGAGAGGAAATCCAAACTGGCTTGATTGGCCTGATCCCAACTGCAACGAACTGCTGTTCGGGGCGGAAAGTCGCTTCCTCTCTGAAGCCCGCCGGAAAAACCGCTTCCGGGACCGATGAATCACCGAAAGGTACACGCCGCCCGCAATCAGTATTCCTCCTACCTGAAAGATGGAGGCATCGTAGAGCGTGGACGTATTGACCGGATGATGCAGACTCTCGTTTACGAGGATAAGGCCGAACACATAAAGGAGAATGCCGGATACTGTACTAATCATGACGGACCCCATGAATGTTTTCCAAAGCAATACTCAACCGCTCACTTCAGCGCCTGCACATCTACTGTATTCTCAGCATGTCATTGATAAGTGTCCACCTTAGTCTGTTCTAAACTGGGCTAACGCTTCGTATAGGAAGTATGTTCCCAGAAACCATCCGTAGCACCTCCACTGAACTCGCGTCATCTCTGCGGGTCATAGACCGCGTTCCTATTCCTTTTTACGTCGGGAACTCGTCAGCCTAACCTGACCTTCCGATTTCATAAAAACAGGAAGCTCCGTATATTGAACACGGTCGGAATCTCATTCCATCTGCGAACCAATCCTCGCATCGACTCAACTGGCGTTACGATTTTTCCAGCAAGAAGCACTCTCACGAAAGGAGCATCATTTGATTAAGTGGCGTAAGTGGAACAACATTCTTCACAGAGACATTGGCTATTTGGTTGTAGGGCTGACATTGATTTATGGCGTTTCAGGAATCGCGGTGAACCATACAGCCGACTGGAATCCGAGCTACCGTCAGGAGAAACAAGTGCGTGAGATCGCGCCCATCGCAGCGACCGAGCGCGAAGCAATGTTCGCCGAAGCACTGCAGAAGCTGGAGATTACCGAAACGCCGCGCAACGTGTTTCGGCCCGACCCGGAGACGCTGCAAATGTTTTTTGAGAGGCGCACGTACACGGTCGACGTTCCGACCGGCAAGGTGTTGATCGAGAGAGTCCATCATCGTCCTGTGTTGTATGAAATGAATCAACTTCATCTCAATACACCCAAAGGCGCCTGGACCTACATCGCCGATCTGTATGCCGGCTCGCTGATCATCATTGCAATCACGGGACTGTTTGTGTTGAAAGGAAGGAACGGGATTTCCGGGCGCGGCTGGTGGCTCACGTTAATCGGGATTGTCATTCCAGTAGGCTACTGGATTTGGTATCAGTATTTGTCGTGATCGATGCTCTTGCCGATTTGTGTCGCTCTGCAACTTGTTGTTTGGGTCTGCGACCTGACGCCGGAGAAACCACCGTAGTCGGGACGGGAGTCCCGACCAACAGATGAACATCAATTCCGATTCCTGCCAAAACTATCAGCTTCAAGCCATCCTGTTGTTGATGCTTCAGGAGGTCAACCCCTGAACAGAGGAGTTCTCGCTCTGCGGGTCGGACGGGAACAAAGCACGCCCTTCGAGAGTTTTGATGGGCAGCTATGGCCCGTTATGACTTACCTCATAAACATCTCTCACCAATATCGAATACAATTCATCTGTCATGATACCTGAATCAATCTTACGAAAATACGACGCCCGGCTGTCGAATCTGAAAAAGAATGAAGCGCTCTTTCATGAAGGCGATATGGCCACATATTTTCATCTGGTCAAGTCGGGGAAAATCAAAATGGCGACGTACAGCCGCGATGGGAAAGAATTCGTACAGGGCTACTTCACGGAAGGGCAAAGTTTCGGCGAACCGCCACTCTTTAACCGCCTGCCCTATCCTGCCTCGGCAATCGCGGTTGTCGCGAGCGAAGTGTGGAGATGTCCGCACACCGCATTTCTAAAATTGCTGAAAGAGAATTTCGACATACACCTCGCGCTGACGCAAGTCTTGAGCGGAAGATTAGTGTACAAATCGATCATGCTCACCGAGCTTGCAATCGAGGAGGCGGAACATCGACTCACAACGCTCATCGAGTACTTCCGAAAGGAAACCAACGCGAAGGCGGAGGTGTATCAGGTTCCGTTTACCCGTCAACAGCTTGCGGACATGACCGGGCTGCGCGTGGAAACGGTGATTCGGTGTATCAAGGCAATGGAGCAGGGAGAGAAGCTTCGGCTGACCTCCGACGGAAAAATCCTCTGGGGAAATCCAAGATCATATTTCAATCAAAACAAAAAGAAGGGAAGAGCTACATGACAGACGTACGGGCTTTGACACTCAAACAAATCGTCACCGACAATTTTCGCGCTGCCGCCGTGTTCGAGAAATACTCACTCGATTTCTGCTGCAGAGGAGGTAAGACGATCGACGAAGCATGCGGCGAAAAATCTCTCAACGCCGAAACAGTGCTTGCCGATCTTGGCGAGGCGATGGCGGTCGCTGATCAGTCGGAAGTTTCATTCGATGCATTGCCGCTTGACGAACTCATCGACTACATTGTTCTCAAGCATCATACGTATGTGCGGAACGCGATACCCGTTCTCGCGGCCCACACGGCAAAGGTTTCATCCGTTCACGGCGCTAATCATCCGGAAGCTGTGGCAATCGCCGGCAGGTTTGCGGTGGTCGCGAATGAGCTTCAGCATCACATGATGAAAGAGGAGCGCATCCTTTTCCCGTACATCAAACACCTGGTTGACGCATCGAACCGGCAGTTCATGATCTCCGCTCCACCATTCGGGTCAGCGCAAAACCCAATCCGCATGATGGAAGCCGAGCACGAATCCGCCGGAGACGAGATGTACGGCATCAGGGCGCTTTCGGCATCGTACACACCGCCCGATGATGCCTGTACGACGTTCCGAACATCTTACAAAGAGCTTGAAGATTTTGAAAAAGACTTACATCAGCATATTCATCTTGAGAATAACATTCTCTTCCCGAAATCACTCGCGCTGGAAGCGAAGGTTCTATCGATGAACAACTGAGGAGAGAGAGCATGAGGAAGTACTGGTTTGCTTTTGCGGCGGTCATTATTCTGTCGTTTGCTGTGCTCGGGTGGGTCGGCGTCGAGATTTATCAGGAAGCGCCGCCTATTCCCGTGCGCGTGGTAACGACGGATGGCGCCGTCATGCTGACGCGTGAAGACATTCAGCAGGGACAAAATGTTTGGCAGGCAATGGGCGGAATGGAAGTCGGCTCGGTGTGGGGACACGGAAGCTACGTCGCGCCGGATTGGACAGCCGACTGGCTGCATCGCGAGGCGGTGTACATTCTCGATGCATGGTCGCAGCAAGAACATTCGCGTCCGTACGCAGAGGCAACGTCTGAACAGCAGGCAGCGCTGCGCACTCGACTTCAACGCACGATGCGGACGAATACGTACAACGCATCGAGCGGTGTTGTGACTATCGATCCGATTCGCGTACGGGCGTTCAATGCGAACGCGGCGCACTTTGCCGATGTATTTACGAAGGGGCGATCTGATTACGCGATTCACGAGAACACGCTCACCGATGCATCCAAACTGAGACAACTTGCCGCGTTCTATTTCTGGAGCTCGTGGGCCGCGTCGACCAACAGGCCGGGACGCAATCTCACGTACACAAGCAACTGGCCGCATGAAGAACTTGTTGCCAACGGGCCGACGGGCGAGGCGGTCGTGTGGACGGGCGTGAGCATCATTCTGCTGCTTGCGGGCATTGGCGCCATGGCGTGGTACTATGGCGCGCAAGAACACGAACATCCGGCGGGCGATGTTCCGGCAAGCGATCCCCTGCTCGGCGCTCACCCGACTCCATCACAAGTTGCCGTTGTGAAATATTTCTGGACCGTGACCGGCTTGTTCCTTCTTCAGATCTTGCTCGGCGTTGTCACCGGGCATTATGGTGTTGAGGGAGATGCGTTCTACGGCATCCCGATCGCCGAGATACTCCCATACTCAATCGCGCGAACGTGGCATACGCAGCTTGGAATTTTCTGGATTGCAACGGCGTGGCTCGCAGGCGGGTTGTACACCGGGCCTGCCGTGAGCGGCGTCGAGCCGAAAGGACAGCGGCTCGGCGTGAACATTCTGTTCGGCGCGTTGCTTGTTGTTGTGCTTGGCTCGATGGCGGGACAGTGGTTGAGCGTAAAAGGATTGCTCTCCGGGGACGCATGGTTCTATCTCGGGCACAGCGGCTATGAGTACATCGATCTCGGACGCTTGTGGCAAATCGCGCTTTTCATCGGATTGCTGCTCTGGCTCTTTTTGATGGTACGAAGCCTGCTGCCTGCACTGAGAAAGAAAGACGAGCAGAAACCCATCCTCACACTCTTCTTGATCTCCACAATTGCCATCGCCGCGTTCTACGGCGCTGCACTGATGTACGGCAGGCACACGAATCTCGCAATTGTCGAGTACTGGCGTTGGTGGGTTGTCCACCTCTGGGTCGAAGGCTTCTTTGAAGTGTTCGCGACCGTGGTAATTGCATTTCTCTTTGCGAGATTGAAACTGGTGAGCCTCCGAACGGCGGGTCAGGCGACTTTGCTTTCGTCCACGATCTTTTTGTCGGGAGGGATCATCGGCACGCTGCATCATCTCTACTTCACCGGTACGCCGACCGTCGTGCTTGCGTTGGGTTCCGTGTTCAGCGCATTGGAAGTTGTGCCCCTGGTGTTTGTTGGATTTGAAGCATGGGAGAACATTCGTCTTTCCCGGACAAAGGAGTGGGTGCAAAATTACAAATGGCCCATCTACTTCTTCGTGTCTGTCGCGTTCTGGAATCTGCTCGGCGCCGGATTGTTTGGGTTCATGATCAATCCGCCGATTGCGCTTTACTACATGCAGGGATTGAATACGACGCCTGTGCATGGACATGCGGCGCTGTTCGGAGTGTATGGCATGCTCGGTCTTGGCTTGATGTTGTTCTGCCTCCGCGCGCTCAAGCCCGCCTCAACATGGAACGAGAAACCGATCCGGTTCGCGTTCTGGTCGATCAACTTCGGACTCCTGGCGATGGTCGTGCTGAGTCTGTTGCCTGTGGGACTGATGCAGACATGGGCATCGGTGGAGTACGGCTACTGGTATGCGCGCAGCTCGGAGTTCATGCAGACGAATGTCATGAACTATCTTCGGTGGGCGCGCATCTTCGGCGACACGATCTTTGCGATTGGGGCAATCGTGTTCGTGTGGTTCATCGTGAAGATCAGCAGCAAACCCACTCGAAGCTAAAATACGCTTCAGCCGGAGAAGCACGAACGCTCTCGACTGTCTCAGTCGGGAGGTTCGTGTTTTTAGCCTACTCGTGTACCAAATCCGACGGCTCGACATGCACGAGGACCTCGGCAACGGTGGGGTGCGTGCGAAGAACTGCCCGCTTGACAGCACGCGCGATCTCGTGACCGTGTCGCACCGAGAGTCCGCCATCGACGGTCACGTGGAGATCGACATAGTACGAGAAGCCCATTTTGCGGACGAGGAATTTTTCGAGGGCAAGCACACCTTCGACGCGCTGTGCGACTTCTCTAATGGAGTCGTGAATCTCAGTGGATGGCGCAGCATCCATCACTTCGTTGATGGC
Organism: Ignavibacteriota bacterium; assembly: GCA_016218065.1. Classification (GTDB taxonomy): domain Bacteria; phylum Bacteroidota; class Ignavibacteria; order UBA10030; family UBA6906; genus CAADGV01. Next base: position 28,293 of record JACRFA010000285.1, on the reverse strand, counting down.
AGAGCTGAGAATGCGAGCCGCGTTGAAGACGATGACCGATGCGGCAAACAAGGCGCTCCAGTCATCGGCGCTTTCATAGCCTGCTCCGCCAATGAGCGCAACGGAGATACCGATGAACACAGCGGCTGATGTGATTGCGTCGCTGCGATGATGCCACGCGTCGCTTTTGACGGCGACGCTATTGACTGCTTTGCCGACATTGAACACAAAACGAAAGAGGATTTCCTTCACGACGACGACAACGACCAGCACGATAAGCGTGAATGGCTCAGGCGCATGATGTGGCGTGACAATCTCGCGAACACTCTGGATTGCAATGGCCGCAGCGGCGGCGATGAGAATAAGTGCTACAACAACGGCAGCGAGCGGCTCTGCCTTGCCGTGTCCGTAGGGATGGCCCTCATCCGGCGGGAGGGTGGAGATCTTCAGGCCGCCCCACACAATGAATGAGCTGGCAATGTCCGTGGTTGATTCGATGGCGTCGGCGACGAGTGCGTACGAGTTGCCGAGCACGCCGGCGATGCCTTTGGTGACAGCGAGAAGTGTATTTGCGACAATCCCGACGAACGTGGAACGAAGTCCCCATTCAGCAGGGTGACGAGATGTCGTGTCTGGGAGATGAGTCATGAAATGGCGTCTGGCTCGCATGACGTGAAGTCTCAGCTTTTGGCTGACTCAATATAAAGAAATCACAGTCATGGAGAAAACGGCGACAGGGCTGAAGCGAGGCAACATGCGTCAGTCTGAGCGAAGTCTGCCGAAGGCATCCCTCTCGGGAGAATACTGTCCAGTGCCGGACATGCTTCGACGCCCCCAAAACAGATTATGATTCTTGACGATGTCAAGATGAAGACGTAAACACGACAGGATCCGGCATCGGCAGCCTACAGCAATCCCTTCACCACATTTTCAAAGTCAGACTTGCTCATGTACCCGATATGTCGCTGGATGATGTTGCCGCGCTTGTCGATCACAAACGTGGTCGGGATTGACTCAACGCCGCCGTACGCGTTCGCGAGATTGAAGTCGCCGATGACCACGGGATAATTCATCTTCGCCTGATCAACATACGGCTTGACAACCGACCAGCCATCTTGATCCAACGCTACTCCGACTATCTCGAGTCCCTTTGTCTTGTACTGCTTGTACACATCGAGAAAGCCGGGAATCTCTCGGCGGCAGGGCGGGCACCAGGTTGCCCAGAAATTCACGACGACGAGTTTGCCTTTGAGCTTTGCCAGCTCGACAGTCTTTCCTTCGTGAGTCTTGAGTTTGAAATTCGGCGCCGGAGCCAATTGTTGCGCGCCTGAGTAGGAGAAGAGAATCAACAATGTTGCGACGATGAGTCCGGGAATTTTCATACGTATATATTCCTTCTGTGAATGTCTCTGATGTGATGCAGCGAGTTGAACATTCGGGTCATGGAAAAAGTGAAGACTTCGAAGGCATGACTTGACCCTTTCCGTTATTCGCCGCATCGAATCAAACAAACAACATTCAATAACCTAACAAGGTACTCCCATGCTCAAAACAGATCTGAAACACATCACCACGGAAGAAGAATTTCAAAACACGCTGCATCAAAATGAAAACGTCATGGTCTGCTGCGGACGCATGGGGCCGATGTGCATTCCGGTGTACGGCGTGATGGAGGAGTTGGAGGCGGAGTACACACACGTCGCATTTCGGGACATGGAGTTCGACGGGCCGATCGGCCACCTCATCCGCAATCTTCCTGAGTGCCGAAGCTTTGCCGGACTTCCGTTCACTGTCTATTTCAAGAACGGCAAGGTCGCGAAAGCAACGAGCAGCATTCAGAACATGGAACAGGTGACGACGATTCTCGATAAGGAATTTGAAAAAGTGCCGGCATAAACTTATCACGAACCTGACTCCAATGAACACGTACGACTTTGATGTGATTGTACTGGGCGGCGGTCCCGCCGGTCTCACGGCGGGCATCTACCTCTCGCGTGCGAAGATGAAGACACTCATCCTCACGGACGGAACGCCTGGCGGACAAATGATTCTCACGCATGAGATCGCGAATTATCCCGGCGTCGAGAGTGCGAGCGGCTACGAACTTTCGAACACAATGAAGAGTCAGGCCCGAAAATTCGGCTGCGCGATCAAATCCAACGTGAGAATTACCGGCATGTCGTTGGATGGCGACATCAAGTCGGTGGAAGTGAACGGAAAGGATCTTTATACGGCGAGCGCGGTGATTCTCTCGCCCGGAGGAAAATCGCGGTCGCTGAATGTTCCGGGCGAATCGAAGTTCAAAGGCCGCGGCATTTCCTACTGCGCGACGTGCGACGGCGATTTCTTTCAGGACAAGCAGATCATTGTGGTCGGCGGCGGAAACTCCGCGCTTGAAGAAGCTGTGTCGCTGACAAAATATGCAAGCCGCGTGACCATCGTGCATCAGTTCGATCACTTCCAGGGATTTCAACACGCCATTGAAGAGGCAAAGAAGAATCCCAGAATCGATTTCGTTATGGAATCGAAGATCATTGCGTTCGTCGGCGATGAATCGTTGGAGCGCGTGCAGATTCAACATCTGGCGACAAACGCAATCAGTGAGCGTGAAGTTGATGGCGTCTTCATTCTGATCGGGTACGAGCCGAATACCGAAAGCTTCAATGGTGTCGTTGACCTGAACGAGTGGAAAGAGATCATCACGAAAGATAATCTCGAAACAAACGTGCCCGGTGTGTTTGCCGCCGGCGATGCGGTGCGAAAACGCTATCGCCAGATTACCACAGCCGTCGCTGATGGGACAGTGGCGGCGTTGGGAGCCATCGACTACATTCGCACAGCCAAGGCTGTTGCGGTCGCGTAGAGGACGGATTTTATTCAACAATCCATCAATCCATCAATCCACGCTCTGTTTCTTCTTGAATTCAAGATTCCGCTTTCCACTTTTTGGGAATCTCCCGCCTGATTCAACGCAAAATCCTATCATTCGACCGAATCTCGCTCTGGCACAAATACTGCATTTATAAGTGCAGATTTCCAAGAATGGGGCAATGAAGGATCCGGCAGCGACAAATCCACTCTTCTATACTATCGGCGAAGCGGCTGATCTGGTCGGTACATCGATCTCGACGGTGCGCATGTATGAACGAGAGGGCCTCATCATTCCCCTTCGGAGAGACTCGAAGCATCGGCGCTTTTCCGAAGCGGACATCACGCGGATACGCTGCATGCGCAAGATGATCAACGAAAAAAAAGTGAGCATCGCAGGCATCCGGCACATGATGTCGTTGATCCCGTGCTGGAAGATCAAAGGTTGTTCGTCGGATGTGCGGCAAAGCTGTCCGGCGTTTTCAAACACGGAAAAGCCTTGCTGGATGCTGAGCGGAAAATCGTGGATGTGCCGCAGCTCGCAGTGCAGTCAGTGTGTAGTGTATCGAGAGATTGCTAACTGCGAAACGCTCAAGCAGACCATTGCCGCCCATACGATTGAAGTGGAGCAGCTCGGCAGCGCGGCGCGCTGAGCGGCATGATTCAACGTGAATCACATTCTATGAGAGAACGATGAATTCAGTTTCGCGACGAAAATTTTTGAAGATCAGCGGTGCGACGATTGGTGTTGCCGCCGCAGGAACAGCGCTGCTGAAGACGACGCAGGCGCTCAGCAACAAAGCTGCGAAAGGAGTCCAGACGATTCCGACGTACTGCGACATCTGTTTCTGGAAGTGCGGAGCGATCGCGTACGTGAATGACGGAAAGCTCTGGAAGGTGGAGGGGAACCCGCTCGACCCGCTGAGCAACGGAAGGTTATGCCCGCGGGGGACGGGAGGCGTTGGCGCGCATTACGATCCTGACCGGCTGAAGGCGCCGTTGATTCGCAAGAAAAATCGCGGCGAGGAGCAGTGGGTGGAGGTGACGTGGGATGAAGCGATGACGTACATTGCGGAGAAGATGCAGAAGATCAAGTCGCAGTACGGACCCGAGGGAGTTGCGTTGTTCAGTCACGGCATCGGCGGCAATTTCTTCAAGCACACGATGAAGGCATTCGGCACGCCGAATATTTCTGCGCCATCGTTCGCGCAATGCCGCGGCCCGCGTGATGTCGGCTTCCGGTTGACGTTCGGCGAAGATGTCAGCTCGCCGGAGCGGACGGACATCAAGAACGCGCAATGTCTCGTGCTCATCGGCAGCCACCTCGGCGAGAACATGCACAACAGTCAGGTGCAGGAATTTGCCGACGCGGTTGGTGATGGCTCGACCGTGATTGTGGTCGATCCGCGATATTCTGTTGCAGCAAGCAAAGCGAAGTATTACTTGCCGATCAAACCCGGAACCGATCTCGCGCTGCTGCTTGCCTGGATGAATGTGATTGTGAGTGAAGGTCTGTACGACAAGGAGTATGTGCAGAACTACGGATTCGGCTTTGAGCAATTTGCTGCGACACTCCAACAGTACACGCCCGAGTGGGCCTACCCTGAAACCGGAATTGACCCCGACGTGATTCGACAGACTGCGCGTGAAATGGAGCGCTACAAGCCGGCTACGCTCGTCCATCCCGGACGTCATGTGACATGGTACGGCGATGACGCTCAGCGGAGTCGGGCGATTGCGTTGCTCAACGCGCTGCTGGGAAGTTGGGGACGCAAAGGCGGATTCTACACGCCGGTCAGCATGGATGTACCCGCGTATCCCTATCCCGAATATCCAAAATCGGAAAAAGGAAAAGTCGATAACCCCGACCACAAGTATCCGTTCGCGCATGAGACGATTACCAACGGCATTCGAGAGGCGACGATTACCGGCAAGCCCTATCCGATCAAAGGCTGGTTTGTGTACGCGACAAATCTCATGCATGCGCTTCCGAATGAGAATGAGACGATCAAAGCGATTCAGAATCTTGATCTGATGGTGGTGATCGATGTGATTCCGAGTGAGATTGCCGGCTGGGCGGATGTTGTGCTGCCTGAGTCTGTGTACCTTGAGCGCTTCGACGATCTGAACGTTGAATGGTTCCGTGAGCCGTTCGTTGGGCTACGACAGCCTGTCGTCGATTCGCCTGACGATCAGAAACCAAACTGGTGGATGGCGAAGAAGCTTGCGGAGAAGCTCGGACTCGGACACTACTATCCGTGGAAGCACATTGAAGAATATTATGAACACCGACTGAGCGCGGCGGGTCTGAGCTACAAAGAACTGAAGAAGAATGGCATCATTCGCGGAGCGAAGCAGCCGATCTATTTCGATGAAGGCGTTCCGGCTGAGTTTCCGACGCCATCGGGCAAGATCGAGTTCTACTCGCTTCAGTTGCAGGAAGCAGGCTTCGACCCCGTGCCGAAGTACAAGCGTCCGACGAGCGGACCGCCCGGCTCGTTCAGACTGTTGTACGGACGCGCACCGGTCCATTCGTTCAGCCGAACACAATCCAACCATATTCTCATGGATATGATGAACGAAAACGAAGTCTGGGTGAACGCAGAAATCGCGGCCCGGCTTGGTCTGAAAAGCGGCGACTACGTTCGACTGAAGAATCAGGACGGCGTTGTGTGCAACAAGGTGAAGGTGAAAGCCACTGAACGCATTCGCCCCGATTGTGTGTACATGGTGCACGGCTTCGGCCACAACTCACGCATGTTAAAGTTCGCGTACATGAAAGGTGCGAGCGATGCGCAGTTGCTGACTCGCTACGAAGTTGATCCGTTGATGGGCGGGACGGGGATGAACATGAACTTTGTCACCATAGAAAGCGAGGTGGCATAGTCATGGCACGATTTGGAATGGTGATCGATACGACGAAGTGTGTTGGCTGCATGGATTGCGTTGTCGCATGCAAGACGGAGAATCAGGTTCCTGAAGGCTACAACCGCGACTGGATTGTGCAGGATGTGCAGGGGAAATTTCCGACGGTGGAGATGGAGATTCGATCGGAGCGTTGCAACCAATGCAGCAATCCGCCGTGCGTGTCGTGCTGCCCAACAGGCGCGAGCCACATTCACGAGATTGGGGGCGTTGTGTTGGTGACGAAGGATGAGTGCATCGGGTGTAAGGCGTGCGTTGCGTCGTGCCCGTACGATGCGCGGTTCATTCATCCCGACGGCTATGCCGACAAATGTACGTTCTGCATTCACCGCGTCGAGAAGGGACTCGATCCGGCTTGCGTCTCTGTGTGCCCGACGCATTGCATGTACTTCGGCGATCTCGATGATCCGAACAGCAACGTGAGCCAACTGCTGCGCTCACGCAAGCATCACTCGCTGATGCCGGAAGCTGGGACGCAACCAAATATTTTTTATTTAACCTGACACGTTGTTGTTTTGTCATTCTGAACGAAGTCCTGATTGCTTTTCTCCGAAGGAGTCCTTCGGACAAATCAGGACGAAGTGTCCGAAGGACCCCTTTGGGGAAGAATCCAGAACCTGACTCGGGTAGATACCAAATTCTCGACTCTTCGTCCGATGCAGCTTTGTGGCGTCCCGACAAGCGGGACAAAAATGCCGGGGCTCAGACTGACATGGACATGTCAGCAACAGGTCTCGTAGGAGACCGAAGAATCGAATCCTTAGGTGGATGGATTCTTCGCTACGCTCAGAATTGAGAAGGAAAACGACTATGCACGAACTCACAACAACACGAATGAATCCGCAGATCGATCCCACGCTGCACATCTGGGGCTGGGAGATTCCGGTGTATCTGTTTCTCGGCGGATTGGTCGCCGGCATCATGATCATTTCCGGCTACTTCATTTTCAAGGAACGCTACAAACACAGCTACTTCTCATGCTTCTGGCTTCCACACATCAGCCTGCTGCTTCTGAGCGCTGGCATGTTCGCGTTGTTCCTGGATCTTGAGCACAAGCTGTATGTGTGGCGACTCTACACGGCGTTCAAAATCTCATCGCCGATGTCGTGGGGATCATGGATTCTGATTCTTGTCTATCCCACGCTGCTCGCGACAACACTCACGCGCATTCCGCCGGCGTTTCAGAATCGCATCAAAGTCTTCGATAAGATTTCGACATTCATCAACCAACATCCGACCGCGGTCAAGAACATCGGTGTGCTGAGCATGATCGTTGGGGCGATACTTGGAATGTACACAGGCGTGTTGCTCAGCGCGCTCGGCGCGCGTCCGCTCTGGAGCAGCGCGGTGCTCTGGGTACTCTTCCTCACGTCGGGTCTTTCCGCCGCGGCAGCATTCGTTCACATGATCACCGACGACGTGTACGAGCGTGAGCTGCTCGCGAAAGCCGACAATGGCTTCTTGATCTTCGAGCTGTTCGTTTTCGCGCAGTTCATCATCGGCCTGCTCAGCTCGACTCAGATGCATCAGAATGCTGCGCACTTGCTGCTCAACGGACCGTATGCCGCAGTCTTCTGGGTGTTTGTGGTGGGGATGGGAATCATCATTCCGCTGATCATTCAGTTGCTGGCCGTGAACCACAAAGTGAAGCATACGCCCATCGCGCCGATCATGGTGATTGTCGGTGGATTAATTTTGCGCTTCGTGATTGTTTCTGCCGGCCAGTACAGTCACTGGGCGAGCGCGGGATTGTAACAAAATGTGCGGGCATTGGCCCGACTTGAAAATGAGCAACTAAACAACAGACTACGATGGAGAATAGTATGAATACAATTGACGTTGCGGCGCCTGAAGACATTGAAGAGCGGGCGCCTGTTGAAGTTATTCACAAGGCGCAGCCGTTTTGGAATTCGTATCTCGCGGGCATCGGGCTTGGGCTTGTGTTACTTGCGGCATTCGTGATCATGGGCCGCGGGCTTGGCGCATCGGGCGCGTTCAGTTCGTTGGTGTCGGTCGGTATCAACGTAGTGTCGCCCGAACACGCGCAAGCCAACGGATTTTTTTCGGAGAACCTCGGCGACGGCGTACATCATCCGCTCAAGGACTGGTTAGTGTTTGAAGTGATGGGCGTTGTTGTCGGTGGATTCGTTTCCGGACTTTTCGCGCACCGGCTGAAAGGCTCGGTCGAAAAAGGTCCGCGCATCTCAACCGGCAAACGATTCCTCTTTGCATTTCTTGGCGGAGGCATCATGGGCTTTGGCGCAAAGTTGGCGCGTGGCTGCACAAGCGGTCAGGCGTTGACGGGCGGCGCTGTGTTGGGAGTCGGCAGCTGGGCATTCATGCTCGCGGTGTTTGCCGGAGGTTATGCCGTCGCATACTTTTTCAGGAGACAATGGACATGAACGCACCATTCTTTAAGTTCGGCCTCTTCGGCGATGAAGCAAGTCTCATCGTCGCATTCATCATCGGCATTGGATTCGGCTTCTTCCTTGAACGTGCCGGCTTCGGCAGCGGTCGCAAGCTCGCGGCACAATTCTACTTCACCGACATGACTGTCTTCAAAGTCATGTTCACCGCCATCGTCACTGCAATGCTCGGACTCTTTTGGCTGTCGGTTCTCGGCGTCGTCGATCTCTCGCTGGTGTATGTGAGCCAGACATATCTTGCGCCACAAATTGTCGGCGGATTGATTCTCGGCGTCGGGTTCGTCATCGGCGGCTATTGTCCAGGAACATCCTGCGTCTCCGCGGCCACCGGTCGCTACGATGCCATGATCTATATCCTCGGCATCATCGCGGGCGTCTTCGTCTTCGGCGAAGCGTATCCGCTGCTCAAAGATTTCTACTCATCCGGCGCAATGGGGAAAGTAACGCTGCCGGAGTTGTTTGGCGTATCGTACGGACTCGTCGTGTTCCTTGTCGTTCTCATGGCCGTTGGCGGATTTGTCGGGGCTGAATGGGTCGAGAAGAAACTTGCAGCAAAGGTAAAGGGAGTGCAGCAATGAAAGCAATCAAACTATCGCTCAATCAAAAGCTCGCGGTCATTGTCATGGTGCTTGGTTTGCTCGCGGTCTTCGCCGGTAATCCGTACCGCGGCAACACGGCTACGCTGAATGTGAAGGAGCTTGCACTTCTCGTTGACAAAGAGACCGATCACATTTCGGTCGATGATCTCGCCGATTGGATCATCAAAGGACGTGCAGACTACAGACTTGTTGATGTGCGGAGCGAAAAGGAGTTCGCAGAGTACCACATCCCGACGGCAGAAAACATTCCCGTGGCGTCGTTGTTTGAAGGAGCATTGATGCGAAATGAAAAGATCATTCTCTATTCGGAAGGAGGAATTCATGCGGCGCAAGCGTGGTTTCTTCTCAAAGCGCAGCAATATAAGAGCGCGTACATCCTGAGAGATGGTTTGGATGAGTGGAAGAATCGCATTCTATTTCCGTCGATAGCAGAGAATGCAAGCGCCGATGAGAAGCTGGCGTTCGAAAAGCGGAAATCGGTCAGCGCATTCTTCGGCGGCTCACCGCGCACCGGAACTGCAGACGCAAAATCCACCCCGCAACTCGCGATGCCGAAGCTGGAGATGCCGGCCGCGTCAGCCGCAGCAGGCGGCGCGCCAAAAAAGAAAAAGAAGGAAGGCTGTTGAGTTCTCGTTGATCGTTGGTGGGCGTCCCGCTGCTTTCAACCGGGATTCAGCCGCCCCTTTTGCGCGGAACGATTGACCATTGGCAATTGACTATTGACTATTGACTGCTAATCGTTGGTCGCTTCGTGCAAGGCGGTTTGAGACTTGCGAACTCGGAATTCAGGCTGTCCCTTGCCTTGCAAACAAAAAAGTGTATCTTGTTCTCCGAAAGCACCTCCGGCAGCGTTGCCTGCCTCCGCGCAAAACGGCAGCGCAAACACATTCCTCTGAAAGGATCGTCATGTCAAAACCACCCAAACGGTTCAGAAAATTCGTCGATGAATTTCCGGCAGTCGGCAGCGCATACGCAGACCTCGGCAGCGCCGTTCACGCTGCGGGTCCCCTCGATGAAAAAACACGGGCGTTGGCCAAGCTCGCGATTTCCATTGGTGCGCGACTCGAGGGCGCCGTTCACTCGCATGTGCGAAAGGCGATCGACGCGGGCGCCACACGCGACGAGCTGCGTCATGTGGCGCTGCTTGCGTTGCCCACCATCGGCTTTCCATCGATGATGGCGAGCATAAGTTGGATCGAAGACATTGTTAACGAAGGCGCCAAGAAGCGAAAGAAGAAGTGAGCCACCTCGCTGACTCATGCTGGCCTGGGCACGCATCGTGAAAGTCGGAGGATGATGCCTGAAGTCATCGTAGCATGGTGGATTCTTCCGCTCTTTTTTTTCGTGGCGATGCTGTACGCGAGTGTCGGGCACGGCGGCGCGTCGGGTTACCTTGCGCTCTTTGCATTGGCGGGCGTCGCGACCTCGGCGGTTGTTCCGATTGCGCTCATGCTCAACATTCTTGTCGCGAGCGTCGGGTTCGCGGTTTATCAGCGCAACGGGTACTTCTCCTTCCGACTGCTGAAGCCGTTCATCATCGGTTCTATTCCGGCGGCGTTCATCGGCGGACTCATTCCCCTGTCCTCCCAGACATTCAGTCTCCTTCTCGGCTTAGCGCTTACGCTCGCAGCGATACGCATGCTGTTTCTTCGCGAAGTGAAAGCGACCTCGCCGGATAAAACCATTGGGCAGAATTGGATCTGGCCTCTTTGCATCGGGCTTGTGCTCGGACTCGTCTCCGGCATGGTAGGAATCGGCGGCGGAATTTTTCTCAGCCCGATTCTTCTCTTTCTTCGATGGGCTGATGCAAAGCACACTGCGGCCGTGTCGAGCGCATTCATCGTCGTAAACTCTGTGAGCGGTTTGGCGGGACATCTGTCACGGGGAAATGTCGCTACGAGTCCGATGATCATCCTGGGTGCGTGTGTTTTGGCGGGAGGATTTCTCGGATCGTATCTGGGCGCGCGGCGTGCTCGCCCATTATTCCTCCAAACTCTGCTCGGACTTGTCTTGCTGATTGCTGGAGGAAAACTTCTGCTACTTTTCGTATGACGCTAACGAATGCTGAACATCGCCAACATCACTGGTGCTATCCTTGCAGGTGGGAAGAGCAGTCGCATGGGGGAGAACAAGGCCCTGCTTCATTACAGCGGCAAGCCGTTTATTCAACACATCGCTGAGACTCTGAAGCCGGCATGCTCACACGTGATCGTGATTTCCGATCGGCATGAGTACGCGTTTCTCGATCTTCCGATGTATGCCGACATCATTCACGACGCGGGGCCGCTCGGAGGAATTCATTCGGCTCTCACGCATGCAACAACGTCGATGATCTTCGTACTGTCATGCGACACGCCATTCGTCACGACTGCGCTGGTGCAGGAAATACTCTCTCAGGCTCATCCCGACAAAATCACTATTGCCAAGGACGATGCAAACTCCCACCCGTTGATTGGAGTCTATCCCAAAAACATTCTCGCAGAGCTTGACTCTCATCTCAGCAACGGAAACAGATCCGTTTACTCTTTTCTCCATTGGCACACCGACCGGCTCACGACGCTCGACCTCAACCGATTTGCCGATCAACTCCGCAACATCAACACAAAAACCGACTACGACCTCTTGCGCTAGACGTTTCCGAATTCTGAGAATCAAACGCTCTCGGTTTTCCCAAAGCTGAAAAGGCGAGAATTTCGCTGGACATGCTTGATCGAAGAGAGAAGCGGAAAGATTATCAGATTTATGGGATGCGCCTCTATGACACGATGTACCTGCGAGGCCAGACAGCCATCGGTTCTCATCTCCTGCAACTCCCATGTCCGAAGTTCTCAAAAACGAAAATCGGCTGGCTGCTCCCTCCAAGATTATCAGATTCTACGTCACTTTCACTGGCACCAAAGTTGACATTTATTAGCTACAGATTTTGCGCTAATGTTTCCTGCGAGCGTACGGCTGTCTTCGCAAGGCGAAATCGGATAATGCAGCACTTGGAGCGAAGGTGATCTCGCCGTGCTCGGTTCATCAAATCATAAAACAGTTGAAGGATCTACACAATGAAACGGTTTCTCTTCGTCTTTACGCTGATCGCGATTGCCCTTTCGTCGTCCTTTGCCACGAACGGGACACGCATGATCGGCTTCGATGCAAAGACCGTCGGGCGCGGCGGAAGCTCTATCGGCTTCTTCGATAATACATCGCTGCTGTTTTCGAATCCCGCCGGCATCTCATTCATCCAAGGCACACAACTCGACGCAGCCTTTTCGCTGATGGTGCCGGGAATCAAGTTTGCAAACGGTCTCAATCAATCACAAGGAAAGACAAACTACTTTCCGCTCTTCGACGCTGGTTACGTGAACAACACGTTCGGCAACTTTGCCTGGGGCATTGGCGCGTACACGCAGGGAGGCATGGGCGCAGACTTCAAACTAAATCATCAACTCTTCCGCGATCAGAGCGGCGCGTTCGTGCAGCAGGAGTATCATTCCAAGTTGGCGGTGATGCAGGGCGGAGTGAGCGCGGCGTACAAACTCCGACCGGATCTCTCCATCGGCGCAAGCGCGCATATTGTGTACAGCATGCTCGAGTTCAGCATGCCCTACAGTCTATCACCCTCCATCATGAAGGGCGTCGTCAACCCGACGAACGGGATGACGTTCGGCGATATGTTTGCCGCGCCGCAACAGGCGGGCGGCTTCGGCTACTCGGAAGTCACTGCCGCAGCAGCGATGAAGGAGTTGAAAGCGTGGGGATTCTCAGGCAAAGCCGGTCTTGCTTGGAAACCAAATGAGAACGTGACGTTTGGTATCAGCTACACGTCGCCGACTTCGTTGACGTACAAGAATGGCAAAGCGCACATGGACATGACCTATCAACTCAATAATGCATTCGGCCTTGCGATGATGGGCGTGATGGCGCAAAATCCGAACATGACACAGGCGCAAGCGCAACAGGCCGTGATAGGCATGTTCACCTCGCTCGGCATCGACATGTCGAAGGACGTCATTGCGGATTATGATCTTGAGGTGAAGATGAAGTTTCCCCAGTCGGTTGGTTTCGGAGGGATGTTTAATCTGAGCGATGGTTTCCGGTTGGGATTTGATTTCGAGTGGATCAACTGGAAGAATGCGTTCGACAAGATGTCGATCTCCATGAAGAACGGCGCCAACGTGAACATCAACCGGATGATGGGGAGCAGCGGAAGCTTGAATGTTGACTTCCCGATGAACTGGGAAGATGCGTACACTACGCGCATTGGCTTTGAAGTCGATCCGTCGAGCGTGCTGACGCTTCGGGTTGGCGGAGCGTTCGGAACAAATCCTGTTCCCAACGAGACCGTGTTTCCTGTGTTCCCTGCAATCGTGGAGAATCATTTCACAGCAGGGTTGACGTACAAGCTCTCGCCAACGTTCGCGATTCATGGCGCGTTCGAGCACGCCTTCAACAACTGGCAAACGTCGTTGAGTCCAAACCTCGTTGCTCAGGAGTACAGCGGCAGCACAAGCCAGCTCAATGAAAACATCTACCACATCTCACTGTCGTGGATGCCGTAAGTCGACAGTTGTACAGACGACAAAACCCTCGCTGATAATCGGCGGGGGTTTTTTGTTGGTGCGAACTACGCTGCGCGCAAAGATATTACAGTCTTGCTTCGAGCGTCAGCACGAACGTTCGCGGCGGCATCATGTTGCCGAGCAGCTCAACGTAGTTGTGCTGAAAGATGTTTTTGACATGCAGACCGGCGCTGAACGCTATGTCGCTGATCGAGAATTCTCCGCCGACTCGCGCATCTGCAACGTAGATCGCGTCGCGCTCATCGCCATCTGGGACAATGCCCGCATCGACAAGCTCCTGATCGATTCTCTCGACGCGGCTCACATACCGGAAATCGACTCCAAGGCTAAACCATCCGACTTGTGCTTGCGCGTTCGTGTAGAGAATGTGCCGGGGCCGATACTTGAGCACCGTCTTCGCGATCCTGTCTTCCGGAAAAGTGTATGTGTAGCCGACATTCGTATGAAGATCACCATCGAAGAATGCAAGCTTCACGGACGTCTCGTATCCCTGCACGCGTGCCTTGACCACGTTTCTCCACTGCACAAAAAGATTCTGGCCCGAGATCAGCAAGCCCGGCTCAATCAGATTGTTGAAGTCGGATCTGAACGCGGCAACATCGAGTGTCCCCAGCGTGCCGAGTGTGTGCGAAGCGCCGAGTTCGAATGAAAGGCTGATCTCCGGCTTGAGATCCGTATTGGGCACGCCCTTCACCAAGCCGCCTCCTGCGGCAATGAACGCTTCGGGAATCGAGGGAACGCGGAATCCTGTACCGAACGATGCGCGGAACGTGGTCCCTTCCCATGGCCGATGTGTCAACGCAATCTTCGGATTGATATCGGAGTTTCCCGATGTGAGTCCGACGGATTGAAAATCACTACGCGCGCCAAGTGTCAGCGTGAACTGGTCGGAGAACCGAACCTCGTCCTGAGCGAACAGCGCAAGCCCGCCGATCGTTCGCTGCCCGAACATCGCGCCGCGAATGAGATCGATATTCCCGTCCACCCCGAACGTGAGTGTGTGCATGTCGTCGAGCATGAGCACGGATGATGCTTCGACGCGAAAGCCGTCGTTCAGCGATTCGGTGCGCGTGAGATCGCCCATCTGCTGAAAGCCCCACGTACTGTGAGTCCAGAGCGCCTTGAGCGTGAGCAACATGCGCTCAGACAACACGGTGTTGAACAAGCCATTCACATAAGTGCGCGTCGATTTGAGATTGTCGGTCATGTGGCGCAGAGGCGGAATGAGCGCTGAATCAAGACTTCGCCAGTACAAGAATTGTCCGCTCTCCTGATGCAGTGCGCCGACGTTCAGCGTGAGCGAGCTGGACTCGGAAAAATCTTCGCGTGCTTTGATGTAGAGATTGTACCGGCGCCGGTAATCGTTCTGCCGGAAGCCGTCATCGAACTGACGCGAGAGGAAAACAGAGAAGCCGAGATCGCCAAGCTTTCGCGTGAGTGTCAGCGACTGCCCGTTGAAGTAGCGCCGCTTATCCGACCACTTCCACTGATCGAACGAAGGCTCGCTGTACAGGCCGCCGTATGTTCGGATGTGCGTCAGCGGCTTTTCGCCGATGGGTTTGGTGATGATGTTGATGACGCCGCCGAGCGCGTTCGATCCGTAGAGCGCCGAGCTTGCGCCCTTCACCACTTCAATGCGATCAACTTGCCCGGCAGGAATCGACTCGAAGATCAGCTCGCCCGTATCGCCGGCAATGAAGGGAATGCCGTCGAGGAGCATGAGCACACGACTTCCCGCGCCGAGACTGTAACCGCTCGAACCGCGAATGTTGATCTGTGTGCCGGTCATGTTCACGCCCGGAACATACCGCAGCGCTTCGTCAATCGTCAGCGTGTTGCGCCGTTGAATCTCTGTAGCATCGACCACCGAGATACTCACGGGCACTTCGATCAATGATTGCTCGCGCTTGTTTGCCGTAACAACAATTTGCTCGGTCTGAAGCGGCGATTCTCTCATCAGCACGCTCAGAAGCTTATCGTTCTCATCATCAATCAAAACGCCCGTTAGCATTTCGCGCTGATATCCCACGAGCGAAAAGACGACGGCATAGACGCCGGGCGGAATGTTCGTCATGAAGAACTCGCCCTGTGCATTTGTCGTCGTCCCGCGTACTGTACCCTGAAGAACGACATTCACTCCGGCGAGCGGCTGGTTATCGTCTTTGCCGCTCACTTTTCCTGCGAGCGAGCCTGCCATCGCGATTTCGTGCAATAGTATGAGACCAAGCAGTGCAAAGCTGTATCGAGATACTATCGCCATGGCTTCGGAGGCAGATTGTGAAAGTCAACGTCGATATCGATGTCCGGAGTAATGCGGTGAAGAAGAACACGAAGCGGCGCCGGAGTGAACGTGCCGGGCGCGGTCGAATAGACGCCCGCCGGTCGCCAGTCTGAAAGTACATTCGGGCCGTACTGCATCGCGAGTATGATGTAATCGTAATTCCTGAGTTGGAGATTCAAACCGCTTTCGGTTGTGAACTCATAGTGCAATGTATCGACAAACAGCTGAAGCTTCGTCTCAAGCCTGGGAAACACCGAAGCTCGTCCTTCGAGCAGAGTCGGAAGTATGCCTGCACTGTCGGTTGGGTACGTTTCAAATGCGACGAGTCTGATTTCGCGAATGCTGTCGGGGGGAGGCCAGTTCCTGAAGCGAATCACGCCGCGAAATCCCGATGGCTCGTTCAACGGCGTGAGTCCGGTGTCGCATCCGGAGAACCATGTGAGGAGAACGAAAGTAAGAAGTGCGAAGACGTGTCGACGATTCATACTCGTTGATGAAAAGTGGTGCGTTGGCATTGCCCCCTCGCTGCGGAAAAAATGTAGAGGAAAAGCGACGGAGATGCAATTCCGTAATCGAATGCATTTGGGACTTCCGCAACGCGCGTGTTACTGCAACGTCGAGCGCATTACTTGCAAGATAACTATCTACCTAATTGGTGTTAAAGTTACACCTAAAAGCCTCGAAAAGACGCTTGACTTTGTTCATAGAGTTTCTAATCTTCGTACAAGTTTTTCGGTCAGTAAACAACGCGAACGCGCGTTGCGCCCCTCGTTCATTGCAACACAATCAGATCTGCCAGGCTGCGACGATCAACCTCCCCCGAGACATTCTTCTGCGCAAGCACCAGCAGGTACTGAAACACATTCCTTGAGCGCCTTCACACGTTGGCTGTCTTCCTGCTCACTTGATCTGTTCAAGGGACCCTCACACACGACCACGCGTGGGAGAGCAACAAGAGATTGATCATCCGACAACACATTCCGTAACCGTCGTTGGATGCGAGGTGCACGAGTTCTGCTACTTTGAAAACAATATTCACATGGAACACGATATGAAAAAGATCGCTTTTGCGGGAGCGTTGTTGCTCTGCGCGCTTCTCTGGAGTTGTGAGAGTGAAGACAACTCAGCCGCGTCACTGTACGACGTGAAGGTTTCTTCGGTCAATCCCATGCTAGGCCGGGAAGGAACCGTCGTGACAATCACGGGAGAAAATTTCGGAACGGACAAAACAAAGATTGCCGTCGTGTTTGGCAACGCAAGCAGCGGCGCTGTGATCGATGCCATCACGCCGACGCAAATTACCGCACGAGTTCCCGTGAACACTGCGGAAGGCAACATCAAGATTTCTGTGATGAAGGGATTCAAAACTGCCGACGTTCCGTTCAGGGCATTCAACGCCATCGTCTCTTCATGGGCCTCCGAAGGTCAGTTGCAAGTAGCTCCCGGACTGTGGGACTCGCTCAAGGTGAGACGAGTTCTCGCAAACTTCACGCCGGAGGGCGCATACACGATGCAAAGCACAGACAGCGCCGGAACAACAACGCAATACGCCGGAACGTACAAAAAGACCGGACCGAATTCCTCGCGTATCTTCGGCGACACGCTCTTTCAAACCGCGCCGTCTGCCGTTACCTATCGCGGCATCTATCGGGTCGTGAACGACACACTCTCGCTTGAAGTCATACAAACGGCGCCGCCGGTTACTGGCTGGACGGCAGCGCTTCCCGATAGCGGCTTTGGCAGTACAAAACGCAACAACGTTCGACAAGGTACGCGATGGGTTCAAAAATTCATTCGCCAGCAATAGGCCCTATGACCGTAATCAATGACTGTATGAAGACAATAACTGTTACAGTGCTATCACGAAGTAAGGAGCTCACATGAACACGAGCAACTCTCCTCACAAAACCAGAACACATTCTGTCCATCACGGAGGAGGGGGGATGTCCGTACTGCTTTTCCTGCGGACACGCATTTCCCTCGCCCTCCAACTTCTCCTCACAACATTTCTCCTGACAGCCGTTTCCGAAGCCCAAATCGCGGGGAAAATCTCCGGCGTCGTGAGAGATCAACAAACACGAGAACCGCTGGTCGGTGTGAATATTACGATTCTCGGAACCCGTATGGGCGCTACCACGGATCTTGAAGGATCGTTCTTCATTCTGAATATTCCCGCCGGCAAATATGAGCTGCAAGCGTCACTCGTCGGGTACGGCAAAGTTGTGCAGCGCGACGTCATCGTCAACTCGAACAAAACAACGGTGGCGGACTTCGGGCTTACCGCAACGACCATTGAGCAGGAAGCGATCGTCGTCGAGGCAACACGGCCCGATGTGCAGCGCGAGAAAACTTCGACGAGCGAGGTCATCCGCGGAGAAGACGCGCAGCTACTCGCCGGCATGAGAGACGTCAACGACGTCATCGGGCTGGCGGCGGATGTCACCGACGGTCACTTCCGCGGCGGGCGCGAGAACGAAGAGTACTACACGCTTCAGGGTCTTGGCATCGTCAATCCGCTTGATGCGACGGCCGCGTTTCGTCCGATCATGAGCGCGGTTGAGGAAGTCGAAGTGATCACGAGCGGGTTCGGCGCCCAATATGGTAACGCGCAGTCGGGCGTTATTAACATTACGATGAAAGAGGGAAAGACGGACAGGTGGCGGGCAAAAGTGGAATCGCGCGTGCGTGCACCGGGGCTGAAGTATTTTGGTCCGAGCATCTACGATCTCAACGCCAACCCCTATCTGCAAAAACTGTCCGATCCGAATTTCTGGTTGCACGGTGATTCGACGACCGGAGGTAAATCGATTTTTGGCTGGACGACGACGGATCTGGGAGGCGACACCACAGCCATGATTCAGGTTGCCCAGGCGCTTTGGAAAAGCGCAACAGAACGTGATCTCAACAAAAACTACTGGCGCAATCAGATCGACTACTCATTCGAAGGCGCCATCGGCGGCCCGCTCGACGACGGCGTGACGATGTTTCTCGCCGGACGCACGGAAGAAACGAACCCCATCGTTCCGACCGAAAAGCCGAACAAGCAGTATCAGATTATGGGGAACGTGCTGTTCGACTTCGGCTCGGGAGCAGCGCTGCGATTGAGTTCGAGCTACCAGTATCAATACGATAATGTGCTCGGCTCAGGCACCGGCTTCTATCAGTGGGTGTGGGATCGGGTGCTCGGCATCTCGTATCGTCAACGCACCAACCTGCAAGCCGGCGCCCGCTTCACCAAAGCTGTCTCTCCCCAAACCTTCTACGAACTCAAACTCAACACCCTCCGCACCACGAATCATCTTGGCACTTCACCCTGGTACGACGAGATCACCGATGCCGTGCGCAACATGGAGACCGGCACAGCCATTATCACGCGTACAATGAGCTTCATGTCCTATGAGGCGATGACGGGGAAGACGTTTTTCAATCTTGCCAACAACCTCAGCAATTTCCAGGACGAGAAAACGACAACAGCGTCCCTCGATGCATCCTTCACAAGTCAGGTCACGAAGTCGCATTTGCTGAACGGAGGCATCCAAGGAAACTACTACTTCCTCGATGTGAACACGATTGGCAGCATTGCCTCGAAGGGAAGCATTACGCAGAAGAATTTCAAAGCAAACCCGTATGAGGTTGGGCTCTACATTCAGGATAAGATGGAATTCGAGGGGATGATTGCCAACGTTGGTCTGCGGTGGGATCTGTGGGATTCCAACAATGAATACTATCAGGATCAATTCGATCCGTTTGTTGTGCGTGACTCTTCGGGAAATCCGACGCTGCAACATGACCCGAATCTTGCGACGAAGGTGAAGACAAAACCGATCGGCCGGCTGCAGCCGCGTGTCGGCGTGTCGTTCCCGGTGTCGACGACAACGGTGTTCCATCTCAACTATGGCTCGTTTATGCAGCGGCCGTCGTTCCAGTATGTTATTGGCGCGACCCAGAAATTTCCTCCCGGCATCTCGCCTGTTACCGTGAACAGCCTGGGGAATCCGCGACTTCAGCCGCAAGTGACGAACAGCTACGATATTGGAGTGATGCAGGGACTCGGCGACGGGTTCACGCTCGATGTGAGCGGTTATTATAAAGACATCAAAGATCAGATCGAGCAAGCCGTGTTCGACGACGAGAAGAGCGGCACCAGCTACTTCTCCTACTTTAATCGCGATTACGCGGACGTGCGAGGATTCCGAATTTCACTTGTGAAACGGCGAAGCGCATTCTCCGGCTCGCTCAACTATCAGTTCGGCGTGGCGACAGGAAAAAGCGCCTCGGCGAGCAACGCTCCGGTGTTGGTCAAGCGGGATAACGACGGCAATGTTTCAACAGACGCGGTTTCGAAAGTTCCTATCAAAGACGTTCTGCTGAACTTCGACCGGACGCATAATCTCATCATCAATCTTGCGTACAGCACACCCGAGGAGTTCGGTCCGGAGATCATGGATGCGTTTCCGTTTGAGAATGTTGTTGTGTCGGTGAATGCCTTTGCAAGAAGCGGACGTCCGTTCACTTCGACGACGAACTTGCTCGATGTAAATGGGAAGCGGACGCCGGCAGAGTACAACACCAACTTGAAGGTAGCCAAGCGCATCGCAAAGTTCTTCGGCACATCGGCGACCTTTTACATGGAGGTGTTCAATCTCTTTAACAACAAGATTTATAACTACAACTACATCTTCAATAATGCCAACAAGGTCGACCTCAATACGAACCTGGCAAATTACGAGACGTATCCGATTGACGACACTGAGCACGGCATTCTGTATTGGGACGATCAGAATTTCAGTAGCGCCTACGGTGTGAATCACTCATTCTTGCTGTATGAAAATTCACCTCGCGCGTTCTACTTTGGCATTACGCTCGAATTTTAGAAAATGATATTATGCATCAGAGGAATCGGACGATGAAGAAACTAACCTATCTCCTGCTCGTGCTGCTGACGGCGTCGCTGGCGTTTGCACAGCGCGATTACAGGAATCATACCCGCAGCATGCTGCGCCAAACGGTGTACAACACCGGTGAACTCGGGCGGGCACTCGAAGGGTCGAACTCGACGTCAGTCGGGCTTCCGCTCGGTACGTCATCGCTGGAATGGCCGCCGTTCTCACGCATGACGCTCGACCAAATACCATATTGGGGACAACAGAACGGACAGGGATCGGGCCTTGTGCTCCGTGCACTCGTGCGCGGTACGTATGAGGCACGCGCATGCGGAGGAATTACCGACGGATCCGGAAACGCGATCGCAGTTGCAGGAGTCTTCGTGATTCCCGGCAGCATCGTGCGGACGGAGAACTATCCTGTGCTGGCTGATGGTTCACTCAATCCAAATTTCAATCCCGATGAAGCGGAGGAGAAGATTGTTACGCAGTATGAAACGACTCCCCCGATGAAATTGCGCGTCACGCAAACGAGTCGTGCGTGGAGTTTCCCCGGCTATGACTCCTTCATCATCACGGAATACGACATTGTCAACTTCGACACGCTTGAGTACACGAATGGCTTTGTGATGTCGCAGAATGCGTTCTCGCCATCGGCGTTCGGGCTTCAGCGTAAGTACGGCATCTGGAACGAATCGAGCGTCACGAGCCGCAGCCGCGAAGAGTATTGCCGATACAATTTCTCGCGGCTGATGACATACGTGCACAGCCGCAATGGTTTTCCCGACACCGTGTACTTCGACCGATGGTCAAGCCCGGGAAACCGCGGCGGATTGAACTCGCCGCAAGCAGTTGGCGTGTTGCCGTTGCACTACGATTACGACCGTCTCCAACCAAGGAGCCAGACGACGTACACCGTCTCCGACAGTGCACGAGTGTGGGATGAGAACGGCAAGTTCAAGCAACCATACTCGACGGAAACGAATGGCAACCGAAACCAGGAAATGAGCCGAACGATTTTGCTTGGCTTGGACATCAACACACACAACCCGAATGGCTTCAACAATAAGCAGACCGGCTCAACGGCATCGGCAGACTCAAGCAACTGGGCGCTGTTCCACTCGCCGTACAAGGCGGCGTATCCGTGGGCGCCGGGACTTACCGATCCCATCGCCAATCAGTCGTTCATCGACTACTGGCACGGACGCATGAAGCCGCGCGCGTTTTCTGGAAGCGGATACACAGGCGCTTTCTTCCATTACATGTCATTCGGTCCGTATGTGTTTCGACCCGGCGAGCATCTGAAGTTTGCCATCGCCCATGTGGTCGGATACGGCCCCGGTGTTGCTGTTGATAGTGTGTGGCGCGATGCAGGCGGACGCAACGCCGGACACGGAGTGAACAATGGTAGCTGGTTCTCGCCTGTTCCGAGTTGGTATAACACGGTGACATATCCAAACCTTTCCGGGATCGCGGGAATCACCACGATGGGAAGTACGTACCTGCAAAATCATTCGCTCCCCTGGTACGTTACGGGAGGCAATGGCGTTTCGAGCGTCGACCCGGCCAGGGTGATCTCGATTCGCGACGTGGCAGATCGCGCCATTCAAATGTACACCGGAAAAGCGTTGAAGAAGTATGATGGTGTTCAGTTTAGGCCGGAGAGCACTGCGGCCACCGGTGCATATAATACAAGCTATATTCCCATTCCTTCGCCACATCTCATTGTGAAGAATGGGCGCGACACGAAAAACAGATTGGTCTGGTCGCCCGCAGTCGAAGCATTCACGTCGCTGCCCAATGTGCAAGCGGCGCGACTTGCCGGAAGAATCCGCGCAAGTCTCAGTCATTATCTCGTGCTCAAATCGCCCGAAGGCTTGGGTCCCTGGACTGTTCTTGACACTATTCGCTTGCGCGATCCACGATACTATGATGTTGATTCAACGTATGGCGGACCGCAAATGTATGTGTATCGTGATGGGGCGAGTCTCGTTGGAGAAAACTACTACTACGCCCTCATCTCTGTCGATTCACTCGGCGGCCGGAGCGGCTTCACAAATATCACGTATCAGATTACGGACAAAGCCGCCGTGCTGAAGCTTGGCGGAAAACTGTACGTTGCACCGAACCCGCTCATCCTGACGAGCAACTATGGTGGATCAACGCTCGAAGGCGACATCAACGACAGAATAAAGTTTTTCGGTCTCCCCCAGCGCGCACGCATTCGCGTGTTCTCATACAGCGGACAGCTCGTTGGCGAAGTGATGCACGATGCCGACTTGTATTCGCATGAGTGGTTCCAGATTTCGCGTAACAGCCAAAGGATTGCAGCCGGAGTGTACTTCTACGTTGTAGAGGATTTGAATGATGGCTCAATCGCAAAAGGCAAATTTGTCGTCATACATTGACAGAGGATGTGACAGCCATGAAGAAATTACTTTTCTCAATTCTGCCCTTCTTTGCGGTGAGCGTGCTTGCAACAACAGCGTTCTCGCAAAAGGTAGGCAGCACTTCAATGCAGTTCCTGAAAGTCATGCCGTGCGCCCGGGCGACTGCGATGGGCGAGGCGTACAGCGTGTTGGCCTCAGGCGCCGAAGCGGTTTTCTGGAATCCGGCAGGCCTGGCGTTGATCGATAACAGTGAAGTGTCGATGACGTATTTGAATTGGATCTTTGACACGCAACAAGGCGCGCTCTCATTTGCGACATCGTTTGAATCCTTCGGCAACATCGGCGTGCAAGTGCAATATGTTGACTTCGGCGAGATTGAAGAAGCGAAATGGACTGCGCCGTACAATCAAAGCACGGAGTACCCGGGGCTGACGGGCAACACGTTCCGACCATTCACCTATCTTGTCGGCGTCAGCTACGCCAACCGGCTCACCGACAAGTTCACCGTTGGCCTGACTGCGAAATACGCGCACGAGTCTCTGTACAATGGATCAATGGCCGAAACATTTGACTCGCGGAAGAACCCTGTTACCGTCAAGACGTGGGCGAACGGACTGATGTTTGATTTTGGCATTGGTTACAATACAGGCTTCCGGTCCATCAGAATCGGTGCGGCGGTGCAAAACTTCGGCGCTGATGTGAAGTACGCAGGCGAAGCCAACCCCTTGCCTCTTTCACTCCGGGTCGGCATCGCAACAGACGTGATGGGACATGATGCCCTTTTCTTCGAATCAGAAGAGAGCCGGTTGAGTCTGGCGTTCGATCTCTTTCAGCCCAACGATTACGCGCAACAAGCTCACATGGGAATGGAATATGAGTTCTCCAATCTCGTTGCGCTGCGCGTTGGCTACAAAGCAAACTACGATGCCGACGGTATCGTCGCAGGGATAGGATTGAAGCATCGCCTGACAGATATGAAACTGAGCGTTGACTACAGCTATGGCTCTCTCGACTACAATCTCGGCAGTGTTCATCGCATTACTATAGGAGCCGGATTCTAATGAAACTACGAATTCACATTGCTGCCTTTGTCTCGGCGGCGGGCTTGCTCATGACAACTACGCAGACGAGTCTTGCGCAAGGCTACGATTCTCCACTTACCTATCAGGGACTCAATCACGCGTCGCTTCAGTCGGCAGCGTCTCGGGCATCAGGCGGCATTAGTCTCGCGATACGAAATGATGTCTCAATCATGTTCTCCAATCCTGCGCAACTCACTTCGCTGCAGGGCTTGCAGTTTTCTTTTGGCGGCGTTCAGCAGTTCAAAGAGAATAAGCAAGAGCAGCGCTATGGCGGATTGCAAACTCACTCAGCCTTTAGCTTGTTGATGGAAGGCACGACGGGCAGTGTTAGTGATCCCGACACCGTGTACAATCCGCCTCCGACGGCCAGTGACACTGTGCAGCGTCCGTTCGATTCCATCGGACCTAATTGGGGAAGAAAGAAGAACAAAACACTGCCGTTGCAAGCGTTTGTTGCTGTTCCGTTCTCACTTGAGTCAATGCGAATTGTGGCCGGCGCCGGCTTTGTTCAATATGCCAACCTCGAACGCTTCTATCAGAACAATAACTGTCTTTCGCCTTCCGTCTTGTCGGTTCTCGACAGCACAATCCGGACAGGCAACCTCAACGCAAATCCCTACAGAACGCAATGGTATCAGTACTATCAACAACGTGAAGGCGCCATCTATGGCTACGGTGGCGCGGTTTCCGTCGCGCTCTTCAATGAGCGACTATCGCTTGGCGTCAGCGGATTGTATTTGAAGGGAAGCACCGATGACAATGAGGCGCGCATCGGCCGCGGCAGATTGGCGTTCTACAACAACTATCTCAGAATCGACAAGTACGGCATGGTCAACTATACAAAGACCGGAACATCCGACTACAGCGGCGCTGAGATCACGCTGAGCGGAAGGTACAAAGGCAAGAACTTCACCGCCGGTTTTTCTGTGAAGCCTCCGACGACAATCACGCGCAAGTTTTCCATGAGCATTCAATCAGACACCGTAACGGGAGTGTACCGCGCCAACCATCGGGCAGACTCGTCGCATGCAACCTACACTGGCTCAGTAAGCGGCGAGGACAAGACGAAGTTTCCGTGGCGAGGGAATATCGGACTTGCGATCAATCTTCGCGACAATCTTGTGGTCGGAGTAGAATATGAAATCCGATCGTACGCGTCTGCCGAATACACCGATGCGAACGGCATTGTGACAAATCCCTGGCTCTCGTTTGCCGGCTGGCGTGTCGGCGCCGAGTTTCGTCCGAGCGATTGGTTGGCTCTGCGAGCCGGCGTGCGCGAGGATGCAGAACTGTTCGAGCCGCTGTCGAACGCGTTGCGCGGTGAGCCGCAGCGCTACGCCGTTGTTTCGTTTGGGGCAGGCGTCAACTTCGCCGGAGCAAAGCTGAACGTGGCGTATGAGTTCTCGAATCTCAAATACATCGACACGTGGTCGAACGCGGCGAGCATCAACACCGAAAGCGTGAACACAATTATCGCCGACGTCTCGTACGAGATTCCCTGGTGATATTGGTGGATCGTTGACCGTTGATCGTTGGGATGCAAAACAAAAAGGCCGCTCGAACTCTCGGGCGGCCTTTTTGCGCTTCTATTTCATCAGAACCATACTCTTCGTGCTTGTGAATGTTTTGGTTGTGAGGCGATAATAGTACACACCGCTCGCAAGCCCGCTGCCATCAAACACTCTCTCATACGTTCCCGGTTTCATTTCTTCATTCACCAAAGTCGCGACGTCCCTCCCCAACACATCGTACACCTTCAGCGTAACAATGCCCACATTCCAATTGCCAAATCCCGAGCTGGTGCTTGAATGGGGTTTGATATTTGGGATTTGTCCCGAAGGGATCCCTACGGAGAATTTGATGTTCGTTGTCGGATTGAACGGGTTGGGATAATTGCCAAGTGCGAAGCGATGGGGAAGAGTGCCCGGCTCACGAACATCCGTCACGCCACGCGCAACGATGGCCGGGACGCTATCTGTCGCGCTGAGGAACGCTTGATACGAGTACGGCACTTGCGGGGCGCAGACTTCGGAAATCGTGACGGCGCTGGTTCCGAAATGATTGTCGATGAGTTGTCCCCGACCGGGAATTGTACTGAACTCCGCCATCACCGCAGTCCCGACGGAGTCGAAGTAATTCCGTTCGACGCGCACGCACGCGCCCATGCGCGAATTGATGGCCGTGTGGCAGTTCTTGTAGTAGTTGTTGAAGATGTGCGCCTTGCCAAAGCGAATGCTGGGAAGCCGCGACTCGCAGTTGTAGAAATAATTGTGATGATACGTGATGCGAATGACCGTGTCGGCAACCGCCTGATCGCCCGAGCTGATCAGTGACGTTTTGAAATGGTCGTGGAATTTGCACCACGCAACCGTGATGAACGACGATTCGTTCTTAACATCGAGCAGGCCGTCGTAGTACTCTGTTCCGTGATCGCGGTCGGAAGAGAAGTCGCAATGATCGATGAGGATGTTCTTCGATCGTCCGTTGATCTCGACGGCATCTTGCGGCGTTACGTGAGAGACAGTAATGTTCCTGATGATAACATTGCGAGCATTGTTGATCGAAAGCTCAATGCCGCGAAGATGCGCAGTTCCGGCGCCAAGGAGTGTCTTATCCGACGTAATCGTGACAACATCGGTTCCGACAAGCTCGCCTGTGAACCTCACAACGCGTGGTCCTGCGCCGCCGAGATAGCTCTGCAACTGCGCGACAGTCGTCGCCACGACCGTATCGCCGAGCGCACCGCCGATCAATGTGTACGGCGTTCCGTTGTCTGATTGAACAGTCGCGTAACCTGTGATGTCCTGATCCATGACAGTACCGCTTGGCAAGAAGCGTGCAACAGCGCTGACGTTGCTTCTGATGGCAAATGTGAAAACAGAATCAGCGCTCGGTTCTTCGCCCGTCCAGCTCTGGAAGTAGTAGCCCGGATTTGCATGCGCTCGCACGGTGACGAGCGTGCCTCGATCGTAGTAGGGTTGAATTGGTGCATACGTCACCGTTCCCCATGCAGAATTGTTTGCCGCGACCGTCAGCACGTATGATGGCGTGCATGAATCGGGGGCCGCCGCTCCGATGACTTTCACGTAGTCGACGTTGGCGAGACCGCTCGCAGAGTATGCCTCAATGCGAAGCTTGTAGCTGCCCGGAGCGAGCGTAACGTTGACCGGTATGCTCAGTGTCCAGTTCGTCCATGCTCCCGTATGCGGAAAGCGAACCGTATCGATCGTGAGATTGCCGTTGAGCAGGAGTCGCGCGTTGCGGTCGCCGGGATTTCCCCCGAGCCCGTAGCGCCACATGAGTGCATACGTTCCCTGCGCCGGAACCGTGAACTGCCAGCTAATACTTTTGCCGACACCGGGGTCGGAGTCTGCGTAGCCCGACCCCGTATAGCCGGCGACGCTCGTCGCAATCACACCATCAACCGAACAAAATCCCATTTCGTTTTCTTGGATGATGATCTCCTGTGCGTGCACAGAGATGTGAAGAGACGCGAGCAAGACGAGAAGATGAATTTGTTTTCTCATACATGTTGTCCTGACTTCGTTTTCTTTTGCTGATGTAGATTCAGTCATCGGCGTGTCTATTTTGCTGTTGGATTCCAGAAATCAAAACCGCGCAGAACATTCTGCGGCGTGAGAACTGCGGCTTC
This sequence comes from Ignavibacteriota bacterium, assembly GCA_016218065.1. Classification (GTDB taxonomy): domain Bacteria; phylum Bacteroidota; class Ignavibacteria; order UBA10030; family UBA6906; genus CAADGV01. The sequence goes on along the minus strand of JACRFA010000285.1, from coordinate 637 downwards.
TTCTTTCGACAGTTGCCGTGACCATACAACTCTTGCTTTCGGATTCGCACCTGACCCGAAGCAGTTGTACTCCGCGTACCGTGCAGACTTCTCAGCTTCCGGTTTGCTCCAGTTGTGCCATCCTTCCGGCAGAATATGAGAGCCTAACTTGCAGTAGAGGAAGACCGTGTACGCGTACAGCCGCCATGGACGTCCGAGGTAAACTTTCGTGGCGTTGGAATCGGCGATCAGCGTGCAGTTACGGAAGATGAAGCCAAACTCACGCGTCGGTGGCGTGGATGCTGCCGTGATGTACGAATTCTTCTTGCTGAGGATGGTGCAATTCTCAAAATACGCGGTTGCCGCGCCGAAGATAAAATCCGTCGTTCCTTCGATGTAGCAGTTCTCATAGTACTGTCGGCTGTTTTCACCGGCAGCAAAGTGCGTATCCTGATTGCCGATGAGTTTGCAGTTACGAAACGTGCATCGGTCTCCCTCGACATGCAGCGCCACCGCTTGTCCGACTTGCCCTGCAGAATTGACGAACGTGATGTTCTCAAAGTGATTGTTGTTGCCAGCGACCTTGCACGTGTACGACGTGAACGTGCTCAGTTTCTGGCCCGCACTGTCGATCTTCCCCGAATAATCGTCGTAGGTG
>JACRFA010000284.1 GCA_016218065.1 Ignavibacteriota bacterium | reverse complement strand
TGAAATTGACACCACGGATCATGCCGGTCGCGCCGTAGAGTATGGCGATCTCTTGGCCGGTCGCGCCGTTCCACACTTTGGTCGTGCTGTCAAAGCCGCCGCTGACCAATTGCTTGCGGCACAATGCGCCAATCGTCATCGGCCCGAGGTGGCCCAGGCACTCCAGCGCTCCGAATTGCGCTGTTGTGAGGCCGTAGCGCTCAATGTCGCGGTCAGCAGCCTTCGAAAAAGTCGCAAATGCGCGGGCCAGCTTCACCCAAAGTGTGAGCGCCCGATCGTTCTTTTTGCCGTATCGACGTTGACTCATTTTATTTCAAATTCAAAATATTCTAATTCAAAGATAATAGGCTTCCGGGAGAGAGTCAACAACTTTCTTGAGTTTCTCCTACTCCTTGAGTACGTTAGAGTGGAGTACGTCCTTATGAGCCACGATCGCCGTCGATACCACTATATCCGCTTTTACAAACCGTTCGGCGTCCTTTCGCAATTCACGCCTGAGCACGGGCATCTGACGCTAAAGGATTTTGGTCCGTTCCCCCAGGACGTGTATCCGGTCGGACGACTTGATCTGGAAAGCGAGGGGTTGATTCTGCTGACAAATGACAACGCCGTGAAGCATCGCGCCTCTGATCCGAAGTTTGAGCACCCAAGGACATATTGCGTTCAAGTGGAACGGATTCCGGATGCGGCTGCACTGGAGACGTTGCGCTCAGGAGTGATTGTTGGCGGGCGACGAACGAAGACGGCAGAAGCGAGGCTGTTGGAAGAGCCTCACTTCCCGCCTAGAAGCGTGCCGATTCGATTCCGCAAAACTGTGCCCACCGCCTGGATTGAGATTATCCTTCGGGAAGGAAGATATCACCAGGTCAGAAAGATGACGGCAGCCGTCGGTCATCCAACGCTGCGGCTCATCCGAACAGCGATCGGAAATCTCGGGCTGTGTGATTTGCAGCCCGGAGAAAGTCGAGCGCTCTCGAATTCCGAAATCGCCCTTCTAAGATCTTCACTCGGTATCAGACCGCGGTAGCCTCGTTCACCTCAGCAGCTTCCTTCTGTTCATCCTCAAGAATTATCGACTTATATCTTTGATACAGATAAGAAACGCCGAGAAGAATAACGCCAAGTCCCATGAACGAAAAGATGCGGTAGAGCGTCTCAAGGAATGAGAGATCGTAGATGAAGATCTTCAGGATTGTCAGTCCAAACAATCCTATCGCAACCATGCGGATGTTTCTTCGTCGTCGCCAGATGCCGACGATCATCAGCACAATCGAGTACACAAGCCAGACGCCCGAGAGCGTGAGTTGTTGCTGATTGCGGAGGCTGTTCGCAAGCACGTTCAGATCAGAATTCCACGCGTCAAGGAGTTTCACTTCGATTGGAACAATCTGATGCTCGTAGTAGTCAATCGTTTCTGATGTGAATAGGACAAACATCAGCGCGACAATCAGCAGTCCGAGAGCGCTTGTCAGGTTTGTGCCGAGCCGGGAATCGCGACTGAACTTTCGCCAAAGGAGCAAAAGCACCACGGCCCCAATCGTTAGAAGGCAAAGCGTAAGGAATCGATAGTTCAGGATCGGAAAGAAGTAATCCAGCGGCGAGTACCATGTTGAGCGCAGGAGCCCTGTCACGAATCCCAATGCCATTATGCCAATGCCCGCGTACGTGATGAGTTTGTGCTTCCGCGTCAACCCGTACCACGTCACCGCGACGGAGTATGTTGTCCAGACCAGGGCCAGCGTCAAGATGCGCTTGAATGAGAGCAGCTCAAACACGTCGCCGGTCAAGTCGATCAAGTGATTCTCGAATCCATCAAACGTTTCCGATGTGAGGAAAATGAACAGAAGCGCGACAATGACGAGCGAAAGTATTGTCAACATGTTGCCGCCACGTGGCACGTCCGTCTGGAATCTTTTCCACAGAAAAATATGCCCCGCTGTCCCAGCGAGCAAAAGAACCAACGTGAACACTCTGTAGTTCAAGAAGAGAGCAAAGTTACCAATGGGCTCGTACGCGAACGAACGCAGACCAGCATACAGCAACGAGAAACCGAGGACAACGATACTTGCATGAAGCGCTGGACGCCTTCGGATGAAGAATCCGTACGACGCCATGCCAACCGACAGCGCCATCCACACAATCCCGATCGTTAGGTCTCGCTTGAACTGCAACATGTCGAGCGATGGCCCACTCGCATAAAGCATCGGACGACCAAACGCATCAACCGCCTCAGCGGTGGCAACGATGAACAGAGCCAGGCACGATACATACACAAGCGCCTTGGCGAAGAGCGATGGCAACTTCCCCTCGGTTCGCGCAAACAACTCCGCAGTGAGTAGCATCGCAGCAGCAAGAGCGATGAACGCTAGCGCTCTCATATTGAAGAGAAGCCGGAATTCTTCGAGGGGAACAAATGTGAGTGCGCCATCGGACAGAACGAGTTTGAAGAACGCAATGCCGAACATCGTCACCGCAGCGACCCACATCGATTTCAAATTCCATTTCAAACCCAGATATGCCACTACCAACGCTTCGATGGACCAGAATGTCACGGTCATGAATCCTGAGAACTGCACCGCCGTTGCCGTGAACAAGAAGACGATTGTTTCCGAGAATATAGCGCGACAGTAGCTCAACCTGCATCTCAGTTCGCTTGCGCAGCAAACTGAAGAGGAGAAAGTAGGGGACACCAACCATCAGCGTCACGATGCCGGTCCACGAATGCAATTCGGGCTCGAGCAATTGATAGAGACCGATGTAAAAGAGAAACCCATTCGCGACCGCCAGGACATGTCGAAGTACGAGAGCTGAGTCGATCTTCCTGAGATTGCGTGCGGCTTCAAACCCAAAGAACAATGCCCAGAAGAGTGTCACAAAGAATATCGCCGCGGCACGCGACTCGGGCTTGTACGCCGCATCGAACCACAGGAAGTAGATTGCATACGTCGCGGCAAACGTCAACGGCTCGATGATCGTCCACTTCTGTTTCACCAGAAGAATGGTCAGAAGTCCCGCCACAAGCAAAGCAATGTACGTGAAGAGTCCAACCGCGTTCGCTTCCCCCGTGCTAAGCATGAACGGCGTCAGAAATCCGCCTGCCCATCCGAGCAGCGCGACGGCGAGAGAATCGTACTTCAGTCCTTGCCACAGCGCGAGCATCGTAACGCCGGACATCAACACGAACGCCACAAGCTGAGGCACGATGTGGTAGAAGTTGAATGCGGCATACACCGACAAGTACAAGATGGAAATGCCTGCGCCGACAAGTCCTTGCGAAAAGACCTCAAAGCCTTTCTTATGCGTTCGCGCAGCAAAAACTACCAAGCCGCCACCCGCGATCCCGCCAAGTGCGACGCGCATCGTTTCATTGATCCAGTTGTTGTCGAACGCGTATTTCAAGAAAAATCCCATCCCGATAATCAAAGCCAGTGCGCCAATCCTGTTCAAGATTCTTCCGCCAATGAGCGCCTCCCACTCATTTCGACTCTTGCCAGGCTTTCGGAAAGACGGTACCTGAGCTGGAGCGGAGGGTTGTGGCGCTGCGGCCGGTTGCTGAACATCAGTTGGCTTCACTACGAGAGTAGGTTCAACTGGAGGTTGAGGCGCAACTGGAATCTCAGTCGGCACTTCGATTGGTCTCTTCTCCTCAATCACCTCTGGCTCACGTAGCGGCGGTGCTGGTTCAGATGTTGCTGGTTGAGGAGTTGGGACGGTAACAGCCTCAGCCTTGCGCAGTCGATCTACCTCAACGGAGTAGCGCATGAGTGTGACTTCGAGTTGCTCAATGCGTTTCATGAGCGAGCCGATCCGGCTGAAGTTGACGAATCCAAGAACGAACGGAGAAATCACTACAGCGATTCCAAAAAGCCCAAGGAGAATTTCCATAGCGGCCTCTGAGAGTGTGTTATGGAGGAGATTGCAGTGAGATGAATGTGCGGAAGTATACTAAGAAGAAAATTAAAAAGCCCGACTTCGATTGAAGTCGGGCTGACAAATGCAAGCGGACGACGCTAGTTCATGCTGACATGCGGAAGGACCTTGTCAACGAGATTTCTCTTCGGCACTGCACCGATGATTTGCTCGACGACTTTTCCACCTTTGAACACCATGATTGTCGGGATGCTGCGAATGCCGAACTGCATCGAAACCTGCGGGTTGTTGTCAACGTCGACCTTGCCGACCTTGAGTTTGCCATCGTATTCTTTTGCAAGTTCCTCCACGACCGGCGCGATCATTTTGCACGGCCCGCACCATACGGCCCAGAAATCGAGCAGCACGGGCTTGTCCGAGTTAATCACTTCTTGTTGAAAATTCGCGTCCGTTATTTCGATTGGCTTCATTGAGTAATTCCTTTTTGGTAATGACTGATTACACTAGCTCGCAAGTTTCACGTTCTGAACTCCCAGAATCCTCCGCGCCTCCTCCATGAACTGGTCTGTCGGATCGACTGAGAACTTTCTGGATTGATATTTCTTTCGTTTTGCAGATTCAACAACGTCGAAGTAACATGCGCAGTTCCCCTTGTTCTTTTCGAGGAGCGAGCGCAATTCCACGATCGTATTCTCCTTCACATCATTGACGTTGATGGAAAGAATGATGCTTCTCGTAAACTTCTCACGCACCTTCTCCATCGGATACACCTCGTTGACGAGCACCTTCAGCGCGTCGCCATTCACTTCCCCCTTTCCAATAATCATCACCATGCTGTCAGGCTGAAGGAGCTGCTGGAATTTCGCGTACTGGTCGGAGAACACAATCAGCTCCGCCCTTCCCGTGAAGTCTTCCATTGTCACGAATGCCATCGTGTTCCCGCGTTTGTCGATCTTCTTCTTCACCGACGAAATGATGCCGCACGCTCGCGCTGAACTTCCCGTCTTGAAAGAACTCAAGTCGCCGAACTTCACATTGGAGAACTCATTCACTTCTTGCTCAAATTTCAGCAGCGGATGTCCCGAAACGTAGAAGCCGAGAACATTCTTCTCACGAAGCAGTTTCTCGTGCTCCGTCCATTGGGCAATTGGCGGCAGAGCCGGATAAGAGATCGCTCGGCCTTGCTTATCGCCCATATCAAACAAACTCGACTGACCGTTCAGCGCTTGTTCTTGAAAGGCGGCGCCGAAATTGGCTGCCCGCTCGATGTTCTCGAAATACTGAGCGCGGTGCCCGGTCATGGTATCGAACGCACCCGCCTGCACGAGACTCTCCAAACATTTCTTGTTCACAAGTCGAAGATCAACTCGCCGGCAGAAGTCGAAGAGATTCTCGAACTTGCCCTCTTCATCTCGTGCTTTGATGACGGATTCAATTGCAAGCTCGCCGACTCCCTTGATGGCGCAGAGGCCGAAACGAATCGCGCCGTTGACGACGACAAAATTCGTCCCAGACTCATTGACATCGGGCGGAAGAACTTCAATGCCAAGCTTTCTGCAATCATCAATCAGCATCACGATCTTATCCGTGTCGCCGATTTCGGAAGAGAGAGTCGCCGCCATGTACTCTGCGGGATAGTGCGCCTTTAGGTATGCAGTCTGATACGCGATGACGGAATATGCGACGCTGTGCGACTTGTTGAATCCGTACGATGCGAACTTCTCGATCAAGTCAAAGATCTCGCCGGCCAGCTTCTTCTGTGTTCCGGGTGAAACTGCTCCGTCAATGAACTCCACCTTCAGCTTCGCCATCTCTTCCTTGTTCTTCTTCCCCATGGCTCTGCGCATGAGATCTGCCTTGGCGAGCGTGAAACCGGCAATCTCGGTCGCGATCTTCATCACCTGTTCCTGATAGACGATGACGCCGTACGTCTCCTTCAGGATCGATTCCATCTTCGGATGCATGTAGCTGATCTGCTGGCGGCCGTGTTTCCGCTCGATAAAGTCGCCGATCATTTCCATCGGACCCGGACGGTAGAGCGCGTTCATTGCGACAAGGTCGCTGATGCTCGTGGGCTTCAGTCTCCTCAGCCAGTCCTGCATTCCTGAACTTTCAAACTGAAATACAGCGATCGTGCCGCCTCTTGAAAAAAGTTCGAACGTCTTCGCGTCGTCTTCAGGAAGGGCATCCAAGTTAATGTCAACACCATGATTGTGCTTGATCATCGCAAGCGCATTCTCCAGAACGGAGAGCGTCCGCAAGCCGAGGAAGTCCATCTTGAGCAAGCCCGCAGTCTCCAGGTCCTTCATGTTGAACTGCGTCATCATCTCCGTCGATGGCGTCTTGAAGAGCGGAACAAAGTCGCTGATATTGCCGGGAGCTATCACGACGCCGGCTGCGTGCATTCCTGCTCCGCGGTTCATTCCCTCAAGAACAAGCGACGCGTCGATGAGTGTTTTGATTTTTGGATCGCTGCTTTCCTTCACCCACTTCAGATCGGGAATCGTGGCGAGCGCATCTGCAAGCGGGCGGACTTTTCCCAGCTCGACCGGAATCTGCTTGGTGATAGAATCGATCGTGCTGAGCGGAACGCCGAGGACGCGACCGACATCCTTCAGAACGGCGCGTGAGGAGAGTGTGCCGAAGGTGATGATCTGCGAAACCGATTCCGCGCCGTACTTCTCGCGAACGTATTGAATGACCTTCTCCCGCTTGTCATCTGAGAAGTCAACATCGATATCCGGCATGCTAACGCGGTCGGGATTCAGGAATCTCTCAAAGAGTAGATCATACTTCACCGGATCGACGTTCGTAATCCCGAGCGCGTATGACACAATGCTCCCTGCCGCGCTTCCTCTCCCGGGCCCAACCGATACGCCCATGCGTCGCGCTGCCGCGATGAAATCCTGCACGATGAGAAAGTATCCCGCATAGCCCATCTTTCTGATGACAGCCACTTCGTGTTTCAGACGAGCCTTGAGTTCATCGCCGGGTTCAGGATAGCGCTGCGTGAATCCCTCGTGGGCCAGTTTTTCAAAATAGTCATCGAGCGTCTCGACTCCTGCGTCTGCAGGAATCGGAAACCTTGGCATGTGGTTCGTCTTCAGATCAAGCTCGAGATTGCACTTCTCCATCACCTCCACCGTCGAGTTCAGCGCCTCAGGAAATTCTCTGAAGAGATCAATCATCTCCTTGGCTGGCTTGAAGTAAACCTGATCGGTCTGATATCGAAGCTGGGTGTAGTCCTGCGTGCTGGTACTGCTCGAATCAGGAATGAGCAGCATGATGTTGTGAGCGATGGCGTGATCGCGCTTCAGGTAGTGAACATCGTTCGAGCAGATCAGCTTGAGGCCAAGATCCTTCGCGAGCTTCGGCGCCTTCTCGCGGATGATTGCTTCGCGCTTGATGCCGTGGTTCTGCATCTCGATGTAGAAATCGTCGCCGAGGATGTCTTTGTACAACTCGGCCGCCGCGTAGGCCTCGGCATCTTCGCCATTTGCAAGCTGTGCTCCCACGACGCCGCCTGCACACGCAGAGGTCCCAATCAATCCCTCACTATACCGTCGCAACACTTCAGTGTCGATGCGGGGCTTGTAGTAGAATCCTTCGGTGTGCCCGATGGTGCAGAGCTTGATGAGGTTCTTGTAGCCCTGAAGGTTCTTGGCAAGCAAAATCATGTGATGATATGCGCCGCGCTTGCCGCCTGATTCGGTGGCCTGCATCGTCTTTTCGAAACGGCTCCCCTTCGTCAGAATGTACACTTCACATCCGATGATAGGCTTGATCCCAGCCTTCTTCGCTTTTTTGTAAAACTCAATCGCGCCGAACATCACGCCATGATCGGTGAGACCAACGGCGGGCATCTTGTTGTCCACGGCAGCCTGCACAAGGTCGTCAACCTTCATCGCTCCATCGAGAAGGCTGTAGTGCGTATGATTATGTAGGTGGACGTATTCAGGCATTGCTTCGTGCTACTCGGACCTTACTTCAAACGGATTATTCCTGCGGAAATGTAGGAAGACAAATCGGAAAATCAAGAACAACTTATGAACAACTTTTGCTTGCACACTCTACGCGGAAACTCACTCAGCTCACGCAGTGTATTCTCCTCTCTCTCAACGTCTTGCGACTTATGCGAGAAGCTCTTTGATCTTGCCAATTGCCTGACCCAGCGGAATCAACAATCGCTCACCAGACTTCCGGATTTTGATCTCAACATTTCCGTTCGCAAGGTTCTTCTCACCGACAATCACTTGAAGCGGCATTCCAAGAAGATCGGCATCTTTGAACTTGAAACCCGGTGAAGTTTGTCTATCATCAAAAAGAACTTCTAATTTCTGTTGCTGTATCTCGTCGTAGAGATGCTCCGTCGTTTGGATAACATCCTGGCTTTTCATGCTGACTGCGATCAAGTGTATCTGATACGGAGCGATCGCCTTGTCCCAGATGATGCCGTTCCCGTCGTGATTCTGTTCGATGTGACAGGCGATGATGCGCTCGATGCCGATGCCGTAGCTTCCCATGATGATGGGCTTAGCCTCTCCGTTTTCGCCGAGGAATGTCGCCTTCAGCGCGTCGGAGTACTTTGTCCCCAGCTTGAAGATATGACCAAGCTCGATGCCTTTGACGATGCGGAGTTTGCATTTCCCATTCGGCGCAGTCTCGCCGGCCTGCACTGTACGCAGATCAAAGTAGCCGTCAATATTGCAATCCCGCTGCAAGTCGATGTTCATCAGATGATAATCATTCTTGTTCGCACCGCTCACGAGTCCGTTGGCGCCTTCGAGCCGCTTATCGGCGATGATCTTCATGCCCTTCAGCCCGACAGGACCAATCGATCCGCCATCGGCCCCGGTCAGCTCACGCAGCTTCTCATCTTCAATCGGGCGTACCCATGTTGCGCCGACTGCCGCCTGCAACTTCGCTTCGTTCAACTCATCGTTACCCATCATCAGAACCAATACAGGATTCTCATCTGCCCAATACACAACCGACTTTGCGAGAATGCTGCGATCAACTTTCAGAAACTCTGCAAGCTCATCGATCGTCTTGACATTTGGCGTGTGAACTTCCGTGATCGCTTTGCCATCGCCGACACGCGCGGCTTCGGGCATGAGCGACGTCGCAATTTCCAAATTTGCCGCATAGCTTCCATCCTCCGCTAAGGCAAGTGTGTCCTCGCCCGATTCTGATTCGAGCATGAACTCCTGCGAGCCTGTCCCTCCCATCGCGCCGCTCGACGCCCCGACGATGAAGAATTTCAGTCCGCAACGTGTGAAGATTTTCTTGTACGCCTCAGCGTGCAGATCATAGCTCGTGTCGAGCGCCTCCCATGATGTGTCGAGAGTGTAGCTGTCCTTCATCAGGAATTGCCGACCGCGAAGAACGCCAGAACGAGGACGCGGTTCGTTTCTGAACTTCGTCTGAATCTGATACCAGATTTGCGGCATGTCTTTGTACGACTCGATGTGGTTCTTCGCAATCCAGCAGATGATCTCTTCGTGCGTCGGCGCGAGTACCAGCGGGCGGTTCTTGATCTGAAACAGACTATCGCCAAACGCCTTCACGCGTCCGGTCTCTTCCCAAATCTCAATCGGATTGAGAGCGGGAAGGTGGAATTCCTGTCCGCCAATTGCGTCCATCTCTTCACGCACGATGTTGCTCACTTTCTTCATCACCCGATATCCCAGTGGAAGCCAGGAGTAGATGCCGGCGCCGAGCAGGCGTATCATGCCGGCTCTGATCATGAGTTGGTGACTGGGAATGATCGCGTCGTTAGGAGTTTCTTTGACGGTCGGGATAAAGCTTTTGCTGAGTCGCATCGATGGAGTCTTGGTGTTTGTATGACAACAAAAAAGAGGGCTCATCAAATCTACGATGAGCACCCCTTGTGGAGTGAACTCAAATTCTGCTTCAATATACCAAAGCAGAATTGAGAATTCAAGAAATCAGCGCGGACGACCCGGCGGCTGCGGAAACTCGTTGCCGGTTTGCGTCGGGTCCGCTTTGTTCGATGACAGCAACACGATGGCGAGTGCAACACCAACAACGGCTGCTCCTCCGGCAATGAACAACTCCGTGCTCGCACCTTGTGTCGGAGGCGGCACGGCCTTCACGATGAACTCAGCGTTTGGCGTCGTGAGCACAGCCGGATATTCGTCCGATGTTCGCCAACTGATGCGCTTGTTCTTCCCCGGTCGGATGTTCGCCCCAATGTCTCCGATGACATTGATTGGTGTGTACGAGTACGCGCTATCGACTTTCGATCTGATCGTTAGCGTCACCGTGTACAAGTCGTCTGTCGATCCTTCAAGATCATACTCGATGAAGACGTTGATCTTTGCTTGACGCACGACGCGCACGTTGGTGACGTACGTGTCTTCGTCATCGCCGGCAAGCGCCGGGAGCGAGAAGCAACAGAATGCGGCCAACACCGCGAGGCGTAAGGTTTTGGATTGTAGGAATTGTGAATTCATGGTTCTCTCCTATTTCATCAAGAGCATCTTGCCGGTGAACGCCTTCCCGACGTTTGTCGTGAAGCGCACGATGTACATGCCGGTGGCTACTGCATTGCCGAACCGATTTCGGCCGTCCCACGTCAGGTAGTGCTTGCCTGGCTGCAGCGTTCCCGAGAATACTGTTTGGACTTCTTCTCCAAGAATGCTGTAGATCTTCACCGAAACATCAGCAACATGCGGCAACGCGACAGGAATTGTCGTCGTCGGGTTGAACGGATTCGGGAAATTGTTGCCGAGCGAAAACTCCTTCGGCAGCACAGAACTCAGCACATCCTTGACGCGCTCTTCCGTTCCAATCACCACTCTGAACTGCGACGAGTTGAACGGCGACGCATAGGTGTACGATGAATTCTCCTGAAGATCGACGAAACGTTCCTGTCGATCATCAATAAGAAATGCCTTGAAGTTTTCGGGAATCCCGGTTAGCCCCGTGAACCGCAACTCGCTCTGCTTTCGGACCGGCGATTGAACATCGAATGTCCACGTTTCGACTTCGTCGTACGAGGGTCGGATGTCCGCGGCAAACGTGCTGTACGACGCATCCCAATCTGGCCTAGCAAAAAACACAGACGGTACTACACCGATCGCCCGCGGCCTTCTGTACTCCAGCGAATCAAGCCCCGGTCGAGCAGCCGGATCTGTACCGAACCTTGCGCTATTGTCCGTAAGTCCATCGACGCTCAATTCAATGCCGACACTCCACCGATCACGTGTCGAAACAGACGTCGGAATCTTGTCCAACGCCGTGGTCGAGAAGTTACCGTACGGAATTTTCAGATTGACGAGCGAGCGCGTGTTGTCGAAGTAGTATCCTTTGTATGGCTCGATGGTTGTTGATTGACTGAACGTTCCCTCAAACTTCCACGGCGTGTCAAGTCCCAATCCGTTTGCCGTGTCAATTGCTCTCCAGGGTATCTGGCTGATAAACGGCGTCGTAATCAGATTCCAGCCCGGATGCAACGGCACGTTGACGGATCTCGTTGCCGCTTCGAGCGCCGCTGTCTGAACGCTGCGAGAAACTGTGAGCGCTCCTTTGCGCAACACCCAGAAGGCGCGGCCCACCGAGAAGTTGAATGTTACCGTTCCGTCGAACGCCACAAAGTTGGATGACGACGCTCCGTTATCCCAGTACGCCACCCAATCGGCGTTGTGCGTCCCCGACATCACATCACGCAATCTGACCGCACTGGCGTCGCCGGGCAGACCAAAGATGCGATACTCCGTTGCAGAGTAGTCGCCCGGATTCGTCTTGGTTGCGAAAGGCAGTGTCGTGTTCAAGATGAACGTTGTCGGGTACGACGGAATCGTTGTAAATGATTTGGTGGGCGAGAAGCTTCCCGCCCCCGTCGCATTTCGCGCCCGAACTCGCCAATAGTACGCGATGCCAGTCGAGGGATTCGTCGGCAGCACCAATGACTTCAGCGTATCTGTCAGCGTCGAGTCATTGAAGAACATCGGCAGCGTGAACGATGGCGAAGTCGAGACCTGCAGATGATACGCAATCGCCAGCGACGACGATCGCCACCAGAGCGTCGTTAGCGTGTCTTGATTTCTCGAACCGTCCTGCGGTCCGCCTGTAAGTTCTGGCGGATTCGGCAGCGGCAAGTCCACTCTGAATTGCAGCGCCTGCGATGTGCCGCCACCCGGGGGCGAGTTGCTCACGATGACGTTTTTCGGTCCGACTACTGCATTCGACGCGATGGTGATGTTTGCTCTCAATTGCGATGAGCTATCGACCGTCAAGCCGTTGACCGTAATTCCTGAGCCGACACTGATGGTTGTAACAGAGTCGATGAAGTTTGATCCCGACACTCGGATCACCAGCGTCTGCATCAGATTTCCGCTGTCAGGGAAAATGCTGGTGACTGAAGGAACGGGATTGTTGATGTTGAACTGATTGCTTGTGCCTGTCTCCGTTCCACCTGTCCGTTGCACTGAAATCGTGACGCTCGACGCCGCTTTGCGGATAGCGAGACGACGGATTAGTGATCCGTTTGCAAACGCCGGTGTTGTTCCGCCGCCCGACGACAAAACTCCTGTCGATGTCACGTTCACCGTGCCGCTGAATGAGTTGACTGTATTTCCATGAACATCCCGCGCGGACACTCTCACATTGAACGGAATTGTCGCGAGCTGCAATCCGACCGAGCCGCCTTGTTCGGATTCAACTGCAAAGCGATTGAGAACTCCCGGTCTGTTTGTCAATAGGAACTGCGCTGGCGCCGCGACTCCTGCTCCTGTCGCACTCACCTGATACGAGCCGGCGATTGTGTTTGCTGTGAACGCGGGCGCGGTTGCAACGCCGTTGTTATCGGTTGTTGCAGTTGCAGTTCTTACTCCACCGGTGAATGTTCCGCTTGCACCGCCCGACGGCGCAGTGAAAGTCACAAGCACGCCGTTCACCGGATTGCTCGAGCTATCGACAATCCTCGCTTGCATCAGCGTGTCGAACAGCGAATTGACTTGCGCCTGCTGACTCCCTCCTGCCAACACGGAAATCCTCCCCGGCGAGCCGGTCGTATTCGACAGATGAAACTCGGCGGAAGTCGATACGCCTGCAACGAGCGCGTGCACCGTGTAGGTTCCGGCAATAGCATTTGCAACAAACGTCAAAGCTTCCGCCTCACCGGTCGAGTTTGTTGTCGCGGTAGAGTCATTGTTATTGAATGTGCCGCTGGCGCCGCTTGATGGAACTCTAAACACGACTGTCACGCCGTTCACCGGATTATTCGCGGCATCCTTCACCAACACTTTGAAGTGATCGACAAACGGATTGTTCACCCGCGTCGATTGCGGAGTTCCGGCAATTGCCGTTACAGACGCAGCCGCGCTTGCCGTGTTCGTCAATTCAAATCTCGCAGGCGATGACACACCTTGTGCTGATGCGTTGACAACGAAGTCACCGGAGAACGAGTTGGCAATCAACACCGCCGACGTTGCTTGACCATCCGGTCCTGTTATCGCGGTATTCTGCCCTGACTGGAAGTTTCCGCTAGGACCTGCCTGTGGCGGCGTTTCGAAAGTCACCTCAGCCCCGCCCACAGGATTGTTCGCCTGATCTCTTACCATCACGACAAGTCGTTGAGCAAACGGAGTATTGATTTGTGTTTGCTGTAAACTTCCGCTGACGACGGCAATTGAACCGGCTTGTCCTGCTAAGTTCGTGAGTTGATATTGCGCAGGCGAAGTTACGCCCTGCACCGAACCGGTGACAGAGTAACTCCCAGCGGTGAGGCCCGCGACAAAGATTGCGGAACTGGCAACGCCGTTCGAGTTCGTCGTCGCGGTGTCAACATTACCGGCAAACGTGCCCGTGGGACCTGAGCTTGGATATGAGTAGCGCACACGAACGTTGGGAACAGGATTCCCAAACGTGTCTCGCACAGTCGCCTCGAACGGAAGCGAGAACGGTCTCCCCACCGCCGCACTCTGTGGAGTTCCACCCGAAGCAAGAACTGTCTTTGCAGTTCGCGGAAGATTCGTCAGTGCGTACACTGCGGGCGACGAAACCTGGTCTGCAGTTGCATTGACTGCAAATGGCCCGACGAGTGAATCAGCGATGAAGACGGGAGCTTCAGCAACACCCGATGCGTCGGTATTCACCACGGCCTGGTTCGACGTTCCATTGAATTTTCCCGTCGGCTGTATTGTCGGCGCTGTGAATGTGACGGGAACATTTGGAAGAGGATTGTTCGCCGCATCTTTTACCGTCGCCCTGAACCGGAGCGAGAAAGGAGTTCTGACGTTCGTGCTCTGCGGCGTGCCCTGAGTC
>JACRFA010000282.1 GCA_016218065.1 Ignavibacteriota bacterium | reverse complement strand
GAGGTCAAGCGCAAGCAAGCCGATGATGAATGCATTAAAGAGGATGAAGAGCAGAACTTCGTTATCGGGCATGAAGATTCTCGACCGGTGGATTGATTCGTTGACTCAGCCATTGAGCGATATCAGCAAGGCTCTCATTGCCTATCTGATGCGCAAAATCGTACTCTTTGTACGTCAGCCGCGCCGACGCCTCTTCCAGCAACAGTCGTGCTCGCCGCGCCGCCTGCACCGGAATGGTGTAATCAGAACACCCGTGGGCAATGAAAAAATCCCTGCCGGCAACATTCTTCCAACTATATTCGAGCTGAGTTCCTTCGGCAAGATAGCCGCTATGGGCAACAACGCCGCGAAACAAGGCCGGCTTTGTCAACGCAAGAGCGTAGGACATCACGGCCCCCATGCTGAAGCCAAACAGGAAGAGTTGCTGCGGGTCGATCGGATACTGCGTGAGCGCGTCTTCGACGAACTGTGCAAGCTTCCCGTACGCCAACACGAACTGCTTCTCTTCGGGTTTTCCGGTGGCATCGAGAATTTCATACCAGGTGTAGCCGCCGAAGTCGAACGGAAACGGCGCGCGCACGGCAATGGACATGAAGCGCTCGTCAAGCGCTCCCGACAGCCCGAGCAGATCTTCCTCATCGGCGCCGCGGCCGTGAATGTAGAGAATAGTCGGATGACGATCAGCGCGCGATCGTTCCGGAATGAGAACACGATGGAAAAGGGTGGAGGAGAGAGAGTGCATCATAATCGCTCAGGGTTTAGATCGCCGATACTTCTCGCGATACTTCTCATACAACTGCGTGTGCTTGCTGCTCAGATCGATCTTGCGTCCCTGAATAAACTCCATCTCCACGTTGCATACGATCTCCAACGGATCCCCGGTCGTGATGATGAGTGTTGCGTCTTTACCGACTTCGAGTGAGCCGATCCTGTCATCGACGCCGAAGATTCTTGCGGGATAGAGCGTGATGGCTTTGAGCGCTTCGTCCTTCGGCAATCCGTACGCTGCAGCTTGCGCGGCCTGATACGGCAGGTTGCGCTCGTGCGCAGCTTCTTCGCCGCTCACGATTGCAAACCGAATCCCGGCATCGAGAAGTTTCTTCGGCAAAACAAACGGCTCATCGTACCGGTCGAACCGACGATACGGCAAGCGATGAATACCTCCTGCAAGCACAGGAATGTTGTACTTCTTCAGCAAATCGGCGACTCGCCACGCATCATATCCGCCATGAATGATGAGACGAACATTCTCCTGCACCGACCAGGCAACAGCCGCTTCAATTTGCTGCATGTCAAACGCGGAGACAACAACGGGCGTCTTGCGTTGCAGAACCGGAATCATCGCTTCCCATCGTTTGTCAATTTTGTGGTAGGGAATTCCCTTCTGCTCTTCCGCCATCTTCGCGATCATGTACGCACGGGCATCGCGAAACGCGTTCGCAAGTTCGTTCAGCTGCTTCTCTCTCTCCTTCTTCTGATCTTCGATTGATTTCAACGATGACTGCTGCACGGACATGAATGGCCACGCAACGACCAATGCGGCGGGCGCCTTCAGCGTCATCTCTTCCCACGTCCACCCGTCGAGCATCATCACCGCCGATGTGCCGGCGATGAGTCCGCCGTCGGGAGCCGTCACCATCGTCGTGATGCCGTTGGCGCGGGCAACCGGAATCAACTCAGACTCAGGGTTCACAGCCACTTCGGCGCGAACATTCGGATTGATCCGACCTGTTTCGATTCTGTCGTTTGACGCGCGCACAGCGCCAATCTCCGTCAGACCAATGTAGGTGTCGGCGCTCATCAAGCCGGGATACACATGCTTACCGGTTGCATCGATCACTTCTGCGCCCGAGGGAACAGCCGCGTTTGTTCCGACAGCTATGATTTTTCCTTTGTCGAAAATGATCATCCCTTTTTCAATCGTCGGACCGCTGACGGTGTGAATCGTAGCGTTGACGATGGCGATGGGCTTCTCCTGCGGCTTCGCCGGAATCTGATTCGAAGCGATTGCAGAGTGGGCACATGCCAGAAGAGCACTCATGACAAATGACCAATGACGACTGACGACAAAGTGATGAGGGATGAGGGATAGGGGACACGACAGGCTTGTTCTCCGTTTCATTGTTCAATCCCTCCGATAGTCTCGTTGCCATGATGATCAAACTCGTCCCCCTTTTTCTCGGGCTTCTTTTTTTGTGCTTCTCCATCGGCTTTCTTTGCAGCCAGTACTTTCTGAATGAGCACGGCGCGTTGCTTCTGGATTTCTCCATTCATCTTGCTGTCTTCATCACGATCAAAGAATTTTCGTCCCTCGATCCAAGTCTGTTCGCACAGTGAGTAGGTCGAAAGCGGACTTCCGCTCCACACAACAAAGTCGGCGTCTTTACCCGGCTCGAGTGATCCGACCCGATTGTCCACCATCAGTTGTTTCGCGGGATTGATCGTGACGAACTTCAGCGCTTCGACTTCGGTCACGCCGCCGTACTTCACGGCCTTCGCCGCCTCCCAGTTCATGCGTCGTGTAAGCTCGTCGCTGTCTGAGTTGAATGATACGAGCACGCCCTGCTCGTGCATCAACGCGCCGTTGTACGGAATTGCGTCATAGACTTCAAGCTTATACGCCCACCAATCGCTGAACGACGATGCGCCGGCGCCATGCTTCGCCATCACGTCGGCAACTTTGTAGCCTTCGAGAATGTGTTGGAAGACGCGGATGCGAAACCCGAAGTCTTCTGCCACGCGCATCAACATCAGGATCTCGCTTTGCACATACGAGTGACAATGCACAAAGCGTTTGGCGCGAAGAATTTCGAGAATAGTTTCCAACTCCAAATCGCGTCGTGGCGGAATCCCAGTCTTCTCCTTCTCCCACTTCTGCCACGCCTTCTCATAGTCGAGCGCAGCTTGAAATTCATCGCGCATGATTTGCTCGACACCCATGCGTGTCTGCGGGTAACGCGTTGCGAATCGCTCGCCCCAATTGGATTGTTTGACGTTCTCGCCAAGCGCGAACTTAATTGTCGGCGGCGCTCCCTCGAATTTCATTTCATCGGGCAGCATTCCCCATCGCAGCTTGATCAACTGCGCCTGGCCTCCAATCGGATTTGCGGAGCCATGGAGAATGTGCGACGTGGTCAGTCCGCCGGCGAGCGCGCGATAGATGTTGATCTCATTGCAGTCGATGATGTCGCCGATACGCGTCTCGGCGCTGATAGTTTGTCCCGCTTCGTTCACACTTCCGCTCGCTGCCATGTGTGAATGTGCATCGATGATTCCCGGCGTGACGTGCTTGTTCGTGCCGTCGATGACAACAGCATCGGAGGGCGCGGCCAGATTCTTTCCGACCCGAACTATCTTTCCCTTCTCGATCAGAAGATCGCAATTCTCCATCGTGCCCTGCGGCCCCGACGTCCATAGTGTCGCGTTCCTCACGAAGATCGTGGCGGGTTGTTCGGGAATTCTTGTCCGCCCAAATTCGCCGAGCGGATACACTGGCGCAAACGACGACATTTCAGGCGGCTTTGGTTTCGTTGTGTCGGGATCGGGAACGTACGCGCCGATGCGAACTCCCGACCACGCGAAAACTTCTCCGCTTGCCCACTCGCCCGTACCGTTCATCGTGTTCTCGCCCAACGCCGCACTCATCCTGACAACTCCCTCATACCCAACCGAATCACCAGGAAACGAAAACGCGAGATGCAGACCTGTCCGCGACACGGTGCGCAGATTGACTTGTTTCCCTTTTCGAAACGTTCCTTGCAGCAATTCAGGCTCGGCTTTGAGTCGCAGAATGAGCGAGTCGCGATTATCGCGGCCTGCGATAGTGATGTTCCATATACCGCGGGGATCGAGTTCCGGGAGCGGCTTGATGGCGTAGCGCTTTCCGTCAATCCATGATTCGCGGATGAGTGTCTTCTCGTTGAACAACTCTCCGCTGGTAACAATGAAGTTTGCCGCCTTCCCAACTTCGAGCGAACCGAGTCGATCATTGACGCCGAACATTTTTGCAGGCGTTGTGGTGAGTGCTGCCAGCGCCGCATCCGCGCGAAGTCCGCGCGCAACACACTTGCGTACCGCGCCGAGAAATGTGCTTGCGTCCTTCAGCGTCGCTGATGTGAGCGAGAATTGCATTTCCGCGCTCTGCATACGTGCCGGATTCTCCGGCGCTTCATCCCAGTGACGGAGATCTTCCAGAGAGTATTGCAACGCTTCAGGAGGAGAATCGACGACGGGCGTTTCAGGAAAGTTCACCGGAAGAATGATCGAACGATGGAGAGTATTGATTGCATCGAGTCGGCGGTATTCACGTCCGCTACCGCGAAGCATCAACTTCAATCCAAACTCTTTGGCAATGGCTTCAGCGCGAAGACACTCAAGCTCATCGCGCGTTTCGATGACGACGGGAATCTTTCCGCCAAGAACCTCTCGCAATGCAGCAAGCGCCTCGTTCATCTCGGGCCGTTCCAACGACTTGTTGCTCGAGTACGCTTCCTGCGCCTTGCCGTACCATTCTGCATCGTACAGCGCCTGACGGATCATCGCGATAACTCCCATGAGCGAGCCGGGATACCCGTCGTGTCCATATTCATCGGCGAGTTGAATATGATGCGCCACGCCTTCGCGCACGAGCAGGTCATTCGGCTTGCCGTCGCCAAGGTTCACCACCGCGCTTTTTCCTTTGATGATGCCGCGTTGCGGAACAATCAATGCAGATGTGATGCCCTGAGCGCGCAGTTTCTCCGCTTCTTTTGCATCCACCGAGAACAACTCCGCCGCGCTGTTTTGCGGAACGACCATCGTATTCCAGTAATCAGCGCCGCGTTGAGGTTCGGCGGTCGGACGCGGACGCTGCTGCTGTTCACTTTCCGGTTCGGGCTTCGGCGCTTTCGGTAGTCCGTAATCGGAGTACGAGTCGATCAACCCGGGATAGATCGTTTGCCCTTTCATGTCCCACACTCTCGCATCGGCAGGGACAGCGACGCCGGCCCCGACGCCGACAATCACGCCATCGCGAATCACGAGCGTGCCCTTCTCGATGACCTTCCCCGGCGAGGGGACGATTCTCGCGTTGGTAAGCGCGTGCACCGTCGGCGTGTTGACGCGGATACCTTCGGGAGGAGTAGTTTGAGAAATACTCGTGTGCGTCAGGATTGCAAGTCCGAGCAGAATAAGCCCGCACTGAAGTTTGTTGATCATGAAGCATCCTCTTTGTGAAAATCGATGGATGGGATTCTGCGCAAGTTATGATGAGAAAAGACGACCGTAGATTTCAAAATCTGACAAACGAAACGTCACGAATCGAACTTCGGCAATTTGTGGAATCTTCTGAACAAATTCTTTCGTCGTTGCCAGCGCGATCTTCGCTGCCCGCTCAATCGGAAAGCCGTACACGCCTGTGCTAATGGATGGGAAGGCGATCGTTTTCACACGATGCTCGACGGCAACGCGCAACGAGTTGCGGTACGCGTTCGCGAGCAACTCCTCTTCGCGATGCGCTCCGCCCTGCCACACCGGACCGACGGTGTGAATGACAAACTTCGCCCTCATTCTTCCTCCCGACGTAATCATCGCTTCGCCCGTCGGAAGTCTGCCGTGTTGGGCAACATAAGCCTTGCACTCTTCGAGAATCTGCGGACCGCCTGCGCGATGAATTGCGCCGTCAACTCCACCTCCGCCCATGAGGCTTGAGTTGGCGGCGTTGACGATGGCATCGACCTCTTGCTGTGTGATGTCGACTTGCACGAGCGACAGTGTTGCGGTTCCGACCTGGATTTTCATTCTGAAGTTGAACGAAGAGAGTGCGCGGCCGGGTGTAATGTAACGACTGGGGAAGGATGAATCAATCTGCAACTAAAATGTTGAGTTTGAGTTTAGGATTGGTTAGACTTGACACACTTTTCGTCCTCCGGGGCCATACACGTCCGGAGTCAACTCATCAAAAACAATTCATCAGAAGGGAGAGTCTCCATGAAACACTGTGTGTTGCTACTGGTGTTGGGTTCAGTGCTTGTTGTTCATGCACAGGAGACCACGGGCTTCCGTGGCGATATGATGGGCCAGCTCGAATACGCGCAAGGCCAGGTGATGCAGCTGGAAAATGCCATTCCTCAAGCGAAGATGTCATGGCGGCCGGCGCCGGGGGTGCGTTCGATCGGTGAAGCCTACCTGCATATCGCAACAGGGAATTATTTCCTCGCGAAATTCATGGGCGCACAAGTCCCGGCGGCAATGAACTTCGCCTCGCCCGCTGAAGCAGACAAGTGGGAGCGATCCATCACCGACAAGAAAGAGATTGCCGAGCAGATGAAGAAGTCGTTCGACTTTCTGAAAGAGACAATCACAGCGATGACCGATGAGAGTCTGGAGAAGAAAGTGGACTTCTTCGGTCAGCAGATGAGCGTGCGCAGCATGTGGCTCACGACGCTCTCACACATCCATGAACATCTCGGACAATCGATTGCGTACGCGCGCTCCAACGGCATTGTACCGCCCTGGACTGCGGCGCAGCAGACACCCGAGAAGAAGTAACTATGATCGATGTTCTGCCGCGTCGGCCTGGCGCGGCAGAACAACATCCCTGAAGAAAGAAGTCCTAACACAAACATCATGCGGTCAGTACCCTCTCCGTTCATCGACAACCCGCGATTGCCGCGCTGGATCTTCGCCTCGCTTCTCGTACTGACAAGTCTCGTCGTTGTCGTCAACTCGCTGGAAAGTTCCGTCGCCAAAATCCCGATACTCATACTTCACGCGAGCTTCCTCGCTACGATTATGCTTGTGCAGTCCGTGAGGGTCGAGAATTCCTGGCGTCATACAACCCCAACACTTCTCCTTGCGCTCGCGTTTGCGTTGGTGCTCGTCGCATCTGCT
>JACRFA010000277.1 GCA_016218065.1 Ignavibacteriota bacterium | reverse complement strand
GAACGAGCCGCATGATTATTCGTTCACACATACAAATGTTGCCGGAGGTTCTTGGCAATACCGATTGAAGCAAGTAGATTTAGACGGAACGATTCACTTTACAGAACCAATCAACGTATCATCACCTACGAGCGTGAAGGAAGTCGCGCCGAGAGAATTTGCATTGAAGCAAAATTATCCTAATCCCTTCAATCCGGAAACGAATATCAAATTCTCAGTTGAAGAAACCGGACGAGCAACGCTGGAGATTTTCAATTTGCTTGGACAGAAAGTTGCGACGCTGTTTGATAATGTTGTTGAGGCCGGATATTACCAGACGGTAAAGGTTGATGGCGCACATCTCGCGAGCGGAATGTATTTATATCGGTTGCAGACGGGCAACTATGTAGGAGTGAAGAAGTTGGTTTTGACGAAGTGACGCGAGCACGACATGTGAATTGAACGAGTGGCATCACTCCGTTCTTGCAGTCTCTTGAGTGATGCCCTTCGGTGCGCTCAGGGTTTGGGCGTCCTCCATCATCTTCCAAATAACGAACGCGACAACAAGAGCGAGTGCGCTGTTCACCAGAAACATTTCGCGGATGCCGGTATGCGATGCAACGATGCCGCCGAGTACGGGGCCGAGCATGTTGCCGAGAATTGTCATGCTGCTGGCGATCGCAATTATGCCGCCGCGTCGTTCGGGCGGCGCATGGAGATTGGCGAGCGAGTAAAGTGCAGGCAAAACGCCTCCCCGCGCAAATCCCAGCAACGCCCGCAACACCGCCAATTGCAGCAATCCCGTAACAAGATTGTGCCCAATGTACGCCACGCCGGTCAAGGTCATCCCGATAAACAATCCCTTCTTGTAGCCTTTGCGATCATTGCGCTTTCCCCACCACGGCGCTGAGACTGTCGAGAACAAACCGGTGACGGAGAAGATGCTTCCGGCGAGCGTCGCGATATACGCCGTATCCGTTTTGAAGCTCTCGACAAACAACGCAAAGATCGGCTCGACCATCAAGACGGAAACTTGACCGACCACAAGACACAATGCAACCAACCGCAGTTGTTTGTTTGCATACATCAGCTTGTAGTTGTCGAACACCGAGAACTTCATTCGGTCGGCGGATGTGTCGCGGACTTCCTCCACGCCGTAGATGACTGCAAGTGCTCCGACCATGCACATGACTGCAGTGATGAAGAAGATCTCCCGGAAGCCGACGAGATCAGCCAACACGCCGCCAAAGAATGGCCCGAGCACAACGCCGCCTGCCGACGCCGATTGCAACACGCCCAGTGCGTACCCGACGCGATTCTTCGGCGCGCTCGTTGACACAAGCGCGAGCGCCGACGCAATGAAACCGCTGATCGCTCCTTGCAGGATTCTGAAGACAAAAACCTGAAACACAGTTTGTGAGAATCCGATCAGGATTTGTGAGGCGGCAAGTCCGATCAACGCGCGAATCACCATCGGCTTGCGGCCGTACTTGTCGCCCATGTTTCCCCAGAACGGCGTCGCGAAGAACGACGACACAAACGGTCCCGCGAACACAAGGCCGCTCCAGCGCGTCACTTCAGCTTCGTCAGTAACGCCAAGTGTGCGGATGAAAAAAGGGAGAAAGGGAACGACAAGATTCATTCCCACCATCGCGATGAATTGCGTGGCCCAGAGGACGTACAGATTTTTTCGCCAGAGGTCCATTCAACCTCGAAAAAGAAAACCACCAAGACACGAAGGCGCGAAGAAAACAATTTCTGGAAAACTTCGTGTCGTTGTGTCTTCGTGGTTAAGCTTTTCTGTCGAGGTCATTTCTTCTTCGACTGGGCGGCTTGCCATTCGCGGAAGTGCTTTAGCAGGTTAGTCCGATATCCGGATTCCGAGGAAACCTTTGTCTTCACGAACAACTCTCGGGCGTCCCGTTTCCAGAAAACGACCGGCATCCACTCCTCGCCCTGTATGCCGTTTGTCTCCAGCAGCGTTTCGGATGAGAGAGGATTCGAAGCGTAGTACATCAGCGGACTCTCTTTGTCGAATTTGAAGAGACGCACCGCGTTCAGACTGTCGAACGTGAAGCTCACTTCGCCGACAAGCACGCCTTTCTCTACGTAGAGTTTCTTCTTCACATTTCGGTAGCCGGGATTTTCCTTTTCCAATTGATCGCCGCTCAAGTACGTTTCGATGAGCTGCTGAAAATCTTCCGCCGACACATCGGTGGTGTCGTCGCTTTCTGAAACGATGTTGACGAATTTGATTGTCGCTTCGCCCGATGTCTCAGTCTTCAGTTTGATGTGATATTCTTTTGACTCGACGCTGAGGCAACCGGCGCACACGAGTGTGATCGAGAAGAGAAGGAAGAGAAGCGGAATTCGTTTCATGTCTGCGCCCATTCAATTTTCACACAAAATATAGCAAATGGGCGAGGGAGTTGCAAAGCGAACGCCATTCTTGATACTCAGACTCGATTGGTGTATCTTTTCGTGCAATATTTCTTGACTCTCACATTGATTTTTGTGTCGGACGTATGAAGCGAAGCTGGAAGAAGCTGCTTCTCAAAGGATTGAATCCACTCGACTATTCTGCACGAGTTCTCAATAATAAAACCCATCTGCCGCCGCTTGACCTCCGCTGGGATGTCGGGCCGCTCAGCAATTTCGAGTCGTCTGCGGCGGAGTTTCGTTTGTACCTGAAGCTCCTGGCGGATCTCACGCCATCAAGCCGCGTGCTCGATATCGGCTGCGGCTGCGGACAAATCGCGCTGGAGCTTCTCGACCAACTGGACAAGAACGGACGCTACACCGGATGCGACATCAACCTTGCTGCGATTACCTGGTGCCGAAAGTTCATCGCATCAACCGACGATCGGTTCTCGTTCTTTCATCTTGACGTCAGAAACGGAATGTACAATCCGCACGGCCGCCATCTCGCCTCTTCGTACCGCTTCGACCTGAACGATCAGTTCGACGTCATCCTTCTCAAATCTGTCTTCACACACATGATGAAGGATGAAGTGGAGAATTATGTGTCGCAGCTTAGCGCATTGCTGAATACTCGCGGAAGATGCGTCGCGACATTCTTCTTGCTGAACGACAGGCAGCGGGCGCTCGCAGAGGCAGGCAAGAATGTGATCGCGTTTCATCGGCATGACGACACGATTGCGTTTGCCAATCCCCAAGCGCCTGAATCCATTGTGGCGTTTGACGAAGACAAGCTGCTGAAGATGGCATCCGCACGCGGGCTTGAGTTGGCGCGACCAATCCAATACGGCGCATGGTCCGGCGACAAGAACGGACTCTCACATCAAGACATACTCATCCTGCAAAAACGATCTTGACCTCCGACAAGAGAATCTTTTTCAGCTCGACTCTCTTTACGCCTTTCATTGAAGAGGATTTCCTGATCCTCACGCGGCATTTCCGCGTCAGCAAGCTGATTGCTGAAAAGCTCCGTGCGTTTGTCAGAATTCCGGCAGAAGTTCTTCGCTGCGATCTCGTGTTTGCCTGGTTTGGATCCATCTACGCAGGTTATGCCGTCTTCCTTGCGAAGCTTCTCGGAAAGAAGTCTGTGATTGTTGTAGCGGGAGTTGATGCGTCGAAAGATCCGGAGATCAACTACGGTATATGGCTCAGCCCGTGGCGATCACGAATCCTGCGTTACGCGTTTCGCAACGCTGACCAGCTTCTTCCCGTCGATCCGTTTCTCGAAAAGGAAATCAAACGGCTCGCGGAGTACGACGGCCACAACATCTCAACGATTGCATTTGGATTCGACGCAATACAATGGACCGCGGGTGAAGCGAAGAACGACATGGTGCTCTGTGTCGCATCATGCGACAATCGTGATCGGTTGAAGAAGAAGGGAATCGACAAGCTGTTCGATGCAGCGCGCATGCTGCCTGAAGTGCCCTTTCAAGTCATCGGAGTTCACGAGCGAATATTGACCGAGGTGAAGTCGCTCGCGCCTGCGAACGTCGAGATCATCTCGTTCGTCCCGCGCAGTCAGCTTCTTCCATTCTACCAAAAAGCAAAAGTGTACTGTCAGCCGTCGTTCACCGAAGGCTTGCCGAACACATTGTGTGAAGCCATGCTCTGCGCCTGCATTCCGGTCGGGACGATCGCCGGCGGCATTCCGACTGCAATCGGCGATGCAGGGTATCTCGTCGCGTATCGCGATCAGCCCGCGCTCGTTGATGCGTTGAAACGTGCGCTCGCGTCTCCGGCGAGTCACGGCCTCAAGGCTCGCGCACGCATGATGAGCGAGTTTACGCTGGAGAAGCGCGAACGCTCGCTCGTCGCCGTCATCAACACCCTTCTGTCGTGAAGAAACCTCTGCAAAATATCATCGCGGTCGCGGGCTTCGATGTGGTGAGTCGATTACTCGGCTTTGCGGCGAACGCGTACCTTGCGCGAGTGTTGGGCGCATCGGGTTTTGGCGTGATGAGCATCGGATTCTCTGTGCTGAGTTACATCGCGATAATCTCGAATCCGGGACTCACTGTATTGGGGACAAGGAACGTTGCAGCGCGTGAGGAATCGGCTGAACGTCTTCCCGGCTCACTCGCCGCGCTGCGTTTCGTTATCGCGACATGCTGTATCTTGCTGGCGTCAGCGGCAGCATTTGTGTTCTCTGATCAGCTCAATGTGAGCTTCACGGCTTTGCTCTTCTCTCTTTCCGCGCTGCCGATGGCGTTCTCGCTCGACTGGTATTTTCAGGGGAAGGAAAATCTTGTTGCGTCGTCAGGGAGCAAAGCTGTAACGGCGCTCGTCTATGTCGTGCTCGTTGTCGCGCTCGTTCACGCGGAGTCGGACGTGCCGCTCACCGCCGTCGCGTACTTCATGGGAAACATCGTCGCAAGTCTTTTGCTTCTGGAATTGTTGCGACGCCAGCAACATCAACTCAGGATTGACTGGCGAGTGAAGTCATGGAAGAATCTTCTTTCGGCAAGTCTTCCTCTCGGACTGACGTCGTTTCTCGCGCAAACGTTCATGAACCTGCCGGTGCTCATAGTCGGCTTCATCAGCTCAGCGGCTGATGCCGGGTTATTCAATGGCGCGATGAAGCTGGTGTTTGTGGCATTGATGATCGACCGCGTCTTCTACACGTTCTTCTTTCCCGTGATCTCACGCCAGCGCGCAGCAGATGCAACAGCCTACAAGCACACGGCCTCGCTCGCTCTGCGCGTTGTGCTTGCCGTGGGAATTCCGATTGTCGTGTACGGAACAGCATTCGCAGAAGAAGCGGTCCGCGTTGTGTACGGTTCAGGATTTGTCGGAGCAGTCGTTCCATTTCAAATTCTTCTGCTGTACTTTCTCTTCAGCATCGTGAACACGGTGTTCATGTCTGTGATGATTGCTGAAAACAGAGAGCGTGAGTACGTTCGCATTATGGCCGGCGCCACGGCTCTGCTCGTGATTCTCAGCCTCGCGCTTGCAAGTCTGTATGGGGCGACAGGCGTTGCATCGGCGGTGGCGATTGGAGAAGGTGTGCTCACCTTCTGGCTCTTCGTAACACAGCGCGCACGGATATTCGACATCTCAACATTGCGGCTCACAATGCCGGCCGTGGCCTCAGGTTTGGCGATGCTGGCCGCGGTGTTCTTGTTGAGCGACGTTCACTTCATTGCGGCGCTCGCCGTAGGCGCTTTGACTTTCTCAGTCATGTTGGTTATCCTCAAAGGGTTTTCGAAGGAAGAGATTCAATTTCTTCGAGAGAGGTTTGTGTGAATCTGAGAATAGGATTGATTGCGCATTCCGCTTCATGGGAGCAAATCCTGCTGCAAGAAGGAGTGCCCTACTTCAATGACGATCCTGCGACGCTCGTCGCGACGTGCAGCGCCATTGTTGTCAACCGCACGCTGGATGTGAACGAGCGAAATCTGCTGGAAGAGTACTTGCAGTCGGGCGGAGCGGTTCTTGGTTCGGCAGCGCATCTGGATGGAGTGTGCGGAACGCAGTCGTCCAGTGAATGGAATGAGTATCTCGTGGCGGATCACGATGAGATCTTCGCCGGCGTCACGCTTGTCGATATCGGAGCGGAGATTCGTATTCCGCGAGAGGCGAATCATCTGCGCACCCAGCACAACAGTCATGCAGTATTTGCCGGACCGCTCGGCGGCGGATATGCAGTGATCCTTCCGTTCGATCTCGCCGCGCTGATGACGGACACGCGTGCAGCGCACAAGAGCTTCTATGCCGGCCGTGATCGTCTGCCGACCGAACGCGTTTCTCTTGTGAACAAAGCTGAGCTGCATCATCTGTTGCACGATGCGCTGAAGTACTTGCACGGCGCACGCTCGTTCCCGTACGCGCACCTCTGGTATTTCCCCGACGGGCGGAAGAATGTGTTCGCGTTTCGCATCGACACCGACAAAGGCTCACGACAGGAAATCGACGCGCTGTACCACGCTGCAATTGAGTTTGATGTGAAGATGTCGTGGTTTCTCGACGTGAAGAGTCATGAAGAATGGCTGCAGCACTTCGCCTTTCTCGCGGGACAGGAAATCGGCATTCACTGCTACGAACATCAGGTGTTCGATTCCTACGATGAAAATCTGAAGAACATCACGAAAGCAAAGCTGAAACTGGAGCGGGCCGGCATTGCCTCTTCCGGCTTCACCGCTCCATTCGGAATGTGGAGTGTTGAGTTGGGGAGGGCGATTGACAAGGTCGGGTTCGAGTATTCATCAGAATTCTCGTACGCCTACGACGCGCTTCCGCTGTTCCCGATGAACAAGGATGTGTTCTTTTACGCTCTGCAACTTCCGATTCACCCGATTTGTATCGGAAGCTTGAAGCAGGCGGGCTACTCGGAAGTTCAAATGAACGACTACTTCACCCGCGTGATCGACGCAAAGCTTGCGCGAGACGAGCCGTTGTTCTTCTATCATCACCCAACACACCATTGCTTCGATGTCATGAAAGACATCTTCCGACGTATCGAAGAACTTGGCATCGGGAATGTGACGATGCTTGAGTTTGCGCGATGGTGGAGGAGACGGTTGAAGGGAACGTATTCCGTTGAGATATCGACAGAGAGTCTTCGCATCGATCTCGGCAAAATGGATGACTCCGTGTGGCTGAGAGTGATTCATCCGGACGCACGAGAAGCGATTGTGCGGAGTTCGGGCATTGTAAACTTGAACGAGATCGCCTGGACATCGCAGGAGCAATACGAAGTCCCCGATGACATCCGCAGAATCAGAGAGTTCGATCCGCGACAGATGTTTGGCAACATCTTCAGAACGGTTACAAAGAAAATCACCGAAAGAAAGTATAAATGATTCGCGTTCAGGTCGCCAGCTACCAGGCCGTGTCGATTCTCCATGGCGGACCAAGCACACAGCTCGAAAAGACAATTCGGTGCATGGATCAGTTCGGAGTCGATGCACGCAAGTTTGATTCGTGGGCGCCGTTCAATCGAGCCACGTGCGATCTATTCCATCTCTTTGCAGCCAACATCGGCACGTATCATCTTGCACGTGAAATACACACGCTGGGCATTCCGCTCGTCGTCTCGCCGATCATCTACAGTTTGCATTCACATCGCTACGTGCGGGCGATGCTCACGACAACGCGACTGCTGAAGAAGGTCGGCAAGGGTTTGTGGTCTGATTACGGGATGACGGCCGAGATGTGTTCGTGGGCGAAGGCCGTGTTGCCAAACTCGCGCGCCGAGGCCGACCTGGTCATCCATGGGTTGGGAGTTGATGCCGCAAAGGTTACGGTCATTCCGAATGGAGTTGAAGAGCGTTTCGCAAACGCGGATCCGGCATTGTTCAAACAGAAATACGGCGTGGAGAACTTCATTCTCAACGTCGGGCATATCGGCCACGGACGAAAGAACGTGCTTGCACTGATCAAGGCTCTCGGCGCAATCGATCATCCGGCGGTGATCATCGGAAGAATCATTGACGGCGAATATGGCGCGGCATGCGTCCGTGAGGCTGCGAAGCATAAGCACGTCCTGCTGATCGATGGACTCCAACACGATTCCGAGATGCTCGCGTCAGCGTACGCCGCCGCAGATGTGTTTGCGCTTCCGTCGCTGTTCGAGACGCCCGGGATTGCCGCGCTCGAAGCCGGACTCGCGGGCGCGAAAATCGTCATCACTCCGCATGGAGGGACAAGAGAATATTTTGGCGAGATGGCGGTGTACGTCGATCCGCATTCTGTGGACTCCATCAGAGAAGGAATCCAGAAGGTATTGGAGTTACGGAAAGACAACGCGCTACGTGAACACATTCGCCGCGAGTACCTGTGGCAACGCATCTCGGAGAAAACCGCCGCGGCGTACAGGAAGATTCTTTCGACACCCTGAGTTCAATGACGACGCCGAAAGCAAGCGTGGCTATTTGAGGCCATGACGTGCGCTCCCATTTGTCATTCTGAACGAGTCCCGATTGCATTTCTCCGCAGGAGTCCTTCGGACAAATCGGGACGAAGTGAAGAATCCAGATCGGAGCACGACTGGGTTTCTGGATTCTTCGGCTCTGAAAATCGAGCCTCAGAATGACAAATTCATGACACGTCATTAGCAGCGAGCGTTTTTCAATGGGTCGAAGGGTAATGGTTGACGTCCTTCGACATCGGTTGTACGGAGGTTTTCATCGTTCTGTCGGAGATTGGGCTGGCAAGACCGAGTCTCTATTTATCCTGTTACATTCGACTACTGCTGATGAAGAAAAGAAGAGCCGCATTCTGGGTTGCCGGTTTCATTCTGCTCTCTGTTGTCGGGCTGCATTTGATTGTGACGCAACTTCTGGTTGAAGAAGATACGAACGGCGTCGCGACACACTACGTGATTGAGAACTGGGCCGGATCGAAAAGTCAGTTCGACGAAGCGATACTTGTATGTGAGAAGACCGAAGGGAGCGACGTCGCGACGATCATCTTCGAGCATCTTTTTCAGGACACGTTGAGCCGGCGTGAAGTGATTGAGGCCGCATGGGACGCGGGCTTCGACACGAGTCACCTGAAGCTGATCCCGGTGCCGCAGCGCGAACCCAAGACGCTGAACATTGCCTCCGCAGTAATTGATTCGGCTTCTGCGTGGGGTTGGACTCATCTCACGCTGGTCACCGCGCAACTGCACACAGCGCGTTCAAAGAAAGCCTATCAGTATCACACCCGCAACAAAAGCATCAGCGTATCCGTGGTAGGAGTGCCGTTTCTTGGAGTCTCCTCGCGCAATTGGTTCTTGAGTTGGGAAGGATACGAAACGGTGTTCGAGGAGTTGACGAAGACGGTGTACTACGCGGTGATGGTGTATTGAGTACATCAGGGTCCGACTGCGCTTGAACGAGATCGGGAAAGTCGTCGGGACGCTTGCGGAGAGCGTAGGATTCGAACCTACAAGCCCGTGAGGGCGCCAGTTTTCAAGACTGGTGCAATAGCCGTTCTGCCAGCTCTCCATTTTTTGGCACACCAATATACGACATTACCGCGCGCTGAGCAAGTGATCCGTGGAAGCGTGGAAGCGTAGGATCCTCTCTCACGCAACTCTTCACTCCCTTCAGGCGTTTCATTGGTAAGAAGGAATTGCATTTCTTCTTGTCTGCTTTAACGATCTCTAAACAACAATCACGAAGTGAACATGCGACTCAAAGTATTGACCGCGTTAGCATTCATCTGCCAGATGTTTCTCTCGCACGAGCAGCTCACTGCACAATGCTCGGATGCGGGCGTCTGCTCGGTGGGAAAGAACATTTCGCATGCTGAGTCGGGGGAGAAGGAACATCGCGTTGGAGTTGTGTACGTCCTGGGTCGAAGCACATCTGCCGATGACATCACGTATCATTCGGCAAGAGTGGAGGGGGCTATCCAGATTTCCGATTACTCGCAGCTCTCGATCGTAGTTCCGATCAATGCGCAAACAGGCCCGTCGGGAAGTGCGAGCGGAATCGGGGACGTGATAGCGGTGTGGAACCAGACTGTACTGCGCCGTGAAGAATTGACTTTGCAGGTTCAACTTGGAGGAAAGCTTGCAACAGGAAATGCGAATGGAAACGCGAATCTCCCACAAGCATATCAAAGCGGGCTGGGCACGAACGACGTCCTGTTCGGCGCGACAGTTGAAAGCGGCGGATTCGATGCATCGGTGGCTGCGCAAATTCCGTTCGGTCGCAGTTCCAATGCTCTCACGCGACTGAAGCGGGGGAGTGATGTTCTGGTGCGCGGTGGCTACTCGTTTGTATTCGATCAACTGACCGTTCATCCGACGCTTCTGTTCATTCAGCGTCTGGGCGAATCCAATATCCGGAACCTCGGCTTTCCCGCCGGTCCTGAGTTCGTTGATGTTGCCGAGAGCGATCAAACACAAATCAACTTGCAGATTGATGGCGCACTCCGGGTTTCGGAACGCTACTCAGTCGAGGCGGGCATTGCTTTTCCCTTCCTCAAAAGGAATGTCAATGTCGATGGCCTTACGCGTGCGTTCTCGCTGCGAGCCGGAGCGTTTGTTTGGTTTTGATGGTCGAGGCGCAAAGCTCCAAACGTGCAAAGGACATTGATCATCCTGAAATCCAGCATAGAAATCTCACGCATGGCCGACGTCTTGGACGGGCACCCGTCAGGATGAGACCAAATCGAAATTCAAGTCGCTTCTGCAGCAATTGCTTTTCATAGTTTGATTGGTTAAGATTTTTCTGTCCCTGTCGTCATG